>NZ_JAWRYR010000004.1:0-338068 GCF_046940275.1 Pantoea sp. SIMBA_079 | reverse complement strand
CAAAAAAACTCATATCCGGCAGTTCTCCGCTACCGGTTCCAACTTCCCGCTTTGCTGCTTCGCCCAAACCGAGGTTTAAAAGAAAGAACATCTGATTTTTGCGTATTTGGTTCGCTATGTATCAGGAGCGGTTACAGCGTGCATCCTTGATGCACTGATTTTTGATATATGCAATTTAACTAATGGTTAATAAAATCATGCTGGCTGATTAAAAAGCTGAAATGCTGGCTATATGTTTGCCACACTTCATACATTTGAGGCGCTTTTTTAAATCATCTAGAGTTAGGCCCATAGCAATATATCGTCTAAGATCGTTTGATGTGAAAATGACGGGCTTACGACAAAATAAAAAGGAGTCGCAACGCACTAGCATCTCTGAGTCATTAGCTAACCAATCTTCGAGAGTAACATGCGGCCTCGTAAGTCGTTTAATATCAGAACGCCAAAGATTCATTTCATCATCTTCCCAGTCTATTTTAATTTCAGCTTTCTTTACAATGAACTTGTGCTTTCCTTTGTTAAGAGTAGGTTCATAATCTTTTCGTTGATCCATAAAAAGATCCGCTTCATAAAGGAAAGTCTCGCTTTCATTGTAGGTGTAGTCAAAAATGACTTGGATTAAATTTTCCTCATCGCTTTGCCGTTTGATAAACAGGCCCTGTATTCCACTTCCGTTTAAGTCTCGGATGAAATTTATATTTAGATGACGACGTATAGAGAAAAAATGGCTGTAATCATTCATAGCAAGTGCAAGCTTAGCTATGTGATTATTATTTTGAGTGTTGTCTGCCTGTGTGCTCATTATTTTACCTGCAGTTATTCGTTCCAAAACCTTGAAGGATATTAAGAATATACCTTTTTATACCATTTTCTGGCAGAGTTTTTTCTTCTGAAAAGCTCATGCTGATCAATATTCAATGCTACTCAAAAACATACCGTGCAATAAAAGGCTTAAAGGAAAGAAACCCCTGGTCCTGAAGCGGCAGCCGCTGGCACACTCACCGGCATTTTGCAGGGGTTAACGGTGCTAATTGGCTATATCAGGGTGTCAACAAATGACCAGAACACGGATTTGCAGCGCAATGCGCTCATGAGTGCAGATTGTGAGCTGATTTTCGAGGATAAAATAAGCGGAAAGACGCGGGACAGGCCCGGCCTGAAAAAAGCGCTGCGCACCCTGAAGGCGGGCGACACGCTGGTCGTATGGAAGCTCGACCGGCTCGGGCGCAGCATGCGGCATCTCGTTATGCTCACCGAAGAACTGCGCGAGCGCGGCGTAGGATTCCGCAGCCTGACGGACAGCATCGACACCGGCACGGCGATGGGGCGCTTTTTCTTTCACGTAATGGGCGCGCTTGCTGAAATGGAGCGCGAGCTGATCGTCGAGCGCACCCGCGCCGGGCTGGCCGCCGCGCGGGAAAAAGGGCGCATCGGAGGCAGGCGCCGGGTAATGACGCCTGACATTATCGGACGCGCCGAGAGAATGCTGGCGAACGGCGCCACGCTGCAGCAGATAGCCCTGGTGCTTGAGGTGTCCGTTAAAACGCTTTACCGGTACATACCGGCAGGCCGGCAGCGGGAGATTATAAATCTGTCTGCTGACGGCTCAGCAAACCCCCTTCAGATGCAGCGCCCCGGCTGACCTGACACCCTGAGCACACCTTTTATCAGGAGTGCATCAGAATGGCTGATTATCATCACGGTGTCCGCGTCGTCGAAATCAACGACGGCACGCGCACTATCTCCACCGTATCAACCGCTATCGTTGGTATGGTCTGCACCGCGCAGGATGCGGACGCGACCGCGTTTCCGCTGAATATGCCGGTGCTAATCACCAACGTGCAGAGCGCCATCGGCAAAGCGGGGAAAAAGGGCACGCTTGCCGCCGCGCTCCAGGCCATCGCCGATCAGTCAAGGCCCGTCACGGTCGTGGTGCGCGTAGCCGAAGGCGCCGACGAGGCCGAAACCATTTCCAGCATTATCGGCGGTACGGACGAAAACGGGCAGTACACCGGCATGAAGGCGCTGCTTGCCTCGCAGACGCAGCTCGACGTAAAGCCGCGCATCCTCGGCGTGCCGGGGCTGGATTCACTGGAGGTGGCAACCGCGCTCGCGGCCGTTGCACAGCAGCTGCGCGCCTTCGCCTACGTGTCGGCGTGGGGGTGTAAAACCATCTCCGAGGCCCGGCTGTACCGTCAGAACTTCAGCCAGCGCGAAATCATGGTTATCTGGCCTGACTTCCTCGCGTGGAATACCTCAGCAAACAAGTCTGACGTGGCTTACGCAACCGCCCGTGCGCTGGGCCTGCGAGCCAAAATCGACAACGACACGGGCTGGCATAAAACCCTGTCCAACGTCGGCGTAAACGGCGTGACCGGCATCTCCGCGTCGGTGTTCTGGGATTTGCAGCAGACCGGCACCGACGCCGACCTGCTCAATGAGGCGGACGTCACGACGCTTATTCGCAAAGACGGCTTTCGCTTCTGGGGCAACCGCACCTGCAGCGACGATCCGCTTTTCCAGTTTGAGAACTACACCCGCACGGCGCAGGTGCTGGCCGACACGATGGCCGAGGCGCACATGTGGGCGGTTGATAAGCCGCTGACGCCGGTGCTCGTTAAGGAAATTATCGCGGGCATAAACGCCAAGTTTCGCGAGCTGGTCAGCGCCGGCTATCTGATCGGCGCGTCCGCCTGGTATGACGAAAGCGCCAACGATAAAGAGTCCCTGAAGGCGGGTAAGCTCTTTATTGATTACGACTATACGCCGGTGCCGCCGCTGGAAGATTTAACCCTGCGCCAGCGCATCTCCGACAAATATCTGGCGAACTTCGCCGCATCCGTAAACAGCTGAGGAGCCGGATAAATGGCACTGCCACGCAAACTGAAGGGCATGAACCTTTTCAACGACGCCAACAGCTATCAGGGCGTCGTGACCTCCGTCACCCTGCCGAAGCTGGCGCGCAAGCTCGACCCGTTCCGCGCCGGCGGCATGAGCGGCGCTGCGCACATTGACAACGGGCTGGAAGATGACGCGCTGGACATGGAATGGAGCATCGGCGGCATTGACGAGCTGATCCTCTCGCAGTGGGGCGCGTCCGCCGTGCCGCTGCGCTTTACCGGCTCTTATCAGCGCGACGACACCGGCGAGGAAATCGCGGTCGAGGTTGAGGTGCGCGGTAAACACCAGAGCTTTGACTTTGGTGAAGCCAGGCCGGGCGAGGAAACCGAAACCAAAATCACCAGTAAAAATACCTACTACAAGCTGACGTATAACGGCAAAGAGCTGATTGAAATCGACACCGTGAACATGATCGAAAAGGTCAACGGCACGGACCGGCTTGAGCAGCGCCGCAAAAACATCGGCCTGGTATAACCCGCACGCCAGCGCCGGACCGGCGCCGGCCTTAACTGACCACAGTGAACAGAGAGCAAAGAAACATGGATAAGAGCGAAAATATCATCGTACTGGGCGCGCCGGTAACGCGCGGCGACACTCAAATCGGCAAGGTGGAACTGAGTAAGCCGAACGCCGGCGCGCTGCGCGGCGTGCGCCTCGCCGACCTTGCCGCCTCGGACGTGGACGCGCTGCTGGCCGTGCTGCCCCGCATCACCGTACCGTCGCTGACCAAAGCCGAGTGCAACGGTCTTGATCCGGCCGACCTGATTGCGCTCGCGGGCGTGGTGATCGGTTTTTTGTCTCCGAAGCTGGCAGA
Source organism: Pantoea sp. SIMBA_079 (assembly GCF_046940275.1). Taxonomy (NCBI): domain Bacteria; kingdom Pseudomonadati; phylum Pseudomonadota; class Gammaproteobacteria; order Enterobacterales; family Erwiniaceae; genus Pantoea; species Pantoea sp. SIMBA_079. Next base: position 334,353 of record NZ_JAWRYR010000004.1, on the reverse strand, counting down.
GTAGACTGGCCGCCCGGCCTGACTGTTAACGACCTGATGGCCGACATTGCCACGATATTCCACTGGCAGCCCTCCGAGATGTACGACATGCCGCTGGCTGAAGTAGTGGACTGGCGGCATAAAGCCATGATCCGCAGCGGAGCAACCCCGGATGAGCAATAACCTCAGACTGCAGGTGATGCTGAAGGCGGTAGACCAGGCGACCCGCCCGTTTAAAGCCGTTCAGAACGAAACCCGCAGGCTATCAGGCGGCATTACCGACACGCAGGAAACGCTCAGAAAGCTGGACGCGCAGGCGTCCCGGATTGAGGGTTTCCGGCGCACGAGCGGCCAGCTTGCCGTCACCGAACAGAAGCTGAAGAAGGCGCAGCAGGAGGCCGCCGCGCTGGGCGTGGCCTTCAGCAACACTGCACGGCCAACGGCGGCGCAGGCCCGCGAGCTGGAAAAGGCCCGGCAGGCGGCCGCCGCGCTGCAGGTGAAATCAAACAGCCTGCGCCTGTCGGTGCAGCAGCAGCGCGACGCGCTGAGCGCCGCCGGCATATCAACCCGCCGCCTGAGCAGCGAGCAGAAGCGCCTCAAAGACGAGGCCGCGCAGGCAACGCTGAGCCTGAGCCGGCAAAAGCAGGAGCTGCAGCGCCTGAATCAGCAGCAGGAGCAGCTGAACCGCGTGAGCGAACGATACCGGCGCGGGCAGGAGCTGTCGGCGAAGGTGCGCAACGGCGGCGCCGCTGCGTTTGCGGGCGGGAGCGCCGCGCTCTACGCCGGCAGCCGGCTGATGGCGCCGGAGGTGCATTCGCAGCAGAGCGGGGCGCTTATCGCGGCGCGCCAGGGCGAAAGCGCGGAGAAGGGCGGGCAGTACGCCGCAGCCATTCAGCGCATCAGCGCCTCGGGCGTAAGCAGCGACATTGAAAAAATCACCGAGGCCGTGTCGGCGGTGCGCAGCACGCTCGGCACGCTCGGCGACGTGGGCTCGGCGGAGCTGGACCGCATCACCCGCAAGGCGCTGGATATGCAGACCGCCTTCGGCACCGACACGGCGGAAAGCATCCAGATTGCCGCGATCATGATGAAAAACAATCTCGCGGGCAGCAGCGACGAGGCGCTGGATTTAATCGTGTCCGGGATGCAGCGCGTGTCGGCTGAGATGCGCGGCGAGATGCCGGAAATCCTGCACGAATACTCGACGCACTTTCGCAACATGGGCTTTACGGGCGCCGAGGCGATGTCGCTGCTCGTTGATATGTCGAAGCAGGGCAAGTTTGCCCTGGACAAGACCGGGGACGCGATCAAGGAGTTCAGCATACGCGGCTCGGATATGTCGAAAAACAGCGTCATGGCCTATGAGCAAATCGGGCTGAATGCCCTGAAGATGTCGCGCGCAATTGCCTCGGGCGGCAGCAAGGCCCGCGAGGCCATGCAGAAAACCGCTAAGGGGCTGCTGGCCGTCAAAGACCCGGCCGAGCGGGCAAGCCTCGCTATTTCCCTGTTCGGCACGCCGGCGGAAGATTTATCCGTGGACCAGATACCGGCCTTTCTCGGCGCGCTGGCCGGAATGAAAGACAGGCTCGGAGACGTGAGCGGCGCGGCTGAGAGCATGGGAAACACGCTGCGCGATAATCTGTCGGGTGATATTGCCCGCCTGAAAGGGGAGTTTGAGGGGCTGCGCTTTAACGCCTTCAAAGACACCGACTCAGACCTGCGCACCCTGACGCAGACCGCGACGCGCTGGCTGGGAAAACTCAGAGCCTGGACGGACGCAAATCCGGCCCTCACCACAAAACTGGTGATTCTGGCCGGGGCCGTGGCGGGGCTGACGACCGTGCTCGGCGGCGTGGGGCTGATTGTCTGGCCGGTGATGGCGGGCCTCAACGCGCTCATAGCCGGAGCGGGGCTGCTCGGCGCGGGCTTCAGCATGGCCGGCGGCGCCATCGTGACGGCGCTCGGCGCGATTACGCTTCCGGTGATGGCGGTAGCGGCGGCGATTGTGGCCGGCGCGCTGCTGGTCCGTAAATACTGGGAACCCATCAGCGCCTTTATCAAAGGCTTTGCGGAGGGGTTTGTCGCGGCGATGGGGCCGATTGGCGACGCCTTCGGCACGCTCACGCCGCTGTTTTCCGCCGTCGGGGATAAGGTCAAATCGCTGTGGGAGTGGTTCGGCAGGCTGCTGGAGCCGGTGAAATCCACACAGACCGAGCTTGCCGCCGCCGGTGATATGGGTAAAAAGTTCGGCAGCATGCTCGCCGACGCGCTGAAGATACCCGGTGAAGCCCTTAACCAGTTGCGCGGCGGCATAGACTGGGTGCTGGAAAAGCTCGGCATTATCGACACGAAATCAGACGGGCTGAAAGATAAAGTGCCGTCGCCCGACCTGCTGGCGACCGGCGGCGCCGGCGCCGATACCGGCGGGCTGCAGTACAGTCTGGCGACCGGCGGCGCACCTTACCGCCCGGTGTCCTCGCCGGGGGCGGGCGGCGGCTTTACCGACCGCAGCCAGAATACCTATCAGTACACGCTTCAGATGCATGAAGGTATGACAAAAGACGACGCGCTGGCGCTGATGTCGCAGCATCAGGCGCGGGAGCAGCGCAACCGGCAGGCGCAGAACCGCAGCAAAATGGGATGGGAGGAATAACCGATGATGATGATCTACGGCATGATGCCGTTCATGCGCCAGACGCTGCCCTACGGCGAGCTGCAGCAGAACATCGACTACCGCTGGCCCACAAACAGCCGCTTTGGCCTGCGCCCGGCGGCGCAGTTTATCGGGCCGGGCGATGAAAAAATCACGCTGTCCGGGGAGCTGCGCCCCGAAATAACGGGCGGCGCGGTTTCCCTGACAACGGTGCGGCTGCTTGCCGATCAGGGCATGGCGTGGCCCCTGATTGGCGGCAGCGGCATGATTTACGGCATGTACGTTGTTGAAAGTATCGCAAACACGCACAGTGAATTTTTCCCGAACGGCACGGCCAGCAAAATCACGTTCACGCTGAACCTGAAGCGCGTTGATGAATCGCTGACCGCCATGTTCGGCGACCTTAAGCAGCAGGCCGGCGGCCTCGTCAGCGGCGCCGGCAACCTGCCGGGCCAGCTTTCTTCTGCGATTAACAGCGTGAAATCAGCGGCCGGCAGTCTTCTGTCGGGGGCGGGAGGGTTCTCACTATGACCGGCATCAGCAGCCTGCCCGTGCAGATGGGCGCCCGGCTCGCGCCTGACTTTCAGCTCCGGGTGAACGCAAAGGATATAACGACCAGCATCAGGGACCGGCTGATCTCGCTCACCCTGACGGATAACCGGGGCTTTGAGGCCGATCAGCTGGATATCGAGCTGGACGACGCCGACGGGCAGCTGGCAATGCCCGCGCGCGGCGCGGAGGTGTCGCTGTTTCTCGGCTGGAAAGGGCAGGCGCTCACGGGCAAGGGCAGTTTCACGGTGGATGAAGTGGAGCATCACGGCGCGCCGGACACCATGACCATCCGCGCCCGCAGCGCCGATTTTCGCGGCTCGCTGAACTCACGCCGCGAGGTGTCCTATCACGACACCACGCTCGGGCAAATCGTGTCGCAGATAGCCGCGCGCAATAAGCTGGAGCTGATGCTGGCCGACGGCTTTGCCGGGATTGTCGTGGCGCACCTTGACCAGACGCAGGAAACCGACGCCAAATTTCTGACGCGGCTTGCCACGCTGTATGGCGCCGTTGCGGCCATCAAAGCCGGCAGGCTGCTGTTTATCCGCCCGGGCGGCGGCGTTACCGCCGGCGGTAAGCCGATTCCGCAGGTGACGATTACCCGCCAGAACGGCGACCGGCACACCTTCAGCATTGCTGACCGTGGCGCCTATACGGGCGTGTCGGCCAGCTGGCTGCACACCAAAGACCCGAAGCCCAAAAAGGTGAAGCTGCAGCGAAAGAAAAAGCCGGAAGTTCACTACGGCTTTCACCATCCTGAAACGAAAAAGAAAAAGGTGGTTAAGGCAAAGGCGCCTGAAGCCCGGCAGGGGGATTATCTGGCCGGGAGCCAGGACAACGTGTTTACGCTGACGACGGTGTTTTCCAGCCAGGCGTCCGCGATGCATGCTGCAAAGGCCAAATGGGAGAAGCTGCAGCGCGGCGTCGCTGAGTTCTCGCTCACGCTGGCAAGGGGCCGCGCCGACCTGTACCCGGAAACGCCGGTGAAGGTCAGCGGGTTTAAGTCGGTGATTGATGCGCAGCCGTGGCTGATCAGTAAGGTCACGCACAGCCTGAATGACAGCGGCTACACGACACAGCTGGAGTTTGAGGTACTGTTGTCCGATGTTGAGTATCAGGCAGAATCAAGTGGAGATGATTAAAAGGAATTAGATAAAACTTAAATTTGCAAATTTAAGTTTGATTAATCAAAATGCATGCAGTCTCCACCTCTCGATTTTAAAGGACTGCCATCATGATGCACTGCCCACTCTGCAGCACCGCTGCTCACGCTAAAAGCAGCCGTTATATTTCAAAGGAAACAAAGGAGCGTTATCATCAGTGCACAAATATCAACTGTAGCTGCACTTTTAAGACGCATGAATCACTCACTGGAATCATCGTTTGCCCCGGTGAGGTGAACAGAGTTCCGTTGCATGTGAATCAAGAGCAGCAGCCCTTACAGCTGCATTGAACGAAGCCCGCGAAAGCGGGTTTTTTTATGTCTGCTGCCAGCCAGAAAAAATCCGCTGCCAATTTGCTGCCATATGAATAATAATTAAAGACTTTACTAATGTAACTACATGAAATTTAACTACATTAAATATAAATACTTTGTTGAGTACAGTTTAGCCTGTTTTAAGGCTGGAGCGCCAAGTGTCTGACAGGTAAACTGCGCAATAACTGAATTTCACCTGATGATGCGGACATGGAACTGAAAGCAACAGCAATGGGTAAACGTCTTGCGCAGCATCCTTATAATCGGGTGCGTTTGCTGACCGCCGGAGTTGAAGTCAGCGGTGACCGCCATGAATATCTTATTCCGTTTAATCAGCTGCTGGATATCAGCTGTAAACGCGGTCTGGTATGGGGGGAGCTGGAGTTCCTGCTGGCGGAAAATCAGGTGGTGCGGCTGCACGGCACGGAGTGGCAGGAGACGCAGCGTTTTTATCACCACCTGCAGCACACCTGGCAGCAGTGGAGCGCTGAGATGAGTCATATCAGCGCAGGCGTACTGGATGAGCTACTGCAGCATATTTCGCAGCTGACTGAAGAGGATCGCTGGCTGAAGCGACGTGAGCTGGCGGCTATCCTTGCCCGGGTTGATGAGACGATCGCGGCGCTGCCGCTGCCGCTGGCGCGCCTGGAAACGCTGGATAACTGTCGTGAACGCTGGCATCGCTGCCGGCAGTGGCTGGAAAAGGGGGAAGCAACCATTCGCCAGCGCAATCGCCGCTGGAGCGAGCGGGTGATTCAGGAAAACCCCGATTTTTTTGCTACGGTTGAGCGCACGCCGCTTAACGGGGCGCAGGCAGAGGCCGTGGTTAATGGTGAAGAGACGTTGCTGGTACTGGCGGGAGCAGGCAGCGGTAAAACCTCTGTGCTGGTAGCACGTGCTGGCTGGCTGCTGCAGCGCCGGCTGGCTCATCCGGACCAGATTTTGCTGCTGGCATTTGGCCGCGAAGCTGCGGAAGAGATAAATGAACGCATAGCCGCGCGGCTCAACGTACAGGATATGCAGGCGCGTACCTTTCATGCGCTGGCGCTGCATATCATTCGCGAGGGGGGCCGCAAACCGCCAGTCATCAGCCAGCTGGAGAGTGACAGCGCAGCCCGTCGCCAGCTGCTGCTGGAGAGCTGGCGCGAGCAGTGTGCGGCTAAAAAGTCGCAGGCCAGCGGCTGGCGTCAGTGGCTGGAGGACGATCTGGCGTGGACGCTGCCGGAAGGCGCATTCTGGCAGGATAGCGCTATTGCACAACGACTGGCACCGCGTCTCGAGCAGTGGCTGAGCCTGATACGCATGCAGAGCGGTACGCAGGCGGAAACGATCGCGGCCGTTCCGGAAGCGTGGCGCGACAGCTTCAGTAAGCAGGCGAAATTAATGGCACCGCTGCTGAAAGCGTGGAAAAGTGCGCTAAAAGCGGAAGGCGCCGTTGATTTTACCGGTCTGATCCAGCAGGCAACAGATGTGCTGGAAAAAAGGCGCTTTATCAGTCCCTGGAAACATATCCTGGTTGATGAATTTCAGGATATCTCGCCACAGCGTGCTGCACTGTTGATGGCACTGCGTGCGCAGAATGCCCGTACCAGCCTGTTTGCTGCAGGAGATGACTGGCAGGCAATCTATCGCTTTAGCGGCGCTAAGCTCACTCTGACGACAGCTTTTCATCACTATTTTGGCAGCGGCGACAGCTGCGTGCTGGATACCACTTATCGCTTTAATGCCCGTATTGGTGACATCGCTAACCGGTTTATTCAGCAAAATCCGCATCAGATAAAAAAAACGCTTACCAGTCTGAGCAAGGAAAGTAAAAAAGCGGTGACGCTGCTGCCAGACGATCAGCTGGAAGGGCTGCTGGATAAACTCAGCGGATTTGCGCAACCGGAGGAGAGGATTCTGCTGCTGGCGCGCTACCATCATCTGCGTCCGGCGCTGCTGGACCGGGCAAAAACGCGCTGGCCCGGCTTACAGCTGGAGTTTATGACAATCCACGCCAGTAAAGGCCAGCAGGCAGAGTACGTCATCCTGACCGGGCTCCATCAGGGAGCTGACGGCTTTCCGGCGCCGGCGCGCGAGTCAGTGCTGGAGCAGGGACTGCTGCCCCCTGTGGAGGATTTTCCTGATGCGGAAGAGCGGCGCCTCGCTTATGTGGCTATGACGCGGGCACGTGAGCAGCTGTGGCTGCTGTTTAATAAAGCCTCTCCGTCACCTTTTGTCGATCAGCTGCGTGAGCTGGGTGTACCAGTGGCGCGTAAAGCCTGAGTCTGGTAGCAGCGCATCAGCGGAAAACTGGGCAAGTCACTAGCTGGTACGCAGGGTTTTCATCCAGCTGAGCAATTTCTGCCGGGTTGCTGCGTCAAAGCGTTTAAACCAGCGCTGTATTGAGGGCAAATCGCTGGCATCCTGCCAGGCAAAATCGGGGTTTTCGCTTACAGCTGTGGCTGAAGGAGAGGCAAAGCGTGGTACTGATGCCATCTGTGCTGCGCGGTTATAAACCATCATGGCCTGCGCCATGTCGCTGCCGCCGCTCTGCGGCAGACGATCGCGAAGGCTGGCAATCTCCATGCCCCGTTCATCAACCAGCCTGAAGTTCAGAAGTTTGTTAAATGTACTGCGTTCACGCCGGCTATTCAGTGAGGGCAGGTGGATCGCCACAGAGTGTGCTGCAGCGGTGAACGTAACAATCATCGGTACCGACTGAAAATGGGTTGCGTCAGGACAGGGTTTTTCGACGCGGAACAGAAACTGATGCTGCCCTTGCTCCAGCTCAAGGCTATCTGCGCCTTTCAGCAGTGAGCCGGCAATTTTACGCCCGTCCAGCACCAGTAAATCAATCTGCGGATCGAGTTTAAGCGTAATAGCGGGGCAGGATGCTGTGACAAGCAGCGCAATAATGCCTGTAACAGCCGGAGACAGCTTCATTTCTACTCCCGAAATATGGCGGGTAATCAGTGATGTGTAGCAAAGTATTTCATTATGGCACTAAAGTTACATTTAAACATATTTATTCGTGTTCTGGTGCAAACATTTCATCTTTGCTGCTTGCATCGCGTGCAGATAGGGCAGCTACACTCTGGCAACAGAGAGAGGGGGAAGAGAATGAACGATCAAGTGATCCGTGATGTGCTGATGAACACCCGTCGTATTGCACTGGTAGGGGCCAGCGATAAACCCACTCGTCCCAGTTATGGCGTGATGCGTTATTTACTGGACCAGGGATATGAGGTTATTCCGGTGAGTCCAAAGCTCGCCGGGCAGCAGCTGATGGGGCAGACCGCCTATGCTTCACTGGCGGAGATACCGGGAAAAGTCGATATGGTGGATGTATTTCGTAATGCTGAGGCAGCATGGGAGGTGGCACAGGACGCTATTGCGATTGGGGCGAAAACATTGTGGCTGCAGCTCGGTGTGATCAATGAGCAGGCGGCAGTACTGGCAAGTGATGCTGGGCTGACGGTGATTATGGATCGCTGTCCAAAAATCGAGATCCCGCGTCTCAATATTACGCCAGCATAAATCAGATAATAAAACGGCGACCTGCGTCGCCGATATAATTAGTGTCGCAGGCTGGGTGCCTGCAGCTGCTGCCGGATAGAGGCGGCCAGCTCATCCATAGAGGGCTGCTCCGGATGCTCGAACAGTGTTTCCCCCGCCAGCTGCACTTCTGCAACATAGGTGTGCACCTGTTCGCCCTCTTCATCTTCCATCACTACATGATACCAGGGGGCGGCACGCAGCGTTTCCGTTGCACCAACTTCATCCAGTTCCGGTTCATCCAGCGAATACTCAGGGTCAACATCGACGATGACACCCAGCACACCTGACAGACGATGCCGGACCTGCTGTCCAATTCCAAATTTACTGGCAATCATTGCGACCTCCCAAAACTTTACCTGCCACTGAATATGGGGGCAGGGATCTGGTTTTCAAGTCACAGTACGCGGCAGGCAAAACCTTTCAGATAGAGACCTTCCGGATAGCTGGCTATTACCGGATGATCGGCCGCCTGACGGAACTGCTCTATAAATTGTACATCACGTCCGGCATCCAGCGCCGCATCAGCCACAATCTTCTGAAATAAATCCGTTGCCATCAGGCCGGAGCAGGAGAACGTCAGCAGAATACCGCCTGGATTAAGCAGCTGCATCGCCAGCATATTGATATCTTTGTAACCACGACAGGCGCCCATCAGCTGATTTTTGTTCTCAACGAATTTCGGCGGATCCATAATAATCAGATCAAACTTTTCGCCCGCATCGCGGTAGCGGCGCAGCAGTTTAAAGACGTCATCCCGCAGAAACTGCGCCCGCGAGACATCAAGCCCGTTCAGCTCAACATTCTGTTTTGCTACGTCCAGCGCATCCTGCGACGTATCCACGCTCACCACTTCGCGGCAGCCGCCAAGCAGCGCCGAGACGGCGAATCCGCCGGTATAAGAGAAGCAGTTCAGCACGCGGGCATCCTGCGCATAGCGGCGGGTGGCAAAACGGCTATCACGCTGATCAAGGTAGTAACCGGTTTTATGACCGCCCTGAATGTCCACCAGCAGTTTCATACCGTGCTCGGTAATAGGCAGCAGGGCAGGTGGCAGTTCACCACTGACCGGCCCCTGAGCCAGCGGCAGCCCCTCTTTTTTACGCACGGCGACGTCGGAACGATCGTAAATAGCGCAGTCCGGATAGCACTGCTGCAGCGCAGAAACAATGGCAGGCCGCTGATACTCTGCTCCTGCAGAGAGTAGCTGCAGCACCAGAAAATGCCCAAAGCGATCGATGGTCACGCCGGGCATACCATCCGATTCGCCGGCGATCAGACGATAGCTGTCGAGTCCGTCACGGGTCGCCAGCCAGTCGCGCCACTGTTGCGCCTGCTCTAAGCGGCGTACAAAGAAGGCGATATCGATTGACTCATCCTGTTGCCAGCTCCAGACGCGCGCACGAATTTGCGACTCCGGTGAATAAGCGGCGCGAGCCAGCCATTTGCCATTGCTGTCGCAAATATCAATCGTTTCGCCAGACTGCGCTTTCCCTTCCATACGCGCAACGGCGCCGGAAAAGACCCAGGGATGACGGCGGAGCAGGGATTTTTCACGTCCCTTAGTGAGAATCAATCGAACGGTCATAGTTTGCTATGCTTACCTGAAAAAATGAGGCGCCATTTTCCGGTGGAAAGCGTCAAATTGCAACGCAGAATAGGGGAAAGGTACAATGGCTGATCGCAGCTGCACAATCCGGGTATATGGCATGGTACAGGGCGTCGGTTTCCGTTATTACACCCAGCAGCAGGCGCAAACGCTGGGTCTGACCGGTCATGCCCGCAATCTGCCTGATGGCAGCGTTGAGGTGCTGGCCTGTGGTAACGAACAACAGGTCGGGACGCTTATCAGCTGGCTTCAGGCAGGCGGGCCGCGCAGTGCGCGGGTGGATAACGTCCTGACCGAGCCCTGTCAGCTGACAAAATTACCAGACAGCTTTACCACGGGCTGATCAGAGACATTTCGCAGGTTTCGGCAGGCCGGCGATTTTTGTCGCCTGCTTTGCCGGGCCGTCCGGAAACAGGCGAAACAGATAGCGGCTGTTACCTTTCTCTTCACCATACTTTTTCGCCATCGCCTTCACCAGCATGCGCACGGCGGGAGAGGTATTAAATTCCCGGTAAAAGTCGCGTACAAAGTGGACAACCTCCCAGTGAGCGTCACTCATCTCGATATTTTCCTGCCGGGCAATTGCCAGCGCCACCTCTTCACGCCAGTCAGCGTGGTTAGTCAGATAACCTTCTGCATCGGTTACAATCTCACTGCCGTTAACAATCACATCTTTTCCTCATCTGTTATCTGCGGTTATTGTAAATTCCCGCCCTATAAAAAAGCAAAAACCCCGCCGGAGCGGGGTTTACTTTTTGTGCGCTGCGGCGTTAATCGCGGTTAGCGAAACCCAGCAGGCTCAGCAGGCTGACAAAGATATTATAGAGAGAGACATAGAGCCCAACGGTAGCGCGAATATAGTTAGTCTCGCCGCCATGGATAATGTTACTGGTCTCCCACAGAATGGCACCTGCAGAGAAAAGAATGAAAAGAGCACTGATAGCCAGATGCAGGGCAGGCAGCTGCAGGAACAGGTTCGCCACGACCGCAACCAGCAGAACCACAAAGCCTGCCATCATCATACCGCCAAGGAATGACATATCGCGGCGGGTGGTCAGTACATAGGCCGAACAGCAGAAGAACACCAGCGCCGTGCCGCCCAGCGCCATGGCAATAACATCGCCCATGCCCGCGCTCAGAAACGAGCTGAGGATAGGACCCAGGCAGTAGCCAAGAAAACCCGTGAAGGCGAACGCTGCTGCTATTCCGGCCGGACTATTTGCCAGACGGTAGGTCAGAAACATCAAACCATAAAACCCGACCAGCATCAGAATTAAGCCGGGTGAGGGGAGCGCATACACAGTGCTTAGCGTGGCCGTAACCGCGGAGAACGCCAGCGTCAGACCCAGCAGAAAGTAGGTATTACGCAGGACTTTATGGGTGCTGATCAGGGATTGCTGCTGCGATGAGCTGATAATTTTGTCCATCATTTACTCCTTAAAGAGAGAGGACACCTTACATGCGCTGAGAATACGCAGCGGGATCAGAACAGCAAAGGCGTTTTACCCTTCTTTACGCGATAAACCGCTGTTTCGTTGAGCAGAATGCTGTTTTTGACGGCGAAAAAAATAAATTTGGCTGTTTTTCAGGCGAACGATTCATTCACTGCTTTACATCATCCTGGGGGATGTTTATAGTGCGCCTCATTGCGGAGGGGTGGCCGAGTGGCTTAAGGCAGCGGTCTTGAAAACCGCCGATGGGAAACCATCCGAGAGTTCGAATCTCTCCTCCTCCGCCACTTTATCTCTGCAGGTAAAGTACAATCTGTATCCGGAGGGATGGCCGAGTGGCTTAAGGCAGCGGTCTTGAAAACCGCCGATGGGAAACCATCCGAGAGTTCGAATCTCTCTTCCTCCGCCAAATTAAAGAAGCCCGCATTTATGCGGGCTTTTTGCTTTTCACACTTTATCTTCCTGATCCTTCCTGCTGCTACAACCCTGACGTTTACTGCTATAGTCCATTCACAGTTTTTATAAACAGCGGGCGATTTTCGTCAGCAAGCTGAGTTACACTGTGCGGTAATTCGCTCTTTGGCGGGCTAATCGTTTGAATGCCAGAGTGTTTCACTGATGAATTATGGAATGGGCACAATGATCAAAAAACTGAGTCTTTGCGCGTTGTCAGTTGTTGCGGCGCTGCCGGTAAGCCTGTCAGCGACCGCAGCAGAAGGGGATATGCAGCTGCAGCAGGTGCTGATGCTGAGCCGTCACAACCTGCGTGCGCCGCTGGCAACGAACGGTAGCGCACTGGAGCAAGCCACTAAAAAGAGCTGGCCGCAATGGGATGTGCCGGGCGGTGAGCTCACCACAAAAGGTGGCGTGCTGGAAGTCTACATGGGTCAATATACCCGCCAGTGGCTGACGCAGCAGGGCGTGCTGGCTGGCGGCACCTGCCCGGACAGCAACGATGTTTTCATCTATGCAAATAGCCTGCAGCGTACTGTTGCAACCGCACAGTTTTTTGCCGCCGGTGCCTTTCCTGGCTGCGATGTTGCGGTAACGCATCAGGATGCCATGGGCACCATGGATCCTATTTTTAATCCGGTTATTACCGATGACAGCGAAGCGTTTAACAAAAAAGCGCTGGCGGCGATGACGGCAGAAAATGAGAAGCTGGCGCTGAAACCTGCGCTGCAGCGTCTGGAAAAGATTGTTGATTATAAATCGTCGCCTGCCTGTAAGGGTAAAAAACAGTGCACGCTGGACAGCGGCGACAATAGTTTCAGCGCCGAAAACGGCAAAGAGCCAGGCGTCAGCGGCCCGCTGAAAATCGGTAATTCACTTGTTGACGCGTTCACGCTGCAATATTACGAGGGCTTCCCGGCAGAGCAGGTGGCCTGGGGCCAGATTAAAACGCCTGAACAGTGGAAAGAGCTGGCATCAGTCAAAAATGGTTATCAGGATGCGCTGTTCAGTTCGCCAGAGGTTGCACGCGAAGTTGCGGCACCGCTGGTGGATTATATCCGCAGCCAGCTGGTCGATGAAGATAAGGCCAGCGCACCTAAAGTGACGCTGATGGTAGGGCATGACTCGAATATTGCCTCGCTGCTCAGCGCACTGCAGGTCAAACCTTACGATCTGCCGGGCAACGACGAGAAAACGCCTATCGGCGGGCAGGTTGTATTTGAGCGCTGGCATGATGGCAAAAATAACAAAGATCTGCTGAAAGTGGAGTATGTCTATCAGACCGCCGAGCAGTTACGCAATGCTGATGTGCTGAGCCTGAAAAATCCGCCTAAGCGTGTCACGCTGCACCTCGCCGGCTGTGATACCGATGCCAATGGCTATTGCAGCTGGGATCAGTTCTCTGCGGCGCTGAACAGTGCCCTGCAGGGGACCCCTATGCAGGCTGCAGTAGCGCAGGAAGCGAAGCCTCAGCAGAGTGCAGATAAGGCGCCGGACGCGAAAGCTGCCGCAGAGAAACCTGCCGACGCCAACGCCAAAGCTGAACAGGCAACCGCAGACAAAGCAGCAGCAGAGAAGGCCGCTGCGGATAAAGCGAAAGCAGACAAAGCAGCAGCAGAGAAAGCCGCTGCGGATAAAGCGAAAGCAGACAAAGCAGCAGCAGAGAAAGCCGCTGCGGATAAAGCGAAGGCAGACAAAGCGGCGGCAGAGAAGGCCGCTGCGGATAAAGCACAAGCCGGCAAAGCAGCTGAAGATAAAACGAAAGCGGGTGAAGCTGCAGCGCAAAACGCGCAGCCGGCATCCGGGAACGCAGCCGCAGAGGCTAAGCCAGCTCAGTAATCCGCTACGGCGGGTTAATCTGCAGCAGGCTATACAAAAACCCCGCCGTGGCGGGGTTTTTTATTGCCCGTTAGCCGGCAATAACCACCAGTTTCTGATTGGCAAACTCTTTCAGACCAAGATCGGACAGCTCACGCCCGTAGCCGGAGCGCTTTACTCCGCCAAAAGGGAGTTCAGCAGCGGTATCGCTCTGCGAATTAATGAATACCATCCCGGTCTCAATCTGTGACGCCAGCCGGCGCGCGCGCGTTATATCCTGCGTCCAGATGGAGCCGCCAAGACCGTAGTGCGAGTCGTTCGCCAGCGCCACGGCAGCATCGTCACTCTCTGCGATATAGAGCTGGGCAACCGGGCCAAAAAACTCCTGATAATAAGCGGGATTGTCAGGCGTCAGACCGGTCAGCAGTGTAGGCTGATAATAACATCCGACGCCTTCGATGATGCGCCCGCCAAAACGCAGTTCTGCGCCATGTTCTACCGCTTCTTCAACCTGGCGGGCCAGCCGATCGCGCGCATCACGCGAAGAGAGTGGTCCGAGCGTGGTTTTCTCATCCAGCGGATCGCCCGGCACGGCGGACTGCAGCGCGGCGCTGAATCTGGCCGTAAACGCCTCGGCAATCTGCGCATGTACAATAAACCGTTTAGCCGCAGTGCAGACCTGCCCGCAGTTGCTCAGACGCGCCTGCACGCCCTGGCGCACCGCTTCATCCAGGTCCGCATCGTCCAGAACAATAAAGACATCGTTGCCCCCCAGCTCAAGCGTGGATTTTTTCAGATGCTTGCCCGCCTGCTGCGCAACCGCACTGCCGGCGCGTTCAGAGCCGGTCAGCGCCACGCCCTGCACGCGATTGTCAGCGATAAGATCTGCCACCTGCTCATTAGAGATAAACAGATTCGTCCATGCACCTTCTGGCGCACCCGCTTCCCGTACCAGCCGATCAAAAATATCCGCACAGTGCGGCACAATATTGGCATGTTTTGCCAGCACCGGGTTACCCAGCGCCAGGTTAGGCGCCAGAACCCGCATCAGCTGATAGTAAGGAAAGTTCCAGGGCTCAACTGCAACGATAACGCCAATCGGGTGATATTCCACCCAGGCTTCCCCGATGTCGCTGGGACAGGGCTGCGGCTGCAGAAAATCTGCGGCGTGCTTAGCGTAGTAGCGCGCAATGCTGATGCAGATGCTGACTTCTCCCCGGCTCTGACCAATCAGCTTGCCCATTTCGCGACTTGCGATGGTAGCCAGCTCCTCTTTACGCTGCTCCATTAAATCTGCCAGCCGGTTCAGGACCTGAAGACGCGGCTGAATGTCACCTTTGCTCCAGGCTGAGTGATAGAGTGCATCTGCGGTATTGAGCGCCTGTTGCACCCGGGCGTCATCATGTGTCTCCCAGTTTTTCAGCAGCTGATTGTTTGCCGGATTGATGCTCTGATAAGCCGTCATCGCGTCCCCCTGTTGGTATTACCATAAAAAAAGGCGGGCTATGCCCGCCGGTACTCACACGTTTTTACGCTCGACAGGGATATTGTCCCATGTCAGAACATCCTGATCGGTCTTATCAAAGGCACGCATCAGTACGTCATCGCTGCCCTGCTGCTCCCAGATCTGCTCTGCCAGTTTTTCATCGTAATTGGCAACTTCAAAGATCGCTTCTGCAATTTCAGGAGAGGTCTGGCGAATTTTCGCCCACTCGCCGACGTGATGTGCCCTGGACTGGTCTGTAGCCATAATGATCTCCTGTTGAGTTTATCCTTTAAGTTTCACCGCCAGAGTGGCGACATGTTCGCCCTGATAGCGGGCAATTTGCAGTTCTTCAGGCGTGGGCTGGCGTGAGCCATCGCCGCCTGCCAGCGTCGACGCCCCGTAAGGCGTTCCGCCGCGCACCTGCGAGATATCGAACATCTCTTTGGTGCCGTAGCCAATCGGAATAATAACCATGCCGTGATGGGCAAGCGTGGTCCATACAGATGTGATGGTCAGTTCCTGACCCCCGCCGGTACCGGTGGAAGTAAATACGCTGGCCAGTTTTCCATGCAGTGCCCCGGAGGCCCACAGACCGCCGGTACGATCCCAGAAGTTACGCATCTGGCCTGACATATTGCCAAAGCGGGTCGGCGTACCGACGATAATCGCATCGTACTGCGTCAGATCGTCCGGCGTTGCTTCAGCCGCCTGCTGATCGACCTTGCCGCCCACCTCAGCAAAACGCGCCGCATCCATACTTTCCGGCACGCGCAAAATAGTCACTTCGGCTCCGCTGACGCGCTGCACGCCTTCCGCAACCGCCTGCGCCATGGTTTCCACATGTCCATACATTGAGTAATAGAGCACCAGAACTTTTGCCATCGTGGTTCTAACCTCCCGGTAAGATAAGTAAAAACAGTATAGAAGAGCATACGCAGGCTGCCGGAAAATGGCTGTGCAGCCAGCCAGGAATCTGTACGCCTGTAAAATTAATTCAATGATTTTTATAATAAAATACCCTGATTTTCAGATGAGTCGTAATTCTGAGTATTAAAGCCTGCCTTACATACTGAGCAGATAACGCTGGCCAGTTATTGCGCCTTCAGTACGGGTTACGCCAGAATGGCGCCTGGCTACTTATCAGGTGTTTTATGTCTGCTTTACCTGCACGTCCTTATCTGCGCATTACCCGTCAGGAGCTGGTGCTGATTTTTATCACCCTGGTCTGGGGCGGCACCTTTCTGGTGGTGCACCGCGCCATGATGTACTCCGGTCCGTTTTTCTTTGTCGGCGTGCGGTTCGCCACGGCGTCACTGCTGCTGGCCTGTTTTTTCTGGCGCTATCTGCGCGCACTGACCTGGCCGGAGGTCAGGGCGGGCACGATGATTGGCCTGGCTATTGCGGGCGGTTATGGCCTCCAGACCTGGGGGATGCAGACCATCTCCAGCAGCCAGTCTGCCTTTCTGACGGCGCTCTATGTGCCGGTGGTGCCGCTGCTGCAGTGGCTGGTGCTGCGCCGGCCACCGGGCATTATGGCGTGGCTGGGCATTGCGCTGGCGTTCAGCGGCTTGCTGCTGGTGGCAGGGCCACAGGAGAGCGGCCTGGCACTCAGCGCCGGGGAAAGCGCTACCCTGCTGAGCACGCTGGCGATTGCTGCCGAGATCATTCTGATTAGCCGTTATGCCGGACAGGTGGATGTGCGGCGGGTAACGCTGGTGCAGCTGCTGGTCGCCTCCGCTTGCGCCTTTCTGTTTATGATCCCTAATGGTGAAACGCTGCCGTCGTTTTCTCTGCCACTGGTGCTGAGCGCTGCGGGCCTGGGCGCCGCCAGCGCTCTGATTCAGGTGACGATGAACTGGGCCCAGCGTAGCGTCTCACCGGTGCGCGCCACGGTGATTTATGCCGGGGAGCCGGTCTGGGCGGGGATTGTCGGACGTCTGGCCGGGGAGCGACTGCCAGCGGCAGCGCTGCTGGGCGGTGCGCTGATTGTCTGCGGCGTGATTGTCAGTGAGCTGCGGCTGCGGCGCAGAAAAGCGGTGCCCGATCAGGCACCGCAGAAGCCTTAAGCGTGTGGCTGAGCAGTGGAACCGGCTGGCGTGCGGTGACGGCGCTGCAGAATCGCATTCAGGATAATGGCACCAAAGGTCGCGGTGCCGATGCCGCCGAGCGTAAAACTGCCAATCTTAAGGGCGAAATCCCCTGCGCCCAGAACCAGCGTGGTGGCCACCATAATCAGGTTACCGTTCTGCCCGAGATCAACCTGATTCTGCAGCCAGATACGGGCACCTGCCACCGCAATCAGGCCAAATACCACGATAGACGCGCCGCCTATCACCGGGGCTGGCACGGTGTGGATGAGAGCACCAAACTTCGGTGAGAAACCGAGCAGTATCGCGATTACGGCCGCGGCGACAAACGCCAGCGTAGAGTAGACGCGCGTGACCGCCATCACGCCGATATTTTCGGCGTAGGTTGTCACGCCGCTGCCGCCGGCGGAGCCAGAGAGCATGGTGGCCAGCCCGTCACCGACAAATGCCCGGCCCATCCAGGGATCGAGATTGCGGCCGGTCATGGCCGCCACCGCTTTTATATGCCCCAGGTTTTCAGCCACCAGAATAATTGCGACCGGCGCAATCATCACTATCGCCTGCAGGTCGAACACCGGGGCGGTGGTGTGCGGCACGCCAAACCAGGCGGCACGGGCCACGCCGCTGAAATCAACCGGTTTGCCCAGGCCAAAGCCATTCGTCAGCAGTGCATAAAACGCCCAGGCCACAATCAGCCCTACCAGGATCAGCAGGCGCTGTACCAGCCCGCGCGTCATCACCGCCACCAGCCCGATACAGAGCACGGTCAGCACTGCCATCCAGCTGTCAAACAGGGTGGCAGAAACGCTGTGGACCGCAATCGGTGCCAGGTTCAGGCCAATCGCCATAACGACGGCTCCTGTGACCACAGGCGGCATCAGGCGCTCAATCCAGCCGGTGCCGGCTTTCATCACAATCAGCCCAATCAGGGTATAGATCGCGCCACAGGCGATAATGCCGCCCAGCGCCACAGAGAGATGAGTATTGATGCCCTGGCCGGTAAAACCGGTGACCGCAATCACGACGCCCACAAAAGCGGCGCTGGAACCGAGATAGCTCGGCACGCGCCCGCCGGTGATGAAGAAGAACAGCAGCGTTCCGATCCCGGAGAGCAGCACAGCGAGATTGGCATCCAGCCCCATCAGCAGCGGCATCAGTACCGTTGCGCCAAACATTGCGACCGCATGCTGCAGCCCAAGCACCAGCGTCTGCCCGAACGGCAGCGTCTCGTCCGGGGCAATCAATCCGTTGTCTGTCATGGCTGACTTAACGCGCCAGCGTGGAAACCAGGTACTCGCCATAGATCATCTCCTGAGAGTGAATAGAACGGGCCGCGTTATGCGGTATCAGCGGGCATCCTGCCGGGAGAACGTGTGATAACCGCGATCAAACCAGGCGAGTCCCTGACGCGCCTCGCCCTGGGCCACGGCCAGCACCGTACAGAACAGAATATCGTGGGTGCCCACGCTGACCCGCTGCGTTATCTCGCAGTCAAAAGAGATCAGTGCGGCATCCAGCAGCGGGGCGCCGCTGGCAAGCGTCTGCCACTGTGCAGCGGCAAAACGATCTGCCATTGCGGTTTTGCCACCGAACAGCGTGGAGAGGGCATGCTGCTCTGCCGTAAGGGTATTGACACAGAGTGCACGGTTATCGCGAAACGCCGGCCAGGCTGAGGCGGAGCGGTTCAGGCAGACCAGCAGCGTGGGCGGGGAGTCGGTGACGCTGCAGACGGCGGAGGCCGTAAAACCGGCCAGTCCTGCCGGACCATCCGTGGTGATAACATTGACGGCAGCACCCAGCTGCGCCATCGCGTTGCGAAAGGTGTCGCGATCAACAGCGGGTAAAGCCGGAAGGGCGTGCAGACTCATGTTCAGACTCCTGTGCTCAGCCTGCCGCCAGGCAGGCGGACTGAGCGGTCTCAGTCAGCCAGCGCAGCAGCAGCGTGTTAAAGTTATCGCTATCGGTCACGCTCATGGCGTGGCCTCCCCACGGAATTGTCAGCAGCTGACCCTGTGGCAGCGCTGCCGCCAGCTGCGCTGAACAGCTCCACGGCACCAGCAGATCGTCCTGGCTGCAGATCGCCAGCACCGGCTGAGTAATGCGCGCGGCGCAGGCACGAAAATCTGCGGCCTTCAGCGCGTGCAGACGACGCAGCAGGTTCTCTGCGCCCTGAAAGTGCTGCTGGTGATGCCTCTCTTCAGCCTCAGCGCGCGCCTGATGCTGCGCCAGCCATTCAGCAGGGTAGAGAAACAGCGGCTGGGCGCGGACAAAGGCTTCAGTACCCGACTGCAGCAGCAAATCCTCTCTGACCTTAAAGCAGCGGGCGGTATGGGGATTAAGCGTCAGCCAGCCGTTGATCACCACCACGCGTTCAACCCGATCGGGATGATCCAGCGCCAGTTGCAGACCAATCAGGCCCCCGAGTGCATGGCCGGCCACGCTGTAGCGCGTGATGTGATGCTGTGCCAGCGCTTCCGCCAGTTCAGCTGCCATCCTCGCCAGGCTGTAGTCTTCAGGCAGAGTCGCTGCGCTGCGTCCGGTACCGCGCTGATCGTACGTAACAACGCGGTAGCGTAAGGCGAGCGCCGCCAGCTGCGGCTGCCAGAATCCCGCTACGCCGCCGAGGCCTGATGCGAGAACCAGCGTGGGCGCATCGGCGGCGGTTAACCCCTGGATATCCAGCTTCATCACGCCTCCGCCTGTCCGATGTGGGCAACCGACGCGATCTCAACCAGCGCATCAGGTTTTACCAGCCCGCACTGAATACAGAAGCGCGCAGGCTTATCGCCGGGAAAATAGTCGGCATAGACCTGATTTACGGCAGCGTAGTGCTGCCAGTCGGTGATAAAAATAGAGTTAAATGTGACATCCGCCATACAGCCGCCGGCGGTCTCAATGACGTTTTTTATCGTCTCCAGCACGTGACGTGTCTGCGCGGCCGCATCGCCGACGTGAACCACATTGTTGTCCGCATCGAACGGCAGGGTACCGGAAACATACACCACGCCGTCAGCCAGCGTGCCGGGTACAAACGGGGCGATCGGCGTAGTGCTGCCGACCGGGATAATGACGCGTTTGGGCATAGTCTGATCTCCTGATAGCGAAAAGTTACTGGCCCTGCAGGGCTTCGCAGAACGTTTGTGTATCGCTGACCCAGCCGAAAAACGTTTCGATATTGAACAGCGCAGCCTGCTGCGCGAAATCAGGTCCGGCCTGATGCGTGGCGTCAGCCAGTACCACGCCGAAATACTCCAGGAAGAAACCGTCACGCAGCGTGGACTCCACGCAGACGTTGGTGGCGATGCCGGTAAAGATCAGGTGGCGGATCCCGCGGCTGCGCAGCATGCTGTCGAGCGGCGTATTGAAAAAGCCGCTGTAGCGCGGTTTTGGCAGCACGATATCGCCCGGTTCGGGCGTTAGCGCGTCTACCAGCGCATAATCCCAGGTGCCTTTCGCCAGCAGGGTGCCCTGCAGCTCAGGCCGGCGCCGCATGGTTTTCAGCGCATTGGATTTGTGAAAGTTTGGCGAGCCCGCGTCGCCCGCCTCTGTGTAATCGCTGTCCCAGCCGTTCTGGAACCAGATGATCTGCACGCCAGCGGCCCGTGCAGCGGTTACCGCCTGATGAATGCGGGCGATAACCGGCTGGGTAGCAGAGACGTCAAAACCCGCCAGGTCGAGATAGCCGCCTTCGGTGGCGTAAGCATTCTGCATATCGACTACAATCAGCGCGCTTTGTGCCGGTGGCAGGGCGATCGCCTCCGGACGCGCGGGCAGGGTGATGTGTGGTGTGGAGCCGGTATGTGCGCAGGTGACGGTTTTCATCATGCCACCTCCTGTGCCGCGGTAATCACGTCGCGACGACACTCCATCAGCGGCTGAATGCGCTGGCCGAAGGCTTCAATACCTTCAAGGAAGTCATCAAAAGTCAGCAGTACGCCGTGTGTCCCTTCAACACGGGCAACGTCATCGAGCATGCGCGCCACGCTGGCGTAAGAGCCGACTAACGTCCCCATATTGATGTTAACGGCAGAGGTGGGGTCAGCCATCTGACGCACGTTGGTGTCACTGCCGGAACGGGTATCCTGCTGGCTCTGGGTAGTGAGCCACGCAAGCGCCTCTTCGTCGGCACCGGCCTTGTAGTGCTCCCATTTTGCCCGGGCCGCTTCATCACTCTCAGCTGCGATGATCATAAACAGGACATAGGAGCCGACATCACGCCCCGCCTGCTCAGCGGCGAGCTTCATCCGGGCCGCAGTCGGTGCAAAAGCGGCCGGCGTATTAACGCCTTTGCCGAAGCAAAAATTATAGTCGGCGTGCTGAGCTGAAAACGCCATGCCCGCATCGCTCTGTCCGGCGCAGATCACTTTCATGGGCTTCTGCGGCTGCGGGCTGACGCGACAGTCGTTCATAGTGAAAAAATCGCCTTTGAAGTCGCTCTTACCGGTGCCCCATAAATCGCGCAGTACCGTGACGTATTCAGTCAGATACTGGTAACGGCTGGCAAAATAGTCATCGCCCGGCCAGATCCCCATCTGCTCATACTCCGGTTTCTGCCAGCCGGTGACGAGGTTAACGCCAAAGCGTCCGCCAGAAATAGAGTCGATGGTCGCGGCCATACGCGCCACAATAGCGGGCGGCAGCGTCAGGGTGGCTGCCGTGGCGTAAATCTCAATTCGCGAGGTGACTGCCGCCAGGCCTGCCATCAGCGTAAAGGACTCCATATTGTGGTCCCAGAATTCTGTTTTTCCGCCGAAGCCGCGCAGCTTGATCATCGAAAGGGCAAAATCGAAGTGATAGTGCTCCGCACGCTGCACAATCGCTTTGTTGAGTTCAAAGGTAGGCATGTACTGCGGCGCATGCGTGGAGATCAGCCAGCCATTATTACCAATCGGAACAAAGACACCAATTTTCATGTGACACCTCTTTGCATTGATAGGACGTTTTCACGCGCTGCGCTGCTTCCTGCACGCTTCCTGCGGGCGGCGCTCTCTGACAAGGTTGCAAGCCGCGTGCCACATAAATAATGTTTATATTTATCATTGAGATATAAACTGCCCATTGGCCAGCCGGAACGGCGTCGCGATTTTCAGACCATTTGGTCAAAACAAATGCACAGCAATCAGGCAGCCGTCGTGCAAAAAAGGTGCAGGCCGCCATATCTGCCAGCTGTGTTATGATGTGAATTCACGACAGGGAGAGGTAACAGCATGAAAAATGATGAGAAAAAACCGCGGCGTCGTTCGCAGGCAGCAACCGCAAAACGCGCCGCTATCCTGCAGGCGGCGCTGGCGCTGTTTTCTCAGTTCGGTATTCATGGCACCAGCCTTGACCGGGTGGCTGAAGGCGCGGAGGTGTCAAAAACGAATCTGCTCTACTATTACCCTTCAAAGGAAGTGTTGTATGTCGCAGTGCTGAAAGAGATTCTGGATGTCTGGCTGGCACCGCTGCGCGCGCTGCGCGCTGACCAGGATCCCCTGACGGCCATTCGCCACTATATTCGCCTGAAGCTTGAGGTCTCCCGCGATCATCCCCAGGCTTCCCGGCTCTTCTGTCTGGAGATGCTGCAGGGAGCCCCGCTGCTGCGGGGTGAACTGGCGGGCGATCTGAAAGCGCTGGTAGAGAGCAAGGCGGCTATTGTCGAGCAGTGGATCAGCGCCGGGCAGCTGGCTGCCGTTCAGCCGCAGCATCTCTTCTTTATGCTCTGGGCTACCACGCAGCACTATGCGGATTTTGCCTCGCAGGTTGAAGCGGTCACGGGTCAGACGCTGCAGGATCCCGACTTTTTTGCGCAAACGCTGCATAACGTAGAGCGGATGATTATTGAAGGCATTCGCGTGCGCTAACGATTGATGGAGGAGAGGCATGGATTCGCTGTCGCAACTGGCGCTGGGCGCTGCCGTTACCGTTGCCGTCATGAACCGCCGCGTACCGGTATGGCAGGCTGCCCTGGCGGGGGCTGTAGCCGGCACGCTGCCGGATCTGGATGTGTTCATCGATCACGGCGACGCGATACGAAATATGACGCTGCACCGTACAGAGAGCCACGCGCTGCTGATCCTGACGCTGCTGGCGCCGCTGGCCGGCTGGCTGGTGGCCGGGGTCACCCGCAGCAGACAGCACTGGCGCAGCTGGTGCCTGGCGCTCTGGCTGGCGCTGATCACCCATCCACTGCTCGATCTCACTACGGTTTATGGTACGCAGCTTGGGCTGCCGATCACTGACTATCCGTTTGCCATCGGCAGTATGTTTATTGTCGATCCCCTCTATACGCTGCCACTGCTTGTCGCGCTGGGCGTGGCATTATGGCGGCGCGATGCAGCCGGCGTGCGCTGGACTCGTCTGGGCCTGTTAATCAGCACGCTTTATCTGGGCTGGAGTATGGTGATACAGGGCGTCGCCACGCAGCAGATTAAACAGCAGCTGGCACAGCAGCCTATCGTCCCGCAGCGGCTGCTGGTCACGCCGACGGCGTTTAACACGCTGGTCTGGCGCACGGTCATCATCACACCCGATCGCTATGGTGAAGCATACTGGTCGCTGTTTTCACCCCAGCGGCCGTTGCAGATTACGTGGCACGATCGTCAGATGGCGCTGCTGACGCCTTTCAAAGGGCAGTGGCATGCAGAGCGGGTTGTCTGGTTCAGCCACGGTTTTTATGCGCTGCGCCAGCAGGGCGGCAATACGCTGATCAGCGATTTGCGCATGGGGGAGGCGCCCGATTACACCTTTACCTTTAATCTGGGCAGGCCGGAGGCTCCGGCAGCGGCGCCGCAGCGCGAGCCCGCTGCGCGTCCGTCACTCCAGCGTGCCTGGCATCAGTTCCGGCAGCGGTTATAAACGAAAAAGGCCCGCTGGTGCGGGCCTTAAACGGAGCGGGATCAGGCTTTACGGCGTCGCAGCAGCCAGCCCATGGTGAGCAGCATAAACCACAGCGGTGTAACCATCAGTGCCTGACGGGTATCCTCCTGCAGCGTGAGCAGCACCAGCACGAAAGCAAAAAATGCCATGCAGACCCAGCACATAATCTTACCCAGCGGCATCTTAAACGTTGATGACGCATGACGCTGCGGATGCTGTTTACGGTAGGCCAGATAGCTGCAAAGAATGATGGTCCAGACAAACATAAACAGAATGGCAGATACCGTTGTCACCATGGTAAATACCGTCATCACATCGGGGATCAGGTAGATCAGCGCAACGCCGCCCAGCAGGCAGAAGCAGGAGAAAAACAGGCCGGTGGTAGGCACGGCGCGTGCGGAGAGGCGACCAAACGCCTTGTGCGCCACGCCCTGTTCTGCCAGACCATACAGCATGCGACTGGTAGAAAAGATGCCGCTGTTGGCGGAAGACGCCGCTGAGGTCAGTACCACAAAGTTAACAATGCTGGCCGCAGCGGGCAGGCCAATCAGTACAAACATCTCCACAAACGGGCTGCGATCCGGCATGACCTGATTCCATGGCGTAACCGCCATGATCACTAGCAGCGCCAGAACGTAAAACATAATAATGCGCAGCGGTATGGCATTGATGGCACGGGGCAGAACCTTGTGCGGATCTTTGGTTTCCGCCGCGGCGGTACCTACCAGCTCAATACCGACAAAGGCAAACACGGCAATCTGGAAGCCGGCAAAAAAGCCGCTCAGTCCTTTCGGGAACATGCCGCCATGCTGCCAGATATTACTGAGAGAGGCTGTGCTGCCGCCGGGTGAAGGATAGTGCGTGCTGACCAGTACAATACCGGTAATGATCAGAGCGACAATGGCGACAATTTTGATAATCGCAAACCAGAATTCCATTTCACCAAACAGTTTGACCGTGGCGATATTCAGCGCCAGAAAGACAAACACGCACAGCAGCGCGCTCATCCAGATAGAGAATCCGGGAAACCAGAGCTGAAAATAGGCGCTGATGGCAACCACGTCAGCGATACCGGTGACGACCCAGCAAAACCAGTAGGTCCAGCCGGTGAAATAGCCCGCCCACGGACCGAGCAGATCGGCCGCGAAATCACTAAACGATTTATATTCCAGATTAGAGAGCAGCAGCTCTCCCATCGCGCGCATCACAAAAAACAGCATGAAACCGATGATCATATAGACAAAAACGATCGACGGGCCGGCCAGGCTGATGGTTTTGCCTGACCCCATAAAGAGCCCGGTCCCGATAGCGCCGCCAATCGCAATCAGCTGAATGTGACGGTTATGCAGGTTGCGCCGGAGTTTTTCCGGCTGTTCAGCCTCACTGAGGGCTGCTTTGGATTGATCAACCATAAAGATAGCTTTCCTGTCTTGATGTTGTGTCAGCTCTGATGGCTGTTGAAATACGTGCCTTTGCACAGGGCAAGAGCGCATAAGATAGAGGAAAGGCTGCCGGGTCTGGTAATTGTTTTTTAACCTTTATGACCTTTTGCGTTTTTTACTCTGTCAGTAAAAATTTACATGGTTGCACTTTTAGTCACTTTGCGTAAATAAGCAGCGCTTTTTCATGGAAGAACAGGCAGATGAAACAGGCCAGCTACACTTAGTCACAGGTTTACAATGTGATAAGGCAGAGACAGTGCGCGCACTCATCGCGACAGGAATAATTGCTCTGGCAGGGTGGTTGGGATTGCCATGGCTGAAATCGCATCTTCCGGCGCAGTGGAACCCCTTTATCCCGCTTGATGTCACTGATGCGCCAGGCTGGATAACCCGTTACAAGCTGGAAAAATTGCGTCACGATCCCGCTGCCTGCCTGGCGGTGCTGGAGCGCGCCAGCGTGCAGGGACGGGTGAGCTATCGCACAACGCCCCCGGTACGGGGTAACTGCACCATTGAACAGCCGGTGCGCATCAGCAAATTTGGACCGGTCACGCTCAGCAGCAGTTTTCTTGCCAGCTGCCCGATGGCCGTGGCAAGTACGATGTATGTTACACGCAGTAATGCTGCCCTGCGGCAGGCGGGTATTGCCAGTCCGCTGCAGCGTATTGAGCATGTTGGCAGCTACGCCTGCCGCAACGTCTATCATCGTCAGCAGGGACGCCGCAGCGAACACGCTACGGCAGAGGCGTGGGATGTTACCGCTTTTCAGCTGGCTGATGGCCGCTGGTTACGGGTCGCTAAAAACTGGCAGCAGCCAGCCAGTAGCGCTGCCGGCTTGCATGCACTCTGGCGTAACGGCTGTGCCAGTTTTGGAAATGCACTGGGACCGGATTACAATGCTGCCCATACCACACACTTTCATCTGGGAATGCGCGGGGGCGGATTTTGCCGCTGATCTGACGGAGTGGTTAATTTTTTCAGCACCAGAACGGCATAATACTCAATTTTCGGGAAAACTATTTTAGATCCATTACATTAGAGAAGCGGTACGGGTGTTTACAAATGAGAATTATTACCTTACTAATTTTTATAGTTGAAATAAGTCATCCCTAAATAATGTTTGTCTGCGTTGATGATGAGATATTCGCCGGTATGTTCTGTCACTGAGAGCGGGCAGGATTGCGTCTCAACGTTGATTCGTCAGACGACCCGGCAGTAGATATCATTTCAGCGAAAAACAATTATATTTATTAGCCACCTCAATACGTTTCCATTTCAATCCTGTCGGACATGTTTGCCGATAGACTGGCGTAGCCGGGCATAGCGCAGGCGTCATCCCCGGGCTTGTTCAGGCAGCTCAGGCTTACAGGTTACCGGTCATAACTTTAATTATTAGTGGGATTAAAAATAGTCCATGACTAAATCATTCAGCACTTTTAATAGAGCGCGAATCTCACCGCTAATCATTATTTTACTTAAAATCGATGCTAAACTTTTATCCATCTAATTATTAATTTTAATGGCCAGAAGATTGAAACTTTATCAGAAAAATCCTATGCTGGTTTCACGTATCTTTTCACGCCTGAGACCTGGCAGGCATGTCACTGCGGCTCTCGCCAGGGGGGCAACAAATCGATAACTTTCCCGCTGTATAACGCAAATTTCAGCAGGATCCTTTTTATTCATTTCGTTCAGATTACGCTGCACCGAAATAATCGGACAAGCATCAGGGTAATAAAAGACGTTAAATACGTCAGGATAATAATGACTACCGATAATTATTTTGTCTGGCGAGCCGAAACAGAAAAAGCGTTTCAGGCGTTGACGGAGGTGGTGCAATTAAAAGCACTGTTGCAAAAGCATGTCATCGCTCTGGGGTTCGACTTCTTTGCATTTCTCGTGCAGCAGCCCGTTCCCTTTACCCGCCCGCGTTTTTTCCTGTTCAGCACTTATCCTGAATCCTGGATCCAGCATTATGAGCGGCATAACTACTATGCCATCGATCCTGTGCTGCAGCTTTGTCAGCAGTCCGGAAAAGGGATTGAGTGGCGCGCTGAGATTTTCGCCGGAGCGGCTAATCTTTGGCCAGATGCGCAGGCAGCAGGACTCCACAGCGGCTTTTCTTGCTCAGCGATGGCGTCAAATCGTGCCATTGGTATATTATCAATAGCATCACGTCAGCCCGGACGCTCCAGGCACCGCCACGTTGAGCTTGAAGTGCAGATAAACTTTCTGGCGGACCTGAGCTTACGGGTTCTTGAACGCTTAAAAGATAGCTCAATGGTGGTGCTGGCTAAGGGATTTAGTGAGCGCGAGCTGGAAATTTTGAAATGGACAGCTGAAGGAAAAACCTCAGCAGAGATTTCGCTTATTTTGGCAATATCAGAACATACGGTGAATTTTCATCAAAAAAACATGCAAAAACGTTTTAACGTTTCAAATAAAACGCAGATAGCGTGTTATGCCGCAGCGGTAGGTCTGATATAGCAAAAGGCAACTACTAATACTGGTAGTTCCCTATCCGTATTGAGTTGTCTACCCTGCGCCGGAAACTTAGCCAGGCTGGCACGATAAAAATCATTGCACACATGGGGATGTCAGAGGCGCATGATGAAAATAATTCAAACACAGCTAAAGGATATGCCTTCCTCACTGCTAGCCGAACTGGGTACCTATCGTTACAGCGTGTTTGCGCGTGGCGAAGGCTGGTCAATTCCTCCGCGGCTGAGTACACCGGGGCAGGAGTATGATCGCTACGACCGTTCAGACGTGACCTGGCTCATCGCCTGGACTGCGCGTAAAGGCATTTGCGGCTGCGCGCGGTTACTGCCGTGGCACGAGCCGGAACTGGCTGAAGGTATCATTTTGCCGTTTGCACAGGATAAAGTCTGGGAGATGTCGCGCTATTCCGCCCGGCTGGAAGTGGATGCGGAGTTGCCGCTGAATATTCTGTGGCACTCGGTGCAGCTGGCAGAGCTGAGCGGCATGGAGTACCTGATTAGCTCAGCCACGCCGATGCTGGAGAAGATGTTCGCGCAGCATAACGTCGTTTATGAGCCGCTGACACCAGGGTTAATTCAGTCGGAAGATAATCTTTTCGCTATCCGTATCCCGGTTGAACAGCCTGCACTGGCGGAAAAATATCGCGGAACGCGTCGGTTTAGTCCGGAAGAGGTTCTGCCTTCGCTGGGTGTTTCGGTTAACTGGCAGGCGCATAATTAAGACCCCGTGCGCTGCACGGGGTTGACCGCTTACTGACGGTAAGCGGTTTTGATCTGGCGGATCGTGTTGCTGAACACTTCAGCCTGGGGTTTATCAGCCAGCGCATTTTGCACATAGCGTTCCATATTGATGATAACTTTACCGGCGTCTGCCTGTCCCATGCCCTTGAGAATCAGAGTAATCATCATTTTGAGGCAGGCAACTTCGTCAGCCAGTGCCTGAGTATCACGCGACGTTACGAAATCTTCATCACTCATCTTCAACTCCCTGGTGGTATTGATTGACACAGATTGTATCTTTCCGTGTATAAAACAGAGAGTATATCATAGGTTTGCTTTCTCTTTCAGGGACCAGAAAAATCCTTATTCGATCCAGTCACAAGCAGACCGCGTGGCTGACGTCGTGATTTTTTGTTTTAAAAAGAGAAAACAGGCCGGTTTATTACAACATGCTGTTATTAAATGAAATCTTAAATCAGCCAGCTTTTTAGTTTGCAGAAAATGGATTTTTCCTGAAAAGATTTAATTATTTGATATAAGTCATTGCGTCGCAGGTTGTTCTTGTATGTCTGATGTTCAATACGCGTAAAAAACGTTAAGATTACGCTCTTTTTTTAATTATCTTTCTAACCTGCGGAGTATGTCCCGTTGATCAGTCTGCTGCTTGTTGATGACCATGAACTGGTGCGTGCCGGCATTCGTCGCATTCTGGAAGATATCAAAGGACTGGCCATTGCCGGCGAAGCAGCGTGCGGAGAAGACGCAGTAAAATGGTGCCGCCAGCATACGGTCAATGTCGTTCTGATGGACATGAATATGCCGGGCATCGGTGGGCTGGAAGCGACGCGCAAAATTGTGCGCTACAACCCGGATATACGTATCATTATGCTGACTATCCACACCGAAAATCCGCTGCCTGCCCGGGTAATGCAGGCGGGTGCTTCGGGCTATCTGAGTAAGGGTGCCGCACCTCAGGAGGTGGTGAGCGCCATTCGCGCCGTGCATGCAGGGCAGCGCTATATCGCCTCAGATATCGCTCAGCAGATGGCGTTAAGTCAGATTGAGCCGCAGAAAGCGGAATCCCCCTTCAGCTGTTTGTCGGAACGGGAATTGCAGATTATGCTGATGATTACCCGGGGACAAAAAGTTACGGAGATATCCGAACAGTTGAACCTGAGTCCGAAAACCGTTAATAGCTACCGCTACCGTATGTTCAGCAAGTTAAACATCAGCGGTGATGTAGAGTTAACGCATCTGGCCATTCGTCATGGTCTGTTCAACGCGGAGCCATTAATCAGTAGTGAGTGAACTCTTTAATCCCAAAGCCTTTCTCAGCACCGTAACCAGCCAGCCCGGCGTCTACCGAATGTATGATGCGGCCGGTACGGTGATCTATGTCGGTAAAGCCAAAGATCTCAAAAAACGCCTGAGCAGCTACTTCCGTGCCCAGACCGGCAGCCGTAAAACGGATGTGCTGGTCAGTAACATCCGTAATATTGATGTTACGGTTACACATACTGAAACCGAAGCGTTGCTGCTGGAGCATAACTACATCAAGCTTTACCAGCCACGCTATAACGTGCTGCTGCGTGATGACAAATCGTATCCTTACATTTTTCTCAGCGGCGATACGCACCCCCGGCTGGCGATGCATCGCGGTGCGAAACATGCCAAAGGTGAGTATTTCGGTCCGTTCCCTAATGGCTATGCAGTACGCGAAACGCTGGGCCTGTTGCAGAAAGTCTTTCCTATTCGTCAGTGTGAGAACAGCGTCTATCGCAATCGCTCGCGGCCCTGTTTGCAGTATCAGATTGGACGCTGCCTCGGTCCGTGCGTAGCCGGTCTGGTCAGTGAAGAGGAGTATGCGCAGCAGACTGATTATGTGCGGCTGTTTCTCGCCGGCAAAGATGATCAGGTGATTAACCAGCTGGTGGCACGCATGGAGGCAGCAAGCCAGGGGCTGCGTTTTGAAGAGGCGGGGCGTCTGCGCGATCAGATTCAGGCAGTACGCCGTATTACTGAAAAACAGTTTGTCTCAAATCAGGGTGACGATCTCGATGTTATGGGCGTCGCGTATGATGCGGGCATGGCCTGTCTGCACGTGCTGTTTATCCGGCAGGGAAAAGTACTGGGCAGCCGCAGCTATTTCCCAAAAGTCCCGGCTGACACTGAGCTGACGGAAGTGGTGCAGACCTTTGTCGGGCAGTTTTATCTGCAGGGGAGTGAGGCACGTACCCTGCCGGGCGAAATTCTGCTGGATTTCAACCTGGCGGAACGCAACCTGCTGGCTGAGTCACTGAGTACGCTGGCCGGCCGCAAAGTCAATATACAGACCAAACCGCGCGGGGATCGCGCTCGCTATCTCAAGCTGGCGCGCACTAATGCGGCGACAGCGCTGACCACTAAGCTGTCGCAGCACTCGACCATTCAGCAGCGGCTTGCGGCACTGGCCTCCTGGCTGGAGCTGGAGAGCATCCGGCGCATGGAGTGTTTTGATATCAGTCATACCATGGGCGAGCAAACCATCGCCTCCTGCGTGGTATTTAACCAGGATGGTCCGCTGCGTTCTGATTACCGGCGTTACAATATCGAAGGGATCACGCCAGGCGATGATTACGCAGCGATGAATCAGGTTCTGCGCCGTCGTTACGGCAAAGCGCTGGAGCAGGATAAAATTCCGGATGTCATTTTGATTGATGGCGGTAAAGGTCAGCTGGCGCAGGCGAAAGAGGTGTTTGCGGAGCTGGATGTCAGCTGGGATAAACACCATCCGATTCTGCTTGGCGTGGCAAAAGGCAGCGATCGTAAGGCGGGACTGGAAACGCTGTTTTTCGAAGCGGAAGGAGAGGGCGTTTCTCTGCCGCCGGATTCGCCAGCCCTGCATGTGATTCAGCATATTCGTGATGATGCTCACAATCATGCAATTTCAGGCCACCGTAAAAAACGCGCCAAAGTGAAGAACACCAGTGCACTGGAAAGTATTGAAGGTATCGGACCTAAACGGCGCCAACAGCTGCTGAAGTATATGGGCGGCCTGCAGCCGCTGATGAACGCCAGCGTGGATGAAATCGCCCGCGTGCCCGGGATCTCTTTTGCACTGGCTGAAAAAATATACCACTCGCTGAAACACTAACATTGAAACAGGGGGGGCAATGTAGGAACATACGTTAAACCCTACACACACCAGACAGTTACTGGCATATGCAATATAACATCCCAACGTGTCTTACCCTGTTTCGCGTTTTTTTGATTCCTTTTTTTGTACTGGCGTTCTACCTGCCGTTTTACTGGGCGCCTTTTGCAACCGCACTGATTTTTGTTATTGCCGCCATAACGGACTGGTTTGATGGCTTTCTGGCGCGTCGCTGGAAACAAACCACGCGCTTTGGTGCATTTCTCGATCCGGTAGCGGATAAGGTAATGGTAGCCATGGCGCTGGTGCTGGTAGCGGAATATTTCCACGCATGGTGGATTACTCTGCCTGCTGCCACCATGATTGCGCGTGAGATCATTATCTCCGCGCTGCGTGAATGGATGGCAGAAATTGGCAAGCGCAGCAGCGTTGCTGTCTCCTGGATTGGTAAAGTCAAGACCACGGCGCAAATGCTCTCACTGGTTGCGCTGCTGTGGCGTCCTGATGACACGGTGATAGGTGTGGGCGTGGTCGCACTCTATATCGCGGCAGTGCTGACATTCTGGTCGATGTTTCAGTATCTGAGCGCCGCACGCGGCGATCTGCTCGATAGCTGATCGATACGATTCAAAAAGCAGCAAACAGACGCAGTGGGTAATAATTTTATTGACTCACTGCGTGAGATAAGTAGAATGCATCGCATCGAACGGCAGCACAGCTGCAAGAAGCTGAATAAAAACAGCAAGTTCGGTAGAACAGCAGTTATGCGGGAATAGCTCAGTTGGTAGAGCACGACCTTGCCAAGGTCGGGGTCGCGAGTTCGAGTCTCGTTTCCCGCTCCAGTTTCAGCAATGGGTCACTGACCGGTTGCACATCAGAATAAAGGCGCGTTGGCAGAGTGGCCATGCAACGGATTGCAAATCCGTCTACCTCGGTTCGACTCCGGGACGCGCCTCCAGTTTACACCCTGCCCGGGTGGTGAAATCGGTAGACACAAGGGATTTAAAATCCCTCGGCTTATGGTCGTGCGGGTTCAAGTCCCGCCCCGGGCACCATACAAAAAACCGAATTAAAAAAGCACTATAAGCAATGTCGTAACCGCCCTCAGGCGGTTTTTTTGTGCCTGAGGGTTAACACATTCAACGCATGGCAATGCACGCGCAATAAATATCCTTGTTAAGTATGCACTGGCACGGCAATGTCTTGTGGCTTTTGCCGCCTGGTGACACGCTGCCTGATGTCAATCTGTATCAGCGCTAACTGCTGGCTTAATCGTTGCTCAGCATGCGCCCAAGCCGCAACCCTCCAGTCACGGTTTCACAGTGCCTCATAAGTAAGATAGGGACTGGCAATGGCTTCTCGTGAAGCGTTCCACGGGTAAACATATATTCCTGCCATCAGGCTTTGACCTGCAGTTTTTCCTCACGCTATTCTTCAATCTCCTGACAAGAAAGGCAGTGAGTAACGCCTGGACAGGCACGACAATGCAACTCTGGAATTGGCGCCTTACGGTTTTCACAGAATAGTGCTCTGATTGCCGGTGCGTGGTCGACGATTAGCGCGACGTTACGTGTGAGCATTTCTCTGGGGCGCTGCTGCACGATATCCATTGAGTCCGCCATGTGTATGCCTCCGCAATTTGCGTTAGGATCTTGTCAAGTTGCTCAGCTCGTCGGCTTCAGCCAGGCGATAATCTGTCGTAAGATCTTTCCAGGATGGCGATGCAAGTCTCAAAAATTGAGATCATTCTGTGTCACACCTCGGTGATCAAGATGCTTTCTCACTCCACCAGGAAATGTTTGTGCTCTATCGCTAAACAGCGACTGGCGGAAGACTTTAACGCTCCTTCAAAGCATGGCATCAAAAAACTACCAAAAGAAGCCGCAGTGAACCGTAAACACGCTTACTTATATGCAGTGTTTAATGAACTAAAAAGGCTGGGACATTGGAAAAGTGATAAAAAACTTGATGGTGTGAAGGCTCTTTTACGAAACTGAAAACGCGCTATCATTCTTACTATTTCAATCTTGAAAGGGTTTTTTGCATTGATTTCAGAAAGTTGTGACTGACTATTTGACAATGCTTATGATGCTTTAGGGTTCATGCACGAAAGGGCGAATGCTGAATTGCCTGACGGCCAGTGGACCCATATTTTGAGACATACGCTTGCAAGTTACTTCATGATGAAAGGTGGGAATTTACTCGTCTTACAACAAAGCTTAGAGTATTCAATCATTCAAATGACAATGCGGTACAGCCACTTTTCAACAGAAAATTTAGAGGCAGCTAACGATCTAAATCCATTTAATCAATCAGGTAAGGAGAATGGAAATTGATTTCATTTAGACAGTATTTAAATATGAATGTGGCCAGGAATTTCTATTTTTGCGTCAGTGCTGCAGGTGTGATGGTGTTTCTGATCTATTGCCTGAGAATTAGTTTTTTTCCAACAGGCATGTCATTGTCGGATGCAATATTCTTTCTTATGGTTATATTTTCCTTTTCACTTCTGATGGGGTTCTTTTTTATAGGGTGGTACTCAATTGCAAGTGTTTTAGTCTGGTGTGGGTTAAAGTTATCACTATTTTACTTTAGATTAACAAAAGTAAAAAACAACAAAGTTTACAAGTCGCTTAAACGTACTTATAGAACTGCTCTCAAGATAAAGATATTCGAAGCGATTTTCGGCTTAATTGGGGTGTCATTTATAGTAGGGGTAGTTATAGTAACATTGATTTTAAAAAGAAAAGTTCAGTTTGAGCTTGTGATTACTTCAATATTATTGTTTTCACTTTGTATTTATCTGATCATTAATGTCAATCATGACAAGAGAATCCCAAAAGAAAATAAGAAAAAAATGAAAGCTGGATTATCAATTTTTATGATTGTTGGTTTTTTTGTTTTCTCAGGTATGTGGATAGTGCTGAGTGATGGCTCTATGAAAATGATAGGTGTTAAGAAAGATAATGCAACGTTTCTATTAAAGGAAGGCGATTTAGAGATGGCAAGGCATTTGACAGGTAATCAAGATCAATCATTCTTTTATGGTGATGCTATCTTTACTGGTGTAGGGGACACATCATTACTCATCATCAATCGTAAGCGACTGATAGTGAAAAACGCCAACTTAACCATCTCTTTTTAAGCGTTGGCATGTCGGTTTTCTGTAACCATGAGCAGACGGGAAAATTCAGGTAAATCCATTTTTTACCGTCTGTAACTCTTTAAATTACCGTGACTGCATAATTTCAAGGGTCTTTAAAATTTATATAATTCTTTGGTTTAAGGGTGTGCGGGTTCAGTTCCCGCCCCGGGCACCACACAAAAATCGAATCAAAAAAGCACTATAAGCAATGCCGTAACCGCACTCAGGCGGTTTTTATCGTTCAATGCAAAACTAAACCTGTTCAGATGACATGATTCATATTTTTTCTGCAGTGAATTGATAAAGCCTGGAGCAGGCGATGGCAGCGCTGCATGGCAACATCAATGGTCGATTTATGAAAGCTGTTCTTCAAAAGCAACATCTATACTTTGTTACTGAATTGTTGATTTCGGGTCAACCAGCCATACACCTTACTACATATAAACCTTATTTATGCAGGGTGTTTACACCAGGGTCTGCGCTTTAACATGTGGTTGCTGCCTGAAGGGATTCCGGAGAGAAGTCAGTAAAAATATGGAGATATTACTATGTTTACTATTAATACAGCATCGGCGCAGTCTGTTCCTGTTGCTCGGCCTCAGGCAGATGCTAATACATCAGAGGACTATATATCTCTGGACTCGTTTTTTTTTAACGATCCCTATGTAATAGAGCACATAGCGCTGGCGGCAACGCTGAAAAAGAACCAGACGGGAACGATGCTAAGCAATATTTTCAATAAAAATGATATCTGTTTTGATTCTGAACAGAAATTAAGAGACGCCGACTACGCTATAAAAGATGGTTTTCTGTATCGTTCCCACTATGCGGATCCTCATACTGTAACGATCGCAGGGGTAACCCGCAACACGCAGGAAAATGAGGAGGAAAATTTAGATGATTATCTGGCAAAGCTGTTTAAGCATACCGCCG
This sequence comes from Pantoea sp. SIMBA_079, assembly GCF_046940275.1. NCBI lineage: Bacteria > Pseudomonadati > Pseudomonadota > Gammaproteobacteria > Enterobacterales > Erwiniaceae > Pantoea > Pantoea sp. SIMBA_079. The sequence goes on along the minus strand of NZ_JAWRYR010000004.1, from coordinate 298,519 downwards.
GTCACGGCAGTCAGGGAGCCATATTATCTTTCAGTAGTCATGAGAAAAAAGCCAAAAAATTCATGGCAGAAGGGAAAGTACTCCTAAAAGTTGATGCTGATAATGAGGCGGATAAAAAAGAGTTTATCTCTGTGCCACAACTGATTCTTCAGCATGGTGGACGATTGCTGAAAACAGGAAAAATAGACAAGCTGACGCTGCTTTCTGCGCTTGATCAGCTCAACAACAAAGAGTATGAATTTTTTTATATTGGCAAGCCTCATGGCTATCAGTATGGCGAATTACCGCCGTACAAACTGGCTTCGGCTTCGGCTTCGGCTTCGGCTTCGGCTTCGGCTTCGGCTGCGGGTGAAGCAGGGCAACCGATTGCTACGAATGCTTTGGCCCGCGACAAAAAGCCTGTTGCAACAGCCATGGTACTTAGAGAAGATAAAACCGGTATAGCCCGCGATCATATCTGCTATCCGGGAGTCAGCAGCTGCCTTACTATCACATTCAGACACGAGAACTTTTTAGCAGGAACACATTTAACAATAGCGTCAGACAAGAAAGCTCTTAAAGATATACTGCAGGAAATAAAAGCGTTTAGCCCGGATACACCCGTTGAGATTGTTGTCGCTTCTCCATTTTCTGTCTATAAGAACAATGCATTTGATAAAGAGTTAAATACCCGCTCAAAATTAAAAAAAATCATAGCAAAGATGTTTCCCGATACGCCAATCCAGATGGTTGATACCTCAGACATACAGTCTTCCCATATCCTGGTCAGTAAAAATAGCGTTGAGTACGTAAACGAAAGCAACTTCAGAGTCATTGGTAATCATTGTCCCGATGCGTCAGCATTCGCAAGATCCGCTGAAAACGCTGAAAACGCTGAAACCGTCATGCCGGAAAGATCCACGCCCTTAGCCTCGCTGGCAACCAGCAGCGGTGGGGCGGTAACGCGCTCAGCACTGAGCGCCTGGCTAAAGGAAACTGATTTACCCTCGCGCAGCAGTGAAAAAGAGGTTTTACAGCATTTAAAAGAGGCTGGCGTTGCTGTCACTGCTTCCCAGCTGAAAAAAGCCTGGTCCGATGCACGGCCGGCCAGCTATGCTGTTCTCGCTTCAGCGCCGGATAAATCCTCTTCAAAAATCGCCCCACCTGAAATAAAGAAATTACGCCCAATCAGATCCCTGGCAACGCTGAAATATCAGCACGGAATGCCGGACCACGATCGGCAGCACGAATTCAATGCCCTGCTTAAATTAGGTCTGCCGCTGGCTGAAGTGGCGCACCATCCGGGTAAAGAGATACTTAAGACTATTTTAGATAAGGATATTTCCTCTGCCAGCTATCCGCAAATGAGTAATGATTTTAGCCAGGCCCTCGCTGCAGATTATTATGAGACTTTAAACGAGACTATTGCTGGCGAAGCAAGCCTGGCAAACGAAGTAACCCAAACCTCACTGCTCGACCCGCTAAAGCAATATTTGCTGGAAAAACGTGGGCAGATAAATATGCACTCCTGGAATGATGGATTAATCCGGACCCTGAGCGTTGCAGGAAAGGATACGGAGACTCAACGGGCTGCTCGCGCATTATCTGCAGAACTGGAGCGGGAGCCTGAAATCGGCACTGCATGGAAACCCGGATCGTCTGTAGCGCAATCGCCTGAAGTAGAGCGCATCAGAGGTAAATTGGCTCAGCTGACTACCCCTGAAGGTTTTATACAGGCAGAAGAGAAGCTGACCGGACATGTTCTCCGGCGCGACAAGAATATTCAACAGGACAGAGAAAGGCTGGCACACAAGGCAGCAATAGATCAGGCAAAACGCAGGGAAGCGGACCGTGATGCGTGGAACAGCCTTGAGCACCACGTTGCTGATATGGTTGCAGGGGGGCAGGATCTCAGGGCCAGGCATGCCCGAGAGAGAAGCGAAATCAACGCTCGTTTCAGCCAGTATTATCATGCTCGCATGCGTGCTTATAACAGTAAAAGAGAAGAGACAGGAAAGAAAATGCAAGCGATGCTGAAAGCGCTGGCAGTCCAATCCGGGACGACTTCAACACGCAGTATGAGCGTGCCAGCGGCTAACCTGAGGCCGGTTATCAGTACGGCAGAGCGGTTAAGAAATGAAGCTGATGCTGCTATAACGGCTTTTACCCAGGCACTGCAGAAAAATCTTCCTGATAGTGAGCTAAAACAGCGCCTGACTGACATGGAGCGGGTCACGGAAAAGCTGGCGGCTGAAGAGCAACGTCTGTTTAATCAGGTAGCAAGCCTCATAGAGAAAAATTTATCCGTAACACGACCGGATGAGACAGAGGTAGATAGATTATTAGGACGACTAACGCAGGAAGTTATGGAAGAACGCCTCGCGGATATTAACCAGACTCCCGGACTCCCGGACCTGCCTTCGGCGGGGAGAAGTGAGAGACAGCATCAACGAATAGCCATGGTGCGGTCTGCTCATGATAAAGTCGGCAAAGAGTAAATCTGGCTAATAACCGTGACTTCATACCGGGAATGTCGGCAAAGGCAGGATGTCGATTGCTTTTTTAAAGAGAAATATTTTTGCAAAGGTAAGGATTCACTGCCGCTTGTATCCATACTTCAACATCCCGGTCAGGCAATAACTACCCGGCGCAGCCGGGTAGCGGGCATTATCCCTGCGGCTGGCCGACCGGGCCTTCCCCTTCGCTGGCGCCTGGCACCGGCTGATTACTTGGCGCGTGCGGACGACCGTCGGCACCCACGGCATCACTGTGCTGCATGCAGCCTGCCAGTGAAAGAAGCGTAACCGCTACCAGACCTGCTTTTATAATCCACGACATACAATCCCCTTAATAAACTGCTTTTATACGCTTGCCATTCAGCGCGTTGCGCCGTTAAGCAAAGCCGCTGAAAGGCTAACTTGCAAGCGAAACGGGGGAGTTTTAGGATTCCGGACGGGCAGGGCGCGCAGAGGGCGCCCTGCTGGCAGGCGGGTTAACCGAGATTACCGCTCAGACGATCGCGAAAATCACTGCTGCGGTTATCCAGACCGGTAAAGGTCACGGTGGCTCCGTGACGCTGATAACGGTATTCGATAGCATCCAGTGCGGCAACGCTGGAGGCGTCCCAAATCTGGGCGTGAGTCAGGTCGATAGTGACCTGGCTCGGATCGTGGCCATAATCAAAGTGCTCGAACAGGTCATTACTGCTGGCGAAAAACAGCGGACCGCGTACGGTGTAGTGAACCCGATCCCCGTCCGGGCTGAGCGTGCGCTCGGCATGGATAACATGGGCGATACGCCGGGCAAACAGCATCATGGCAAGGATCACGCCAAGCAGTACGCCAATCGCCAGGTTGCTGGTCCAGACGGTGATCGCAACGGTCACCACCATGACCAGCGTTTCTGACCACGGCATCCGTTTCAGCGTTGCGGGTTGCAGGCTGTGCCAGTTAACGGTTTTAACCGCCACCACCATCATAATACCTGCCAGAACCACCATCGGGATCTGCGCCATGATATGGCTCAGGCCAGTGACCAGCAACAGCAGTACCAGTGCAGCCGCTACGGTTGAAATCCGGGTGCGTGCGCGACCCAGTTCAACGTTAACAATCGTCTGACCGATCATGGCGCAGCCCGCAATACCGCCATAAAAACCAGCGAGAATATTGCCAATACCCAGTGCCCAGGATTCCCGCCGTTTGCCTGACGGAGTATCGGTAAGATCATCCACCAGCTTTGCCGTCAGCAGCGACTCCATCAGGCCGACAAATGCGACGGAAAGCGCGGCAGGCCAGACGATCTGCAGCGTCTGCAGGTTCAGTGGCACCAGCAGTTCGGTAAAGCCGGGCAGCCCGGCGCTCATCGGACCTTCATCGCCCACGCTGGGTACGCGATAACCGAGCAGCAGGGCAACGGCGGTCACCACGACAATAGCAACCAGCGGCGACGGAACACTTTTCAGCACGCGCGGCAGCAGCAGCACAATGGCCAGCGTGGCGGCAAACAGGCCCCAGACCAGCGGAGAGTGGCCCCAGACGTGCGGTACCTGTGCAAAGAAAATCAGTACGCCCAGCGCGTTTACAAAGCCCAGCATCACCGAGCGCGGGATATAACGCATCATGCGCGAAAGGCCGGTAACGCCAAACAGAATCTGAATAATGCCTGCCAGAATGACGGCAGGCAGAATATAGGCCACACCGTGCGCGTGGACCATCGGGCCGATAACCAGCGCCACTGAACCCGCCGCCGCGGTCACCATCGCCGGGCGTCCACCCAGCAGTGAAAGCGTCAGACAGAGTACGACCGAAGCGATCAGACTGACTTTGGGATCAACGCCCGCAATAACAGAGAAAGAGATAACTTCAGGAATGAGCGCCAGGGCAGTGATAACCCCGGCCAGACACTCGCGGGTGAGCAGGGCCGGCGAACGCAAAACGCGGGCGACCGTTAAATCGCCAGCGTCAGCTGTGGTGCGATCGGTTTGTGAATTCATAACGTGTGTGGACTCTAAGTTATAAGGCGTATGCAGCAGCGATGCAGCTGGAAAACAGGGTGTGTGACGTGTGAATGTTACCGGGCATTGATGGCCCAGGCCAGCGAAAGAGAGACAGCGGCAGGGTAAAAAAATAACCTCTGCAGGTGGAAATCCAAAAAACACCTGCAGAGGCGACGCAAAAGCATCATTCGTTACTGAATCGTCAGCCGATTCATGGCGCTAAAGTTATACAAAAACAGCGTTTTTGTACAACTAATTTCTTAAGCATTTTGTGCGATATTAGGCTTTTAGCTGCGCTCTCCGCAGGCTGTGGTCTGACATGTACAGGTTTTTATCTCAAATCGATACAACCTTTTCCTTTTTATATCTGCGTGGATTATAATTACGCCTTCTTTTAGTTAGGTATCTAACCATTAGGTGGCTAAGTTTGGTTGACTATCCGCAGCCTTTTTCCCGGCTTTTACATCAGACGGCTCATGCATGGCGGCTGGCGGTCGATCGCCGGCTGAAAGAGAATGATTTGAGTATGAGCAGCTGGATGGCCATTGCCAGCGTCGCTACCGCCAGCCAGCCGCTGACGCAGAAAGCGCTGGCGCAGCAGCTGGGTCTGGAGGATGCGAGCGTAGTGCCGCTGGTGGATCGGCTTGTGAAGCAGCAGCTGCTGGCTCGTCTGCAAACGCCGGAAGATCGGCGTAAGCGTCTGCTGGTGCTTACCACGCAGGGCGAACAGGCGTTTACCCAGGTCAAAGCGCAGGCAGATGCCCTGCGCAGTCAGCTGCTGGCTGATATCGATCCCGCTGCGCTGGCTGTGACGGAAACGGTACTGCAGCAGTTGCTTAACCGTCTGGGTAGTGCCTGAGTATGGCCAGGCGTAATCCTTACGCGCAGCGGGAGTGGCTGCCGCATGAAAAGCCGATGCTGCCGGGCTCACCCTCCACGCCGTTGCATTCACCAGGCAAACGCGTCGCGTTTGGTCTGATCGGCTTGCTGATTACGCTGACCGGCGCGCTGAGTAACGCGCTGGTTACGGCGAATCTGACAAATCTGCAGGGCACGTTTGCCGCGTATAGCAACGAAATTGCCTGGCTGCCGGCGGTATACGTGATGGGAAATATATCGATCAACCTGCTGCTGGTGAAATTTCGCCAGCAGTTTGGTCTGCGGCTGTTTACTGAAGCGTTTCTGGTGCTGTATGTCATCGTGGCGTTTTTTCATCTGTTTGCCAACGATCTCAGCTCCGCAATTATTGTGCGCACCGCACACGGAATGGTCGCCGCCGCGCTCAGCTCGCTGGGCATCTACTATCAGGTACAGGCGTGGCCGGCAAAGCACCGGCTCAAGGCGCTGGTGATTGGCATTACCGCTTCGCAGCTGGCGATCCCGCTGGCGCGGCTTTTTTCTACTGAGCTACTGCAGCTGGAGGAGTGGCGCGGGCTCTATCTGTTTGAACTCGGGCTGGCGCTGATTGCGCTTGGCTGCGTGCTGGTGGTGAGACTGCCCCCGGGTGACCGCATTAAAGCGTTTGAAAAACTCGATTTTGTGACGTTTCTGCTGCTGGCACCCGGTATGGCGCTGCTGTGTGGCGTGCTGTCACTGGGGCGTATTGAGTGGTGGTTTACTACGCCCTGGCTGGGCGTCTGTCTGGCGCTGGCGCTGGTGCTGATTGTTTCAGCTGTGGTACTGGAGCATAACCGGACCAACCCGCTTATCAACACCCGCTGGCTGAGCAGCGGCATGATTGTCCGGCTGGGTATCGCCATGATCATGATCCGTATCGTACTGGCTGAGCAGAACACCGGCGCGATCGGCTTTTTGCAACAGCTGGGGCTACTCAACGATCAGCTGCACGGCCTGGCGCTGGCCATTATCGCCGGCGTCATCTGCGGCATTATCGCCAGTGCGCTGACTATTAAGCCTGGTCAGCTTAACTGGCCCATTGTGACCTCACTGGCCATTATGATTGTGGCCTCGCTGATGGATGCGCAGTCAAATCCGCTGACGCGCGCGCACAATCTCTATTTTAGTCAGTTTCTGCTGGGCTTCAGCAGCGCCTTTTTCCTTGCGCCAGCTATGCTGCTGGGGATAGGCAGCGTGGTGACACAGCCGAAAAACCTGGTCAGCTTTGTTGTACTCTTTGGTATGAGCCAGAATCTGGGCGGGCTGATCGGGTCAGCCATCCTCGGAACCTTTCAGACCTGGCGGGAGAAGTACCATTCCAGCTTACTGGCCGACAGACTCTCGCAGCTTGATCCTAACGTTACCGAACGGCTGGATCAGTACCGGGCGCTGTTTAACAGCCAGCTGACAGACAGCGTACTGCTGAGTGCCCAGAGCAGCAGCCAGCTACAGACAGTCGCCACGCTGCAGGCGAATGTCCTTGCCTATAATGACACTTATCTGCTCACGGCAGCCCTGGCGATGTGCACGCTGCTGTGGGTATTATGGCGGCTGTCGCGTCAGCGTTATCTCGCGTGGCGGCAGGCGAAAAATCATCAGGATGAGCCGCGTCAGACTGCGCCCTCAGCGAACTAAACGGAGAAAAGATGAGTCAACAGGATGATCTGCAGGTAGCTGAGCGCGAACGCACGCATCGCCGCCGCACGCTTTCTATCGCTGCCGGCGCGGGCATTGTGATTGTGGGTGTGCTGGTAATTCTTTATGCGTGGCAGCTCTGGCCGTTTACCAGCAGCGTGCAGACCACCGAAAACGCTTATGTACGCGGCCAGATCACCTTTATCAGTCCGCAGGTCAGCGGCTATCTGACCGGTGTTGAGGTCGTGGATCTGCAGCCGGTGAGCCGGGGTGAGCTACTGATGACCATTGACGATCGTATTTATCGTCAGCGTGTGCATCAGGCACAGGCGCAGCTGGAGATGAAAGTGGCGGCACTGAAGAATAATCAGCAGCAGCGGAAAAGTGCTGAAGCGACCATTCTCAGTAACAAAGCCGCGCTGGAAAATGCCCGGGCACAGCGGCAGAAAAGCGGGCTTGACTTAAAACGGGTAGAAAATCTGGCGTCGGATGGGTCGCTTTCGGTGCGCGAGCGTGACGCCTCACGTGCAGCTGATGCGCAGGCGCAGGCGCAGATGCGACAGGCCGAAGCGCAGGTTGCCGTGGCGCAACAGAATCTGCAAACGGTGGTGGTGAATCGTGCTTCGCTTGAAGCGGATGTGACTAACGCCCGCGCGGCGCTGGAGCTGGCGAATATCGACCTTGCCAACACCCGCATTGTGGCGCCTGACAGCGGTCAGCTGGGACAGCTCTCTGTGCGCAAAGGAACCTATGTTACCGCCGGTACGCGTCTCACCTCGGTGGTGCCGGATAAAAAGTGGGTGATTGCCAATTTTAAAGAGACGCAGCTGGCGCATATTCGCCCGGGCTTACCGGTGACGTTTAGCGTCGATGCGCTTAATGGCCGGCGCTTCAGCGGCAGGGTGGAGTTCATTTCCCCTGCGGCTGGCTCAGAATTCAGCGCCATCTCACCTGACAACGCCACCGGAAACTTTGTGAAGATTGCGCAACGTATTCCGGTACGGATCAGCATTGATGCAGAGGAGCAGCAGCTGCTGCGCCCGGGCATGTCAGTGGAGGTCAGCATCGATACTGCCGCAGAACCGGTGAAGGAGACGCCGTGAAGCCGCTGTTAACTCTCTCACTTGCGCTACTGCTGCTCAGCGGTTGTGCTACTGAAGTGGAAAAAGCCCCGGCATCGCTTCCGATCCCGGCGCAGTGGCGTGATCGGACCGGGCCACAGGCACCCCCGGAAGCCGCGTGGTGGCGTACTTTTGGCGACAGCGATCTGAATCGTCTGGTCAGTCAGGCGCTGGAACATAACAGCGATATTCTTCTTGCCCGGTCGCGTGTCGATCAGTATCGGGCACAGGTGCGCGCGGCGCAGGGCGATAACTTTCCGGTGATCTCGGCCGGGGTGGCCGCCAGCCGACAGCGTTCGCTCTCGGCAGCAACCGGCCAGCCTAATGAAAGCGCCATATTTCAGGGGTTGCTTCAGGCTAATTATGAGGTCGATCTTTGGGGCAGCCGCAGTAACAGCATACGCGCGGCGGCGGCTACGCTGGAGGCGCAGCGCGCGGCGGCGGCGGCGGCTGAGCTTACGGTGGCCAGCTCAGTGGCATCAGGTTATGTCACGCTCGCCGCCCTGGATGAGCAGCTGCGCGTGACTCAGGCGACGCTGGCAACCCGCGAAAACTCCCGCCAGCTTGCCCGACGCCAGTTTGAAACCGGCTACACGTCACGACTGGAGTGGATGCAGGCGGAGTCAGAGTACCAGACGGCCAGCGCGCAAATTCCGCAGCTGCAGCATCAGATTGCACAGCAGGAGAACGCATTAAGCGTCCTGGCGGGCATGAACCCGCGTGAGATCGCACGCAGTCATCGCTTTGATAACATCCGGCCGCATAAGCTGCCCGCGCTGCTGCCCTCGCAGCTGCTGAACCGGCGTCCCGATATCATTCAGGCGCAGCGTGCGCTGCTGGCGGCAGATGCCTCTCTGGCGTCCGCACGCGCCAGACTGCTGCCTTCACTTAACCTCACCGCCAGCGGCACGCTGCAGAGCAGTGAGCTGCATACATTACTGGATAATCCGTTTCGTCTCTGGAGTCTGGGTGGCAGCATCCTTGCGCCTTTGCTTAATCGCGAAGCGCTGACGGCACAGGTTGATGTGCAGATGGCGACGCGTAATCAGGCGCTCTACAGCTATGAAAAAACGGTTCGTAACGCTTTCTCAGAAACAGATGACGCGCTGGATGCGATTCGCCGTAATCAGGAACAGCTGGCAGAACTGCAAAAACAGGAGGAGTTTGTGGCGGAAGCGTATCGGATTGCCCGTAATCGTTATCAGAATGGTTATGCCTCTTATCTTGATGAGCTTGATGCGCAGCGTACGCTGTTTACCACGCAACTGAATATTGTTTCAGTGAAAAACAATCTGCTGCAGGCACAGATCGATCTCTATCGGGCGCTGGGTGGCGGCTGGCACGCTGCCTGAGGCGGGATTTTAGCAGTAACGGGAGAGTGATAAAGTCACGCACGGTATCTGTTTCGCGGGGAAATAGTCGTGAAATCTTTATCACTTTCCATTACACTCAATGCGCAATTCCGCCTTTATCCTGCTTATGCTATTGAGTTTCCATGAGTTTGCCGGCTCCACCTGACGATCACGACGAGTCTCATCGTCAGCCGCTTGACGATGCCCACTTCGCCATTGTGGTTCTTGCGGTCACTTCGGTAACGCTTATAATCTTCGTCCTGATGCTCACTCTGTGGATGAGCTAACGCCTGCAATGCAGCTGCAACGCCCGCAAGGAGTGCTAAATGGACGCCCGCGACGATAAACTGATCGCTATTATCGGCTTACTCTGCGCCTGTCTGATTGGCGTGATCTTTCTGGTTACCATGGCCTGGCTTACCGATGTACGCCGCCCTGTCGACCCGCTGCAGGACGCAAAAACCTGTGCGCCGGGGCCTCATCGTGCTCAGCACTCCTGACGCTGCCATTTGATTTGCTGACTGCGCAACTCCAGTGCCAGTCCCTCATGGAGAGTGCGGTTACCGTTGGGATCGCCAAGCCCGAACAGGGCGCCGGGCGAACGGCGATCATCTGCCCAGGCCGGATACTCCACCACGGGATAGAGTGAAATTCCCTCCAGCGCAACGCCCTGCGCCAGTGCCAGCCGCGCTTCAGCACTGACGTGCCGCAGCCAGGGCGCACGCGCCTCGCCTTCAGCCCCCGTTTCCGCCAGCAGCAGCGGACGCTGATAACGCTGCCAGCACGCCAGCAGCAGCTGATGCAGAGGCTGACGCTGCGGATGGTCGGGGGGCAGAGTATCACCTGACCAGAACCAGTGATTGTCGGGATAGTAGTTCAGGCCCAGTATATCGAGAAAGTCCGTCTGTCCGCCGAGTCCGGGTTCAGCGCGTCCTGCCAGCCAGTCCCACGCTTCAAACTGCATCTCATGCTGTCGGGCAGCATGCTCTGCACTCTCTGGCTTACCCGCATCTGCGGCGATTTGTACCAGCGGATCGGTCAGCACAAAGCGTGCTTCAGGATAGACGTCGCGGATCGCGTGCATGGCCGCCAGAGAGGCGCGCACCAGCTGACGCTTCAGATCGCGTCCGCGCTCGCTGGCATAAGGATCGAGCCATGAAACATCCGCACCGGCCCAGGCCCAGAATGAGATTTGATTGATCGGGGTAAAAAAAGGCTGCTCTACGCCCTCATCGCGCATCAGCTGTGCCATAGCGCGTGCATAGCGGGCAAAGTGTTCAACAAACGCCGGTTTCCAGATATCGAGATGTGCCGGATAACCAAAGTGAGCCAGTTCCCAGATAATCTGCATATTATGGCGTGCGGCCGCGTGGATCATCGGCAGAAAGGAGCGCCAGTCGTACTGGCCAGGCGTGGCTTCAATCAGATGCCAGCGCGCACCATCACGTGCCGTGTGCAGGCCTTCCCGCGCCAGCGCGGCGTAGTCTTTGTCCAGCAGCATATCGTGTCCGCTACTGACAACCATATCCAGACGGCGGCCACCGCTGCGGCAGGCGGTAGAGCAGGGAAAGCTGCCCTGAAAAAAACTGCGAAAAAGCCGGGGTTGATAACGAGGCAGTAACGCGGTCATATTTCACTCCTCAGGTAAACGCCTGATGCAGAACCACGGGCTAAGTCTAGACTAAATTAGCAGCCGGCTCTGCCGATCAGCCGTGCAGGTTGCCTGCCACAGCGACAATGCTAATAGTAAGCGTGATTACGTATTCAGGGATCCAGTATGAGCGAAGCAGCAGCGCTGCCCGGCCAGTTGGCCGCGGGCGGTGAGTTACGGCAAAGCGTGGCGCAGCAGTGCGCACAGCATCCCGGTCTGAGCGGCATCCATCCGCTTAACGATGGATTGGACGCGTTTGCAGCGCGTTACCTGCTGATGAGCATGGCGCGACACACTATCGATGTGCAGTATTACATCTGGCATAACGACATGTCCGGCCGCCTGCTGTTCAGCGCGCTGCTGGATGCTGCCGGACGCGGCATCAGGGTGCGCTTACTGCTGGATGATAATAATACGCCAGGGCTGGATAACACGCTGGCGGAACTGGATCGTCATCCGAATATTGCAGTAAGGCTGTTTAACCCGTTTTCCTTCCGCACGCTCCGTGCGCTGGGCTACCTGACTGACTTCGCCCGCCTGAATCGCCGTATGCACAACAAAAGTCTCACGGTTGATGGCGCCGCAACGCTGGTGGGAGGGCGCAACGTTGGTGATGAATACTTTGGCACCGGCAATGAGCCGCTGTTTACCGACCTCGACGTGCTGGCCATCGGGCCGGTTGTCGATGAGGTCACAGCGGATTTTGAGCGCTACTGGCATAGTCAGGCGGTATCGCCGTTACGCAGCGTAGTGGACGTACGCAGCGATGAGGCCGAAGCGGTGCGCCTGCCGCCGGAATGGCAGCAGAGTGAGGCAGTGCAGCGTTATCTGGCACGCCTTGACCACTCTACCTTTGTCAGCCAGCTGGAGCAGGGCGCGCTGGAGATGACCTGGGCACAGGCACGCCTGCTAAGCGACGACCCGCGAAAAGGGCTGGGCAAAGCCAGGCGTAGCAGCCTGCTGCCGCAGCGGATGCTGGAGGTAATTGGCACGCCGCAGCAGCAGTTCGATATTATCTCAGCCTATTTTGTACCGACCCGCGCCGGAGTCGCACAGCTATTGTCACTACGCCGGCGCGGCGTACGTATCGCCGTGCTGACAAACTCACTGGCCGCTAATGATGTCACCGTGGTGCATGCCGGATATGCACGCTGGCGAAAAAAGCTGCTGCGCCATGGTATTGCGCTGTATGAGCTGAAACCTCAGGCACACGCCGGCGACCCGCCGCACGATCGCGGACTGACGGGTAACTCTGGCTCCAGCCTGCATGCGAAAACGTTCACCGTTGATCAACGCAAAGTGTTTGTGGGCTCTTTTAATTTTGATCCCCGCTCAGCGGTACTCAACACCGAAATGGGACTGGTGATTGAGAGCGAAACCCTGGCGCGCCAGACGCATCAGCGCTTCAGTCGCGGCATGCAACATCGTGCCTGGACGCTGCGGCTGGACAAGTGGGGCCGCGTTAACTGGATAGAACAGGATGAGCAGGGCGCAGAAGTGGTACATAAACATGAACCGCAGTCGACGCTGCTGCAGCGACTGCTGGTGCGGCTGGTGTGGCGGCTGCCGGTAGAGTGGCTGCTGTAGCGACGCGCTGAGACGCGCCGCCGGTGCAGCATCATCCTTTCTGCGCGGCTTTTTTACCGGAAAACAGAAAGCGCAGCAGCGGAATACGCAGGTGGATTTCATACAGCGCAAAGGCTGCCGCAAATACCGTTATCAGCCCGGCAAAGAAACCCAGCGTATTATTGCTGATGTGTGGCGTCACATATATCCCATACAGAATGGTAAGCGGATGATGGACGAGATAGATAAACAACGAGGCGTTTACCAGATAAACGATGCGGGGAGAGTGGCTGTTCAGCAGGCGGTGCCCGACGCTATAGCAGACATTCAGCATGCATACGCCCATCAGCGTTGAGAGCAGCATATCGGTCTCATAAAGCCAGCCGTCGCCGTTGCCATAACGCTGGTTCAGGTAATAGGCGATAAAGACCGGCACGGTGCCAAAGCAGACCAGCGGGTTGAACCGCACAAACAGCGCCTTCAGCGGCGGATGTTTCCAGCTCAGCGCGCCCAGCATAAAGAACGGCAGATACGTCAGCGTCTGCATGACCGCAATAGTAAAGAGTCCATCCATCATGATGCCCGGCGTCAGCAGCAGCAGCGTGCGGCGCAGTACGCACCACAGTAACGCATAGCCCAGCAGTGCCAGCGTCACGCTGCCCCAGCCGGTCTGCTGATAGTCACGCGTGCTTCGCTGGTTGTGCAGCCAGCGAAACGTCAGCATCCCCAGCGCCGTCAGGATCACCAGCACCAGCAGAAACCAGAGGTGCGAGATCAGATCCCATACCAGGGCGTTATATTTGTCATACGCTGAAAAGCGATCCCAGCCATCAAGTTTATGAGTGAGATATTTCAGTAAGAAGAACTGCGGCAGCGTAATCAGCGGCACAGCCGCGAGCAGCGGAATACCCACGCGTTCCAGCCTGACCCTGAGCCAGCGAGCCGGCTGATAGCGCAGGTAAAGCATGTAGGAAAAATAGCCGGAGATAACAAAAAACACCTGCATGCGAAATGCATGGATGAAATCGTTGAAAAGGGTCAGCCACAGCGTGGCATCCTGACTGTTTACGGACCAGCGCTGTGTCGAGTAGATCAGCGAGACGTGAAACGGCACCCCCAGTAGCATCAGGTAAGCTCGAATCGAGTCGAGAAAATATTCGCGTTCAGGTTTTACAGCGCTCATAAGCTTCCGGTTCATCCTATACAGGCTGGTTTCACCCTGAAACCAGATCGTGCAGCAGAACATTCTGTTGCCGGTTAACAGCCTATACTATCAGTTGATTCTGTTTCTTAAACCGCCGGGTTTAATATTCCGAAAAGTGCTCTGGAGGCTTGGCGCTGCGCGGAACAATGTTTTACATAAGCTGTCGGAAAACCGAATAATCCATTAAGATGAGTGGGTTTGATCTGAGCACACGAAAGGGGGGGGATGTGCTAAATAAAGTGAAAAATAATAGCGGGCTGGTGAAGATGCGCTGGACCAGCGCAGCAGTACTGCTGGCGCTGTACGCAAATAATAGCTGGGCGTTTAACATTGATGATGTGGCAAAACAGGCTAAGGCACTGGCAGACAAAGGTTTTGAAGCGCCAAAAAGTAATTTACCCTCTCAATTTCGTGAAATGAAATTTGCGGATTATCAGCAGATCCAGTTTAACCACGACAAGGCATACTGGGGCAAACTGCGTACGCCGTTTAAGCTCGAGTTTTACCATCAGGGGATGTATTTCGACACACCGGTGAAGATCAATGAAGTCACTGCCTCCTCGGTGCGTGAAATCAAATACGATCCGGCCTATTTCAATTTCGGCAACGTCAAACATGACGCTGACGCAGTAAAAAATCTCGGCTTTGCCGGATTCAAGGTGCTCTATCCGCTGAATAACAAAGGCAAGCAGGATGAGATCAGCAGCTTCCTTGGTGCCAGCTACTTCCGCGTAATCGGGCAAGACCAGGTATATGGTCTTTCAGCGCGCGGTCTGGCGATTGACACCGCGCTGCCCTCTGGCGAAGAGTTCCCGCGCTTTAAAGAGTTCTGGATCGAACGCCCGAAACCTCAGGCGAAGCAGCTGGTCATTTACGCACTGCTTGATTCACCTCGCGCTGCGGGCGCGTACCGTTTTGTACTGAAACCAGGCAAAGCCTCGGTGGTCGATGTGCAGTCTAAAGTCTATCTGCGCGACAACGTGGGTAAACTGGGCGTGGCACCGCTGACCAGTATGTTCCTGTTTGGTGCGAATCAGCCTTCCCCGGTCAGCAACTTCCGTCAGGAGCTGCACGACTCCAGTGGTCTCTCGATTCACGCCGGAAACGGCGAGTGGATCTGGCGTCCGCTGAACAATCCACGTCATCTGGCGGTCAGCACGTTTACCATTGAAAACCCGAAAGGTTTTGGTCTGCTGCAGCGCGGACGCGATTTCAGCCACTACCAGGATCTGGACGATCGCTATGACATGCGCCCAAGCGCCTGGGTTGAACCGCAGGGTGACTGGGGTAAAGGTCGCGTTGAGCTGGTTGAGATCCCGACCGCAGATGAGACCAATGACAACATCGTTGCCTTCTGGACACCAGAAAAACTGCCTGACGCGGGCAAAGAGATGCATTTCAACTATCGTCTGCACTTCACCCGTGATGAAAACCAGCTGCACCAGGATGACGTTGCCTGGGTTAAAGATACTCTGCGTTCTGCGGGTGATGTGAAACAGTCTAATCTGGTTCGCCAGCCTGACGGTTCTATCGCCTTTACCGTTGATTTCACCGGTAAAGCGATGAGCATGCTGCCGGAGGATACGCAGGTCGCGCCGCAGGTCAGCGTTGGTGATAACGCCGAAGTGGTTGAGCAGAGCGTACGCTACAATCCGGTGACCAAAGGCTGGCGTCTGGTGCTGCGTCTGCGCGTGAAAGACAGCAAGCAATCAACCGAAATGCGCGCCGCGCTGGTAAGCGGTGACAAGACATTGACGGAAACCTGGAGCTATCAGTTACCTGCCAATGAATAAATCGACTTTTTTACCTCAATCTTATGTGGAGGCGCTGCCGCTTGATGCGGCAGGTCGCGCGCGACTCAGCACATCGCTGCAAAATGCGCCCGCTTTCCACGCTATTCACACAGTGCTGGGGCAGGATAATGCCGCCAGCGACCGGCCTGACGACGCACCGCTGAAGTCCGTTTCATCACGCATAGCGATGACGTGGCCGGATGCGGTTGCGGATGGCCAGCAGTTCAGTAAAGATTATCTCGATCGCACGACGTTAAAAGCGATGCCGCCGGTTAAGCGCTCGCTGATGTTCCCGGAAGCCTGGCGTACCAATCCGCTGGCGCGCGCATGGAACTCTCTGCGCGGGCAGAAAACGCACCCGCGTTACGCCACGGCGGAAGAGCAGCGCGCTGAGGATAAGTGGCGTCATGTCGGTTCAATGCGCCGCTATACGCTGCTGATCCTGACCATCGCGCAGACCGTGGTGGCGACCTGGTATATGAAAACCATTCTGCCTTATCAGGGCTGGACCCTGCTCGATCCTGTCGGGCAGTTTCAGCAGAACTGGGTCGAGTCGGTTAAGCTGGTCCTGCCTTATATTCTGCAAACCGGTATTCTGTTTCTGTTTGCGATTCTGTTCTGCTGGGTATCAGCCGGCTTCTGGACAGCGCTGATGGGCTTCCTGCAGCTGCTGATCGGACGCGATAAATACAGTATCTCTTACTCCACCACGGGTGATGAGCCGCTGGATCCTGCGCACCGTACCGCGCTTATCATGCCTATCTGTAACGAGGATGTGGAGCGTGTCTTTGCCGGACTGCGCGCGACCTGGGAATCGGTAAAGCGCACCGGGAATGCTGAGCATTTTGATGTTTACATTCTCAGCGACAGCTACGATGCGGATATTGCGATTGCCGAGCAAAAAGCGTGGATGGAGCTGGTTCGCGACGTGGGCGGAGCGGGCAAGATTTTTTATCGTCGCCGCCGCCGCCGCGTGAAGCGTAAAAGCGGTAACATCGATGACTTCTGTCGCCGCTGGGGCAGCAACTACAGCTACATGGTGGTGCTGGATGCTGACAGCGTAATGAGCGGTGAGTGTCTGACCGGTCTTGTGCGCATGATGGAAGCGAACCCGAATGCCGGGATTATCCAGTCTTCGCCAAAAGCATCGGGTATGGATACGCTCTATGCGCGCTGCCAGCAGTTTGCCACCCGCGTTTACGGGCCACTGTTTACCGCAGGGCTGCACTTCTGGCAGCTGGGCGAATCGCACTACTGGGGGCATAACGCCATTATTCGCGTGCAGCCCTTTATTGAGCACTGTGCGCTGGCGCCGCTGCCGGGCGAAGGCTCATTTGCCGGATCAATTCTGTCGCATGACTTTGTTGAAGCTGCGCTGATGCGCCGTGCCGGCTGGGGCGTCTGGATCGCTTACGATCTGCCGGGTTCTTATGAAGAGCTGCCGCCTAACCTGCTGGATGAGCTGAAGCGCGACCGTCGCTGGTGTCACGGTAACCTGATGAACTTCCGTCTGTTCCTGGTCAAAGGTATGCACCCGGTGCACCGTGCCGTCTTCCTGACCGGCGTGATGTCTTATCTTTCAGCGCCGCTCTGGTTTATGTTCCTTGCGCTTTCCACCGCCCTGCAGGTGGTCCATACCCTGATGGAGCCGACCTACTTCCTGCAACCTCGTCAGCTCTTCCCGGTCTGGCCGCAATGGCGTCCCGATCTGGCCATTGCGCTCTTTTCCACCACGCTGGTGCTGCTGTTCCTGCCAAAGCTGCTGAGCGTGGTGCTAATCTGGTGCAAAGGAGCTAAGGCTTATGGCGGCGCGCTGCGTCTGTTCATTTCGCTGATGCTGGAAATGCTGTTCTCGGTGCTGCTGGCGCCGGTGCGTATGCTGTTCCACACCGTGTTTGTGGTCAGCGCGTTCCTGGGCTGGGAAGTGGTCTGGAATTCGCCGCAGCGTGATGATGATGCCACTCCCTGGAGTGAAGCGTTTCGCCGCCACGGCTCGCAGATGCTGCTTGGCATTGTCTGGGCCGCAGGCATGGGCGTGCTGGACCTTAACTTCCTGTGGTGGCTGGCACCGATTGTCTTCTCGCTGATCCTGTCGCCGTTTGTTTCAGTGATGTCGAGTCGTGCAACCGTGGGGCTGAAAAGCCGGCGTGCGAAACTGTTCCTGATCCCGGAAGAGTATGAGCCGCCAAAAGAGCTGGTTGATACAGACCACTATCTGCAGATCAACCGCGAGCGGGCGCTGAAGCATGGCTTTATGCATGCGCTGTTTAACCCGGCGTTCAATGCGCTGGCGACCGCGCTGGCCACGTCGCGTCATAAACAGAGTACGCTGCTGGATCACGCGCGCGATCGGCACGTGGATCAGGCGCTGAGCGATGCACCGGAAAAACTGAATCGTGAACAGCGTTTGCAGCTGATTAGCGATCCTGTGGTTCTGGCGCGTGTGCATACCCGGCTGTGGGAAAACGCGGATAAGTATCATCAGTGGCTGGAGAGTTATCAGAAGCTGACGCTGAATCCGCAGGCACTGCCACCGCGTGTCTGAACAGCAGTAAAATAAGAAAAGCGGCAGCCATGCCGCTTTTTTATTGCCGGTGCTAAAGCCGGGCAGGGCAGGTATAGTGGCAGTTCAATCAGTGAGGATAAGCGATGTGAAAAGCGTTCTGGCAGTCGTACTCTCAGGCAGTGTGCTGATACTGAGCGGGTGCGGCAGCATCATCAGCCGTACCGTGCCCGGACAGGGGCACGGCAACCACTATTATCCCGGCGTGCAGTGGGATGTCCGCGACGGCCCGTGGCGCATCGTCACCATTCTCGATCTGCCGCTGTCGCTGATAGTGGACACGCTGCTGTTGCCGGTTGACGCGCAGCATGGGCCTTATGAGTGAGATTACGCCAGATTATCTGAATCCGTGTTGTCGTCTTCCCACTCTTCTGCGGCCACTTCGCCCTCTTCGAGATCGCGCTGTGGTGCCAGCTGAAATTCACCATCATCCCACTCGTGCAGGGTGTTTTCAGACTGCCACTCCTGACGCATCTCAATTTCATCAAAATTGCCGTCAAATACCGCCTGTGCTGCTTCACCACTCAGCAGCGGCAGGCAGTCACCCTGTTCATCTTCGTTTGCAAAGAACTCTGCCTGCCACATGATGTCGCCATCCTGCATAACATATTTCTGCAGACCAAACTGGCTGACGTTGACATCCTCTTCAGACACACCCTGCTGGCTGGTCATAAACTCTTCGCGTGCGGCTTCAATTGCTTCTTCTAAGGTGCTGAACAGATCCATCAATGACTCCTTGACTGTAAAAAGGGGATTTTACAGAAGGATAGACGAAAATTTGCAGAACGCAGTCAGGGAGGCGAGCAGTACGGGCAGGTGAGGGAAAAATCACCTGCCCGTACGCATCAGAGCATTTTTTGCGGGAAGTGCAGGACCGGCCGGACAGTTTCGCGCATCACCGGTGCAGAGTAACGAATACAGCATTTGATACACGGTTTCACTTTCTTGAAGTTAATACGCGCGGTGGCCAGCGCCTGATTCAGATTATAAAGGGTGCCGATAAACACCATATCTTCTTTAAGCGGCATCCGTTTGCACTCTTTGCGATGCAGCAGATGATAGCCTTCCTGATCGGTACCGATCGTAACGTAATAATAATGACCTTTGTTCATATTATTTTGTCCTGCATGAGATTTGCTGTGTGTAATCTTTTTTATTTTTCTGAGAACAGTTAATTGGTTAACTGTTGCAAACGAAATTAACCGGAATCAGCAGAGTGAACCAGTGTAATAAAGTAATTAAAAATCTTTTTAAAGTAATGATATGGAATAAGCAGCCTGTTTTATCGACAACGCATTGTAAAATAAGTCAATTTTTCTGCATTGATAAGTAAGTCAAACGATTTTGAAAAAAATAAATAGGATTAGGCCTGGAATTATAGATGATCAGGACCAGATTGCACTCTTTTAATTGATAAGTCTGGCGCAGAAACCAGAGATGGGGCGGGAGCCTGGCTGGTAAGGCGCGTTAAAGCAGCCCGGTTCGGCCACGTGACCTGTAACCGGAGTTAATGCTTTTAAGACAAAACCGGATATAACGCTGGATCTGTTGGACATATCAGGTGCGGTTCAGGCTATCAGAGACAGGGCTGATAGCCTGAACGCTATGCTGCTTCAGTAACGCGACGGCTGGCCTTCCGGGCGGGTTTTAAAGCGGCGGTGCAGCCACATATATTGCTCAGGCGCGAGCAACACGGTCTCTTCAACCACGCGGTTCATTACCGTTGCCGTATCCAGCTCACTCTCCAGTGAGAACTGATGGCGAATATCCGGCATCAGTTTCAGCTCGTAGCCGCGTCCGTCCGGCAGACGACGCGCCAGGAAAGGCACCACGCTGGGATTAGCCAGGCGAATCAGCATATGGGTTCCGGTCGTTGTGGCGGCCTCTTTGACGGCAAAGAAAGGCGCAAACACGCTGCTGCGCGGGCCGTAATCGTGATCCGGCGCGTACCAGATGATGTCATTATTTTTGAGCGCCCGGATCATGCCTTTGAGATCTTTGCGATCCAGCATACTTTTATTGGAGCGCATCCGGCCCCAGGTCTGCAGCCAGTCAAGCAGTCGGTTATCGTTCGGACGATAAACACCAATACCCGGGTTGTACATGCCAAACACGCGAGCCCCCAGCTCAAGGGTCAGAAAATGCATGCCGATCAGCAGAATTCCGCGCTTTTCTGCCAGCGCCTGCGTCACATTCTCCAGTCCTTCCGGCTTAACCCATTTGCGAATACGCCAGTCGGGCCAGAACCAGGCCATACCGGTTTCAATCAGCCCCATTCCCACTGATTCAAAGTTGTGTTTAACCATCGCCTCGCGGTCGCTGGCGGGCATATCAGGAAAGCAGAGCGCCAGATTGCGTCGGGCAACCTCTGTGCGTCGTTTCATAAAACGCATAGCAATACGTCCCAGACTGCAGCCAAATGCATACAAAAGCGGGTAGGGAAGTAAGACCAGCACGTATAAAAATCCAATGCCCAGCCAGGTGAGCCAGTAGCGCGGATGAAGCAGTTCACGGGTAAATTGCGGAAGTTGGGTCATGGAAGAATCAGTATCCTGCGTTCTGTACCAGAGAGTCCGGTTTCTGTTATATAACGCAATTATGCCATTTTTTGTCGTTAACTGTAATCACACCGCGTTCACAGCGGCTGTCAGGCTGGCGTTTGCCGGAATAACAGACAGTTCAGCAGAGAGAGCCAGTACAAATGCGTCCCGTCAATTTGGTCCGGGGACTAGGCACAGCTGTGAATTCAGGTATCATGTGCGCCCTGAAATTCTCTCATTGCTAACAGGTGTTCACCATGCCAGTGTTACATAACCTCGTTTCCAATAAAGAGCTGAAAGATCGCATGCTGGCGGAAACCGAGCCGCGTACGACAGTCTCTTTTTATAAATATTTCCAGATCAACGATCCTAAGGCGTTCCGCGATCGCCTCTATATTGCGCTGACGGCGCTCAGCGTATTTGGTCGTGTCTATGTGGCCCGGGAAGGAATTAACGCGCAGATCAGCGTGCCGGCCGGGAAATATGAAGCGATGAAAGCGATGCTGTACGCTTTTGAACCGGCGCTGAATAATCTGCGCATGAATATTGCACTGGATGATGACGGTAAATCATTCTGGGTGCTGCGCCTGAAAGTGCGCGACCGTATTGTTGCCGATGGCATCGACGATGGCACTTTTGATGCCAGCGATGTAGGCAGCTATCTGAAAGCAGCAGACGTGAATGCGATGCTGGACGATCCTGATGCCGTGTTTGTCGACATGCGTAACCACTATGAGTTTGAAGTGGGCCATTTTGACAATGCGCTGGAAGTGCCTGCGGATACTTTCCGCGATCAGCTGCCTATGGCGGTTGATATGCTGCAGGATAAGAAAGATAAAAAAATTGTGATGTACTGCACCGGCGGTATTCGCTGTGAAAAAGCGAGTGCCTGGATGAAGCATAACGGTTTTGATGATGTCTATCACATTGAAGGCGGCATCATTGAATATACGCGTCGTGCGCGCGAGCAGGGATTACCGGTACGTTTCAAAGGCAAAAATTTTGTCTTTGATGAGCGTATGGGCGAGCGTATTTCTGATGATATCCTTTCCAGCTGCCACCAGTGCGGTACACCGTGCGACAGCCATACTAACTGTGTTAATGATGGCTGCCATCTGCTGTTTATTCAGTGTCCCGCCTGCGCTGAAAAATACCAGAATTGCTGTAGCCCAATCTGCATGGAAGAAGCAAAACTGTCGCCTGAAGAGCAGCGCGCACGGCGTGCCGGACGCGAAAACGGCAATAAGGTGTTTAACAAATCGCGTGGTCTGCTGAATATGACCATGACTATCCCTGCACCCGATAAGTCATAATGGCAGGCGCCGCCTGAGAGAGTCATCTCAGGCGGCTTGCAGCTTACTGACGTACTCCCTCTACAGAGATAATCAGCTCAGCCTTCTGTGAAGCAGGGCCAAGATCCTTGCTGATATTAAACTCTTTCAGGACCACTTCACCGCTGGCTTCAAAACCTGCCCGGTAACCACCCCAGGGATCTTTCCCTTCACCCATCAGGCGCGCATCCAGCGTAACCGGTTTTGTTACGCCGTTCAGCGTCAGATCGCCGGTGACTTTATAACGCTCGCCCTCTTTTTTAATCTCAGTAGAAGTAAATGTCGCCTGAGGATATTTACTGCTGTTAAGGAAGTCCGCGCTGCGCAGGTGCTTGTCGCGCTCGGCATGGTTGGTATCCAGACTTCCGGTATCGATCGTGACAGTCACTTTATCGGCAGACGGATTAGCCTCATCAAACGTGAATCCGCCGTCGAAATCTTTGAATGTGCCATATAACCAGCTGTAACCGAGGTGCTGAATGCGAAACTGTACAAACGCATGCTGCCCCTCTTTATCAATTTTATACTCTGCGGCGCTGGCGTGGAGGCTGGTGGCAAACAGCGCGGCGGCACTGACGGCCAGAAATGTTTTCCTGATCATGAGACATCCTTTTGAGAGAGTAAACGTGAGCGTAAACCGAGCATGCGCCTGAGCGTCGCGTCCCGATCGATAATATGATGCTTAACCGCACCCAGGGCATGCAGCGCTGAAAGCAGAACCAGGCTCCAGGCCAGCCATAAATGCAGCGTGCCGGCCAGGTCTGCCTGCTGTGGCCCGCCAGCAGCGAGGACAGGCAGGCTAAACCAGCCAAACACAGAGACGGGTTTGCCGTCAGCAGTAGAAATCAGATAGCCGCTAACAAGCAGCAGAAGCAACAGCAGATAAAGCAGGGCATGCGCCCCACGGGCGGTACGGCGTACCGCGACAGAATAGCTGGTAAGTGGGGCCGGTACAGGGGAATGCCAGCGCCAGAGCAGGCGCACCAGCAGCAGGATGAACAGTATTATTCCGACGCTTTTATGAATGTCCGGCGCAGTATGGTACCAGCTGTCATAATAGCCCAGCCCTGTCATCCATAATCCCAGGGCAAACATCGCGTAGAGGGCGACCGCCATACTCCAGTGAATAATAATAGAGAGCAGACCGAAGCGATCTGCCGTATTGCGCCACATAACTTTTATTCCTGTCCATGAAATAAGTGCTGCAAGCATCCTTAATTTGTTAACTAAAAGCAATATGCCTTACTTTTCTATAAAAAAAGCAGGACGCTATCAAAATATTAAAATAGCAGAGCGCTACTGCTTCAGTAATATTGACTGAAAGTTATCAGCGTCCAGGGAATAAATATCATTGCTACACGTGATGAGTCATTAATGCGCATCAGGCGTAAACAAATGTAAAGGGAGGGCTGGCAGTGACGCTGCCAGCCTGAACATTATGAAAAGCGACGCAGAGAAAAGGGCGTAAGATCAAAGCTAAAGGGTTTATCCTGAGCAAATTCGCTGGCGAGTTCTCCCAGAACGCTGGCAAATTTAAAGCCATGACCGCTGAGGCCGGTAATGATTAAGCGATCAGGGTCATCCGGCAGGGTATCGATGATAAAATCTTCATCGGGAGTGTTGTCATAACTGCACGCTTCGCCGTGTAAACAGACGCCAACGCCAGGCAAAAACTGCCGCAGAAAACCAAATGCTTCGCTGCCATCTGAGGCAATAGCCCCAAAAGGTTTGCGATCCTGCGGGCGCTGCATGACCTGACCTCCATCGTGTCGTCCCACTTTAAGCGCGTTATTATCCGCCGGGAATCCGTAAAACTGACTGCCATCCGGCATCTCAACGGCAAAGCCAGGAAACTGATTGTTTTCACTGTAGCGGCCGTCAGCCTGATGCCAGGCAAACACTTTGCGTACTGGTGTAACCGGCAGATCGGCTATCAGCTCGCTGACCCAGGTACCGGCGCTGACCAGCAGCTTGCGCGCGCGATAAATCCCATCAAGCGTGGTGACCTGCTGCAGTTCACCGTCGCGGCCGATATCGCTGACCGGACAATTGAACAGCTGGGCACAGCCAGCCTGTTCAGCCAGTTTTATCCAGCTGCGCACCGCTTCTTCACATTTCAGATAGCCCGACGCCGGCTCAAAGACCCCGATATAGTCATCCGGCACGGTAAACTGTGGCCAGCGCTGTCGTACCTCATCTGCCTGCAGCAGCTGAACATCCAGCTGCCAGGTTTTTGCGCTGTGAATAACATTCTGAATAAAGGGTGAGTTAACGGGTGCGAGGTTGAGGATACCGCTGCGATGCATGATACGCTCGCCGCTCTGCTGTTCCAGCGCATCCCACAGCGACTGGGCCCGCAATATCAGCGGCACATAACGCTCTCCTTCACCATAGGCATGGCGAATCAGTCGGGTCTCTCCGTGGTGTGTTCCCTGCTGATGAGGGGGATGAGCGCTGTCGATCATTAGCACTGATAAGCCAGCCTGCGTAGCGTAGAAACCCGCAGCGGCCCCGACTGAACCACTGCCCACGATAATCAGATCGTAAACCATGACACGAACACTCCTGCAAAACGGCGAAATTTTTCAACAGCATACCAAAAGCGGGAGCGATATGAAAAAGGCACCCGACGGGTGCCTTTTTCGCGCAAC
Organism: Pantoea sp. SIMBA_079; assembly: GCF_046940275.1. NCBI lineage: Bacteria > Pseudomonadati > Pseudomonadota > Gammaproteobacteria > Enterobacterales > Erwiniaceae > Pantoea > Pantoea sp. SIMBA_079. Next base: position 273,741 of record NZ_JAWRYR010000004.1, on the reverse strand, counting down.
AGGATAATCAGTGCTTGCGACTATCGCGCAGGTTTTGCTCAGTAGATTCTATTTTAGCGATGCCAGCTTCCAGTATAGAAATAAACTGTCTGGCAACGTCAGTGGTTAACCAGTAGGTCAAACCGACGTCAGCTTCTTCTTCTTTTTGATCCTGCGAGGAGAGCGAGTGCAGGCGTATCATCATGGCGTCATAGCTGTCTACGGTGCTGATGTCCCATCCAATCAGGGGATGAGTCTGGATGACGTCTTTATTACTGTCCATTATAACCTCCTTATTACTCGTTAAACGAAGTGCTTCTTGAGGTTCAATGCGGCTGCTACATGCACTAGCGAGCTAATTATAACATGAAATAGCGGTCAGACAGGCGAACAGTATGGAAATGCAGCTATATAACTGCGAAAAGCACCAGAAAATGCTGTAAAAGCGCCGTCAGACGGCGGGTTTACTTATTATGACTGATGCAGCCGGTCCGGCACGTTATCTGTTTTATCGGCAAAAATGGCCGAAACTTTAGCGTAACATGCCGGACGCTGTCCTGTTATATCAGGGCTGTGCTTCAGCAGAAAGCGGAACTGTGCGCTGCCGGAGTGTTTCCGCCATGCGGAAGAATTGCTGCTGCAGCGACGCATCGTGTTGCTGGTTTTGCGCTTCAAGCGTCAGGTTCTGTGCAAGTTGCTGGACAGCGGACGCGTCAAGCGAGAGCGTCAGGCTGGTAAAGGCACTTTCAAGTACGGTTAAACGGCGCTGCTGCTCGCCAATGAGCGCCAGCAGTTCGCCAAAGGTCATCGCCTCTTCGGGTTTATCTGTGATCATCTGTCAAACACCTCCTGTAAGCATGGCGAGGCAAGAATAGGGGATCGGTAAACCTGAGTCTAGATGGCGGCTGTTTTTCTGGCGAGGGAAAATGAAACAAAAAAAGCCGGGGCGAAACCCGGCAAAAACGGCACATTGGCGGTTAATCGTGCGTAAACCAGTCGTCGGCGCTTTCCCAGGTTTCCTGTAAAATATCGGTAATGCGATCGCGCGAGGTTTTACAGCCGCCGGTTACGCTCAGCTGGTTACCGGTGGCATAACGCACATTAACGTGATGTTCGCCCTCCGGGAAATCCTGCGCAATACGACGTGAAAGCTCTGCGCCAAGCGCATCCAGGGCACCTGCAGGCAGCGGGCGATTTTTCGCTACGGTAATATCGATACGCATAGACGCCTCCGGTTTAATATACTGGTTATTTGTACAGTATAGTCATGCCGAAGGCAAGCAGTAATCGCTTATTCTTTGATGCGCCAGTTAAGCGTTTCACCCGCGAGGAAGGGCACCAGCGTATCGTCGCCTGCGGTGACGCTTTCAGCAACCTGCCAGGGCTCGCGGACCAGCGTCAGCGTTTCCTCGTTAAGCGGCAGTCCATAAAAATTCGGACCATTTTCTGAGCAGAACGCTTCAAAGTGGTGCAGTGCGTTGAGCTCTTCAAACACGGTAAGGTAAGCGGGCAGAGAGGTCGGCGCATTGAAGACGCCTGCACAGCCGCAGCTTGCTTCTTTGGCATGCCGCAGATGGGGCGCAGTATCCGTGCCGAGAAAAACGCGCGGATGGCCGCTGGCTACCAGCTGACGCAGCGCCTGCTGGTGCGTATTGCGCTTCAGAACAGGCAGGCAGTAGAGGTGAGGCCGGATCCCGCCCACCAGCATATGGTTACGGTTGAACATCAGATGCTGCGGGGTAATGGTGGCTGCCAGCAGCGCGTTACCGTCAGCCACATAGTCAGCCGCCTCTTTTGTGGTGATGTGCTCCATGACCACTTTCAGGCCGGGAAACTGCTGGCGCAGCGGATGCAGCACGGTTTCAATAAAGCGCGCTTCGCGATCAAAAATATCAATGTGGGAATCAGTGACTTCGCCATGCACCAGCATCGGCATGCCTATCTCCTGCATGCGTTCCAGCACGCTGGCAATCGCTGCGGTATTCGTTACGCCGTGGCTTGAGTTAGTGGTGGCATGCGCCGGATAGAGCTTAGCAGCCGTAAATACGCCGGCGCGAAAACCCGCTTCAATTTCATCCGGATCGAGTGAATCGGTCAGATAGCAGGTCATCAGTGGCGTAAAGTTGTGCGCGGCGGGCAGGGCGGCAAGAATGCGCGCGCGATATGCGCTGGCCGCCGCCACGCTGGTAACCGGCGGCACCAGATTAGGCATGACAATTGCCCGGCCATTTACAGCGCTGGTATAGGGCAGAACGCTTTCAAGCATCACGCCGTCGCGCAGGTGAATATGCCAGTCATCAGGGCGGCGAATAGTGATGTGCTGTGGTTGAGAGGTCATGGTCAGGCTCCGGCTTAAGTGAAAACAGAATGGCGCATTCAGGCCGGGGCGATATCTTAAGCGGGCAGGCAACCGTTTGCACGGCTTTTTATCGCCGGAGAGCGGTGATGCAGGCGGCCAGGCAAACGCTGGCCGCATGGGATTACATCAGTCGGTAAAAGGGATCACCAGCTGGCCCGGTTTGACTTCCAGTCCTTTCGCCAGCTTTTTCGCCAGCGCTTCGCCTTTACTGCGGTCCGCGCTCAGCAGATAGGCCGGACGCTCGTTGAAATAGTGCTGCAGAGACTGATTAAGGTAGGGCGTCAGTGTTTTTACAATCGACGCCATTTTTTCCGGCACCACCTGTGCATCAACAATCGAGAGGTTGTGCAGGTAGATAGCACCTTCCTGTGCGTTATAAACCGGCTGCGCCTTCATTTTCAGCAGCATCTCAGCCTGCTGCGGACCAAACAGTGAGGTCACATCAATTTTCGCTTTACCGGAAAGGGTTATGCGATCAGGTTCTTCACGCCCGATTTCGCTGCTGAGATCGCTAAGCACGATATGCGCATTGATAAGGCCGGAGACGCCAATCTCTTTTTCAAAATTGTTGCGCTTTTGCAGCGCCTGATTCACTTCCTGTTCCGTGATGGTGTATTGCGTCAGCTGATTACAGCCGCTGAGCAGCAGCATGCCAAGCAGCGCCGCGATTCCACAGAATTTCTTTTTCATTGGATCCTCATTCCGGTGTGGCAAACAGCGCTAAGCCTGCCTGAATCGGCGCGAGGTGTCATCAGATAAGATGAGAAACCCGGGGCCGGGTTTCTCTCTGTTTAGCATTCAGGCGGCAATAGAAGAGAGCAGATTGACCTGCGTCTGTTTCGCCATGTTATCGCGGTAATCGGTGACACGGCTTGGCCAGTCGATGCCTGATACCAGCGTCAGCGAGCGCAGCAGCGGGAACAGGTGAATATCATCCTCTGAGAGCTCACCGTTAACGGCGTTAGGCTTCACGATCAGCCGATCCAGCTGGCGCAGATCGTCACTGATCTTTTTGATCAGGCCGGGGGCATGCTTGCGCAGCTCGGTGAAATCACCAAGGCTTGCCTCTTTTTTGTCGTGAAAATAGCGTCGCGCCTCCGGAGTGGCAAATTCGGCAAACGCGGCGTCGGCGATACGGGGAATTAAAAGCTTGTTGATATAGCTGTTGACGTGGCGCAGCCAGTCAGAGATGGCCGGATTAGTTTTGCCGGTCAGCAGCGGTTCGCCATCCTGCCTGTCTACCCAGTGCACAATCTCCATACTCTCCGGCATGGCGCTGCCGTCTGCTTTTTGTAATACCGGTGCCATTTTCTGGCCAATCAGTTTTACCGGCGTCGCTTCGTCATCATTCAGCATAACCACCAGTTCTATCGGCAGATTCTTTAAGCCGAAAATCATGCGCGCTTTTACGCAGAAGGGGCAGTGATCGTAGATGTAAAGTTTCATCCCGTTTCTCCTGTGGTTTTCCGGGTGAGGTATTCACCCTTTTTCCGATCCTGCCGGAAGTATGGAAGAGAACCGTGGAAGGGGCAAACCACGCGCTTATTCAGCAACGTTGTGTCGCAGCCTGCGGGGCGGTTATAGTGAAGAAAATGTCAGCGGCATTCCGCGCTCTTTCGCTAAGGATTTCAGGAGATTTGATGTTTGGCTATCGCTCTGCAGGCCCGCGCGTGCGGCTTACAACCGATCGTCTGGTGGTGCGTCTGGTGCATGAACGTGACGCCTGGCGGCTGGCAGACTATTACGCGGAAAACCGCGCGTTTCTCAAGCCGTGGGAGCCGGTGCGCGATGACAGCCACTGCTACCCCTCCGGCTGGCAGGCGCGACTGGGCCTGATTGGCGATCTGCATAAGCAGGGCTCCGCTTTCTATTTTGTGCTGATGGATCCCGATGAACATGAGATCCGCGGCGTGGCAAATTTCAGCAATGTTCTGCGTGGCTCCTTTCACGCCTGCTATCTCGGCTATTCGCTGGGCGAAAAGTGGCAGGGGCAGGGCATGATGTTTGAAGCGCTGCAGTCGGCAATCCGCTATATGCAGCGACAGCAACGGATGCACCGCATTATGGCTAACTATATGCCCCACAATCAGCGCAGCGGTGACCTGCTGGCGCGTCTCGGTTTTGAGCAGGAAGGCTATGCAAAAAACTATCTGCTCATTGATGGCCGCTGGCAGGATCACGTACTGACCGCGCTGACGTGGCATGCGTGGACGCCGGATAAGCGCACACCCTTTTAAAAGGAAACGGACTTATGAAAATTGCGCTCTCTTCCCAGGCGCTGCGCGTGCTGGGTGCGCTGCTGGAAAAGCAGATCACTACGCCTGAATATTATCCGCTATCGCTGAACGGCGTGGTGGCCGCCTGTAATCAGAAATCAAATCGTGAGCCGGTTATGACGCTCAGCGAAGAGGAGGTGCAGACACAGCTGGATGAGCTGGTTAAAAAGCATCTGGTTACCGCCAGCAGCGGTGCCAGCCAGCGGGTCAGCAAATATGCGCAGCGCTTCTGTAACTCTGCGTTTGGCCATCTGCAACTCAGCGCCGCCGAAGTCGCCGTAATGACGCTGCTGCTGCTGCGCGGAGCGCAAACGCCAGGCGAGCTGCGCACCCGCAGCGGCAGGCTGTATGAATTCAGCGATGTCAATGAAGTTGAGCAGACGCTGGAGAGGCTGCTGAGCCGGACGGACGGGCCTGTAGTCGCGAAAATGGCGCGAGAGCCGGGCCGTCGCGAAAGCCGTTACCGGCATCTGCTTGCCGCAGAGGAGGCGACGTTCTCTCCGGCACCTGCCGCCGGCGAAGCGGAACTCAGCGATCGCGTTGCCGTGCTGGAGCAGCAGGTGGCCGAACTACAAATACAGCTGACTCAGCTGCTGGCACAGGAGCCTTAAGATGACGCTGCGAATTGGTATTGCCGGGTTAGGCGGGATTGCGCAGAAAGCCTGGCTGCCGGTGCTCTCACAGGCAGATAACTGGCAGCTGGCGGGCGCGTTTTCACCCAACCAGGTTAAGGCGCAGGCGCTATGCGCCCGCTATCGCATTCCCTGTTTTGACCGGCTTGACGCGCTGGCCGCGGCCTGCGACGCCGTGTTTGTCCACAGCAGCACCGCCTCGCACTTTGACGTGGTGCAGGCGCTGCTGCTGGCGGGTAAAGATGTCTGCGTGGATAAACCGCTGGCAGAGACGCTGCAGCAGGCGGAAGCGCTGGTTGCACTGGCAGAAAAACGCCAGCGCAAACTCATGGTGGCATTTAACCGGCGCTTTGCCCCGCGTTATCAGCAGCTGAAGCAGGAAATGCCGCGCGCCGCTTCGCTGCGGATCGAAAAGCATCGTATGGATAGCGTCGGGCCGCAGGGAGTGCGCTTTACGCTGCTGGATGATTACCTGCACGTGGTGGATACCGCCCTGTGGCTGGCCGGGGGCAAACTGCAGCCGGGTGAGGGCCATATCCGCACCACCGATGAGGGGGCTCTGCTCTACGCAGAGCACCATTTCAGCGCCGGTGCGCTGCAGATTTCTACCAGTATGCACCGGCGCGCCGGCACGCAGCGTGAGGTGGTCACCGCGGTCTGTGACGGAGATTACTACCAGATTGAGGAGATGCGCGACTGGCAGCAGGAGAACAGCCGCGGGCTGCTGCGCGAGGTGCCGCCTGCGTGGCAGAGTCATCTGACCCAGCGCGGTTTTACCGGTGCGGCGCATCACTTTATCCGCTGTGTGGAAAATCAGACTATGCCTGAAACCAGCGGCGAGCAGGCGCTGGTGGCGCAGCGTATCACGGAAAAACTGATCCGCGAGGTGGAGCGGGAATAACGCCTTGTAACACTCCGTGCTGGTCATTTGCCGCGACCTCAGTAGACTAACGCCGGGCATCGCGGATGCCCGTGCTGTGTGACGCTTTTTCCCGACTTTTCAGGACGCACCCTTCATTATGAATTTGTTAAAATCGCTGGCTGCGGTCAGTTCGATGACCCTGTTTTCCCGCGTGCTGGGCTTTGCCCGCGATGCCATTGTGGCGCGCGTATTTGGCGCCGGGATGGCGACGGATGCGTTTTTTGTGGCGTTTAAACTGCCGAATCTGCTGCGCCGTATTTTTGCCGAAGGCGCGTTCTCGCAGGCGTTTGTCCCGATTCTGGCTGAGTACAAAGCGAAGCAGGGCGAAGAGGCCACCCGGGTTTTTGTGGCGTATGTGTCAGGTTTACTGACGCTGGCGCTGGCTGTGGTCACGGTGCTGGGCATGTTTGCCGCGCCCTGGGTGATTATGCTTACGGCCCCCGGCTTTGCGGATACCGCCGATAAATTTGCACTCACCAGCGCGCTGCTGCGGGTGACGTTCCCCTATATTATGCTGATCTCGCTGGCGTCGCTGGCGGGCGCGATCCTCAACACCTGGAATCGCTTTTCGGTTCCGGCGTTTGCGCCCACGCTGCTGAATATCAGCATGCTCGGCTTTGCGCTGTTTGCCGCGCCGCACTTTAATCCGCCGATTATGGCGCTGGCGTGGGCGGTAGTCGTGGGCGGCGTGCTGCAGCTTGGTTATCAGCTGCCGCATCTGAAAAAGATTGGCATGCTGGTGCTGCCGCGCATCAATCTGCGCGATGCCGGCGTCTGGCGCGTGATGCGCCAGATGGGTCCGGCGATCCTCGGCGTATCGGTGAGCCAGATCTCACTCATCATCAATACCATTTTCGCCTCCTTTCTGGTGTCAGGTTCCGTCTCGTGGATGTACTACGCTGACCGCCTGATGGAGTTTCCCTCCGGCGTGCTGGGCGTGGCGCTGGGGACCATTCTGCTGCCGTCGCTGGCGAAGAGTTTCTCCAGCGGTAATCAGGCCGAGTATTCGCGGCTGATGGACTGGGGATTGCGCCTCTGTTTTCTGCTGGCGCTGCCCTGCGCGGTGGCGCTGGGCATTCTGGCCGGACCGCTGACGATTGCGCTGTTTCAGTACGGAAAATTCACTGCTTTTGATGCGGCAATGACGCAGCGCGCGCTGATCGCCTATTCCGTGGGGCTGATGGGGCTGATTGTGGTCAAGGTGCTGGCGCCAGGTTTCTACTCGCGGCAGGATATTAAAACGCCGGTGAAGATAGCCATAGTCACGCTGATTATGACGCAGCTGATGAATCTGGCGTTTATCGGTCCGCTGAAGCATGCGGGCCTGTCGCTCTCAATTGGGCTGGCAGCCTGCCTGAACGCCGCACTGCTCTACTGGCAGCTGCGCAAACAGGATATTTTCCAGCCGCAGCCGGGCTGGATGGGCTTTTTGTTACGCCTGTTTATCGCGGTTGCGGTCATGGCCGCCGCGCTGCTGGGCATGCTGCAGGTGATGCCTGCCTGGGAAGAGGGCGAGATGGGCTGGCGGCTGGTGCGCCTGGCAGCGGTCTGTGCCGTGGGCGGGGGAGCCTACTTTGTGGTGCTGGGCGCACTGGGATTCCGGCCGCGCGATTTTGCCCGCCGCACCGTTGCCTGAGTGCACATTGCCAGGGCAGCCCGGCTGCCCTGGCCGCTGCGTCAGCCTTTGCTGCGCAGCGTGGCCTGGCCCAGTCCGCGTCCGTCCGGGCCATAAAATGCCTGGGTCTGATGCGGCTTCAGCACCTGCAGCGCATCGCGGGTAAACGCGACCTGATGCTGCAATAACAGTCCGTTATGCTGATTGGCGTCGCGCAGCTGCTGCGTGACGCGCGCAATACTGGCCCAGCGCCGGGCGATATCCTGCTGACCGCGATAGGGCGCCTCTGTACCGAGCGCTTTCTCCGTGCTGTGACGCATTTCATCCAGATAATGTAAGGTTGTCAGCAGCGCGGCTTTATCTTCAGTAATACGCTGCAGCAGGTTGCCGTTAACCTGACCGGCTGCGAGCTGCTGCTGCTCTTCCTCAATGATCTGAGTCAGTGAAGCCAGTACGTCCTGCATTTTATCCAGGTTGGTCAGCAGATTATCCATCGGGATCAGTTGCCTTCTAAATATTTCCGGGTATCAGCGATTAATGCATCCGCAATTTTGCCGGTATCCATTTTCAGATCGCCATTGCGGATGGCGGTTTTTAACTGCTCAACGCGAGCGGTATTGATATCGTGGCTGCCTGACTCCTTCAGCTGCGCCTTAAGCGAGCTCAGGCTGACTTCGGCACTCTTTTCGCTGGCGGCAGGGGCGGCCGGCGCAGGGTTCTGACGCACTTTGCCTGCGTTGTCACTGGCGTCACGGGGCTGTACCGTGCTGACCGGTTTCAGCGGTTGGGTTTTGTCGATGCTCATGGCTTGGCTCCTGTAAGTACAGTGGGATGCGCCCACTGAATCGGCATAGGGTTATATTTTAGCTGTTATCTCTATCGGCTGAACACCTCTGTTCTTTAGCGCTTTAGAGTGATATCAGAATATTCCCATCCTCGCCGACGCGACCGCTTACCACCTGACCATTTCCCATGCGTACCCGAACCGTCTGTGCCACGCCGGCGTTGCTCAGCGCCCGGCCTTCGCTGCTGGCATTAAAGCCGTCGCCGCTCGCCGTGACCATCACCGACTGACCGGTTTTAACCCGCCATGGCTGGCGCAGCATTGAGGCCGTAACCGGCTGACCGGGCGGGATATCCCGCAGGGCAATTGCCTCGGCCAGAGGCGTGCCGTCAACCAGCGCGCGGGCCGGCAGCGTATCGAGCCGGCCCGTTTCCGTTCTGAAATCCGCCGCGCTGACAACGGTGCCGCGCGTGAGCTGGTGATTCGCCACCAGATAGTCACCCGTCACCTGTACCTGCACCTGCAGATAGCGACGATTCTGTCCGCAGCTGGCGGCAATGCTCAGATTGCCCCACTGGCGGCTGTTGCCGGGCAGCTGCAGCTGCGGCGTCTCGCAGTCGGGCCACTGCGCGGGCGGTGTACGAACAATCACCACCATGCCAGCGGCGTGCTGCGGATCGCGCGCTTTAAAATAGGATGTCAGCTGCGCATTCAGATCGGCTGCATAGCCTGGCAGCGCCAGCAGCAGTACCGACAGAATCAACCCATGTGTTGCTCTGCGCATAACGCCTCCTGACTGAAAGTTGCTGATGAGTCTACCCGCTGCAAAAAAAAATCAAGGCTAAAAATAGCTGTGATTTTTGCTGTTATTCAGACGATCGCCCTTGCAATCCTCCGATTAAGCTGTCAGCTCAAAATTTTCATTCGCGGAGGAAGCATGCTCGACAAACTCGATGCCGCACTGCGATTCGGTACCGAAGCGTTAAACCTGCGTGCACAGCGTCAGGAGATTCTGGCGTCAAATATTGCCAATGCGGATACCCCCGGGTATCAGGCGCGCGATATCGACTTTGCCAGCCAGCTGAACAAAGTGATGCAGAACGGACGCGCGCAGGGCAGCGGTCTGGCGCTGAATGTGACCTCATCGCGCCATATTGAAGCACAAACGCAGGCGCAGCCCGCGATGGATCTGCTGTATCGCATTCCCGACCAGCCTGCTGCAGATGGCAACACGGTTGATATGGATCGTGAGCGTACGCAGTTCGCAGATAACAGCCTGAAGTATCAAACCGATCTCACCCTCATCAGCAGCCAGATTAAAGGCATGATGAGCGTACTGCAGGGGCAATAAGCATGGCATTGCTGAATATTTTTGATATCGCCGGCTCGGCGATGACGGCGCAGTCGCAGCGGCTTAACGTCAGCGCCAGTAACCTGGCCAACGCCGACAGCGTAACCGGACCGGATGGACAGCCCTACGTGGCAAAGCAGGTGATTTTCCAGACCAATGCCGCCCAGGGCGCGGCTACCGGCGGCGTTAAAGTGGCCGGCGTGGTCAACGACCCAACGCCTGCAAAACTGGTTTATGACCCGGGCAATCCGATGGCCGATCAGAAAGGCTACGTCAAAATGCCCAATGTGGATGTGGTCGCTGAAACGGTCAACACCATGTCTGCGTCGCGCAGCTATCAGGCCAACGTCGAAGTCCTGAACACAGTGAAGTCGATGATGATGAAAACGCTCACCATCGGGCAGTAACGGAGAGACACGATGAGCTTAACCGTAGGCATTAAAGACAATCTCGACCCGACGATCCTGAGCTCCGGCTCGGCCGGCACCGGTAACAGCGCGCAGGAGCTGCAGAATCAGTTTCTGAACATGCTGGTGACGCAGATGCAGAATCAGGACCCTACTAATCCGATGGATAACAGCCAGCTCACCACGCAGCTGGCGCAGATCAACACCCTGAGCGGTATTGAGAAGCTGAACACCACGCTGGGATCGATTTCCGGCCAGATCAGCACCAGCCAGTCGCTGCAGAGCTCCACGCTGATCGGGCATGGCGTGATGGTCAAAGGCGATCAGGTTCTGGTTGGCAAAGGCACCACGACGCCGTTTGGCGTGGAGCTGGGCACGGCGTCAACCGGCACCAGCGTGACGGTTAAAGATGCCAACGGCAACGTGGTACGCAACATCGATCTGGGCGGCCTGACCGCAGGGGTACACACCTTCTCCTGGGACGGCAAACTGGATGACGGCAGCGTCGCGCCGGATGGCAAATATTCTGTAGCACTCGCCGCCAGCAATGGCAGCACACAGCTGGTGGCACAACCGCTGAACTACGCCTATGTCAATGGCGTCAGCACCGTGAACAACACCGCGAAACTGGATCTCGGCACCATGGGCTCCGCGACCCTCGATGAAATTCGTCAGATTCTCTGACTAACCCCTTAGCAGGAGAGATTACATGTCTTTTTCACAAGCGGTGAGCGGCCTGGGTGCTGCTTCCAGCAACCTTGATGTCATTGGTAACAACATCGCCAACTCCGCCACGGCGGGCTTTAAGTCAAGCACCATCGCGTTTGCCGATATGTTCGCGGGCTCTAACGTGGGTATGGGTACCAAAGTGGCGGCGGTGATCCAGAACTTCAACGACGGCACCACCACCTCAACCAGCCGCGGGCTGGATGTGGCGCTGAGCGGTAACGGCTTCTTCCGTATGACCGACGCCAGCGGCGGCGTGTTCTATTCACGCAACGGCCAGTTTACGCTGGATGAAAACCGTAACCTGGTGAACACCCAGGGGATGAAGGTCACCGGTTACCCGGCAAACGGCACTCCGCCGACCATTCAGAACGGTGCGAACCCGATTGCGCTGAGCATTCCTACCACGCAGATGTCAGCGCGCGCCACTACCGCGGCGACCCTGGTGTCAAACCTGAACTCAACCGATGCGGTCCCGACCGTCACGCCGTTCGATACCAGCAAAGTGGACAGCTATAACGCCAAAAGCACCGTGACTGTGTATGACTCGCAGGGTAACGATCACGCGCTGGATCTCTACTACGCCAAGAGCGCGGATAATACCTGGGCAGTACACGCGATTGACTCCACCACCGGTAAGGCCGCCGGTAACTTCACCATGACGTTTGACACCAGCGGCAAGCTGACCTCTGCGAATACCGTCGCTCTGACCATTGACGGCTCCAACGGCGCGGCAGCAAACCAGCCGATTGCGCTGAGCGTACTGGGCAGCCTGCAGCAGAACACCGGCGCGACCAACTTTGGTAACCCGACGCAGGATGGCTATTCGCCTGGCGATCTCACCGGCTACACCATTAACGATGACGGCACCATCAGCGGGACTTACTCCAACCGTAAAACCCAGCTGCTGGGTCAGATCGTGCTGGCGAGCTTCTCTAACCCGGAAGGGCTGAAGTCGGAAGGGGATAACGTCTGGTCAGCCTCAAGCTCATCCGGGCAGGCGGCTATCGGCCTTGCCGGTACCGGTACTTACGGCAATCTGACCTCAGGCGCGCTGGAAGCCTCCAACGTTGATCTGAGTAAAGAGCTGGTGAATATGATCGTGGCACAGCGTAACTATCAGGCGAACAGCCAGACCATTAAAACCCAGGATCAGATCCTCAACACTCTGGTTAACCTTCGCTAATACGCTAACGGGATTGCTTTATGGATCACGCAATATATACCGCAATGGGCGCGGCCAGTCAGACGATGGAGCAGCAGTCTGTTACCGCCAGCAACCTCGCGAATGCTTCAACACCGGGCTTCCGGGCGCAGCTGAACGCGCTGCGCGCGGTGCCGGTCAGCGGCTGGTCTCTGCCAACGCGTACGCTGGTTGCCGCCTCAACGCCGGGTGCCGATATGACACAGGGGTCGCTCGACTATACCGAGCGTCCGCTGGATGTGGCGGTCCAGCAGGATGGCTGGCTGGCAGTTCGCACCGCCGACGGCAGTGAAGCCTATACCCGTAACGGGAATATGCAGATCAGCCCGACCGGTCAGCTGACCATTCAGGGCAATCCCGTCATGGGCGACGGCGGACCGATCGCGGTGCCGCAGGGGGCACAACTTACCATCGCGGCAGATGGCTCGATCACCGCGCTCAATGCGGGTGACGCGCCCAACGCCACGGTTCAGCTGGGCCGCCTGAAGCTGGTGCGCGCTACCGGGCAGGAGCTGACGCGCGGTGACGACGGCATGTTTCGTCCCAGCGCGGCGACGCAGGCGCAGCGCGGTGCTGCGCTGGCTAACGACGCCACGGTACAGGTGATGCCGGGCGTGCTGGAAGGCAGCAACGTTAAGCCGGTTGAAACCATGGTCGATATGATCGCCAACGCCCGACGTTTCGAGATGCAGATGAAAGTGATCTCAAACGTTGATGAAAACGAACAGCGCGCTAACCAGCTGCTCAATATGAACAGCTAAAGCGTAAGGAAAACAGAATGATTCGTTCTTTATGGATCGCGAAAACCGGTCTTGACGCACAGCAAACCAATATGGACGTGATTGCCAACAACCTGGCAAACGTCAGCACCAACGGCTTTAAACGTTCGCGCGCGGTCTTCGAAGATCTGATGTATCAGACGCTGCGTCAGCCTGGCGCGCAATCGTCTGAGCAGACTACGCTGCCGTCTGGTCTGCAGATCGGTACCGGTGTCCGCCCGGTCACTACCGAGCGTCTGCATAACCAGGGCAACCTGTCGCAGACCAGCAACTCCAAAGATGTGGCGGTCAACGGACAGGGTTACTTCCAGGTGCAGATGCCGGATGGCACCTCGGCCTATACGCGCGATGGCTCTTTCCAGGTGGACCAGAATGGTCAGCTGGTGACCAACGCCGGCTTCCCGGTACAGCCGGGTATCACCATCCCGGCAAACGCCACCAGCATCACGATTGCCCGCGACGGTGTGGTCACGGTGACGCAGCAGGGGCAGGCGCAGCCAGCGCAGGTGGGCCAGCTAACGCTGAGCACCTTTATGAACGATGCCGGTCTCGACAGCGTGGGCGAGAACCTCTATCAGGAGACGCAGGCTTCCGGTGCGCCCACTGAGAGCACGCCCGGTCAGAACGGCGCCGGTCTGCTCTATCAGGGATATGTGGAAACCTCCAACGTCAACGTGGCGGAAGAGCTGGTGACCATGATCCAGACGCAGCGCGCGTATGAAATTAACAGCAAAGCGATCAGTACGTCCGATCAGATGCTGCAGAAACTTACCCAGCTTTAACGCCGGGATCGCCGGGCCACTCCGCTGGCCCGATTAAGAACATACAGAAGGTCAGAACTCCGTGGCGAAGCAAGCGATTCTCAAGCCTGGTCATTGGTTGGTAGCCACGCTGCTACTGACGCTCAACGGTTGTGCGCTGGTGCCGCGCACGCCACTGGTTCAGGGGGCAACCACGGCAGAGCCAACGCCGTCTGCACCACCGGTGGTGAACGGCTCTATTTTTCAGGGCGTGGCACCGCTGAACTACGGCTACCAGCCGCTGTTTGAGGATCGTCGTCCACGTAATATCGGCGACACGCTGACCATCACGCTGCAGGAGAACGTCAGCGCGAGCAAAAGCTCTTCCGCCAGCGCCAACCGCAACGGCAGCAACAGCTTTGGGGTAACCGGTGTGCCGACCGGGCTGGAAGGATTGCTGGGCGCAGGCGGTGAGAAAGCTGCACTGAGCGCCGGCGGCAAAAACGATTTTGCAGGTAAAGGGGGCGCAACCGCCAACAATACCTTTACCGGGACCATCACCGTGACCGTGAATCAGGTGCTCTCTAACGGCAACCTGCGCGTCGTGGGTGAGAAACAGATTGAGATTAATCAGGGAACCGAATTTATTCGTTTCTCTGGCGTGGTGAACCCGCGCACCATCAGTGCCAGCAACGCGGTGCTGTCTACCCAGGTGGCCGATGCGCGTATTGAGTACGTCGGTAACGGTTATATCAATGAGGCGCAGACCATGGGCTGGTTCCAGCGCTTCTTCCTGAACATCTCGCCGATGTAAGAGGATATTATGAAAAAAAGTACTTTGCTGCGGGCAGGTCTGGGATTACTGCTCGCCGTCAGCAGCCTGATGGCGCAGGCGGACCGCATTCGCGATTTAACCAGCATCCAGGGCGTGCGCGAAAACCAGCTGATTGGCTATGGGCTGGTCGTGGGGCTGGACGGCACCGGCGACCAGACCACCCAGACACCGTTTACCACCCAGACGGTCAGTAACATGCTCTCTCAGCTGGGGATCACTGTCCCGGCTGGCACCAATATGCAGCTGAAAAACGTGGCGGCGGTTATGGTGACAGCAAAACTGCCCTCGTTTGCCCGTCAGGGACAGACGCTGGACGTGGTGGTCTCTTCGCTGGGTAACGCCAAAAGCCTGCGCGGCGGTACGCTGCTGATGACGCCGATGAAAGGGGTGGATAACCAGGTATACGCGCTGGCGCAGGGAAATATTCTGGTCGGCGGCGCTGGCGCCTCGGCCGGCGGCAGCAGCGTGCAGGTCAACCAGCTTAACGGCGGCCGGATTACCGGCGGCGCCACCGTGGAGCGCGAGCTGCAGAGCAACTTTGGCAGCCAGAACACCATTAACCTGCAGCTGAACAGCGAAGATTTTACCATGGCGCAGCGTATCGCGGATGCCATCAACAGCCGCGGCGTTGGATCGGCACTGCCGCTGGATGCGCGCACCGTACAGATCCGCGTTTCACCAAACAACAGCTCTCAGGTACGGGCGCTGGCGGAGATCCAGAACATTGACGTCTCTGTACCGCTGGAAGATGCAAAAGTGATCATCAACTCACGCACCGGCTCAGTGGTGATGAACCGTGAGGTCACGCTGAACACCTGTGCCGTTGCGCAGGGGAACCTGTCGGTCACGGTGAATCAGCAGCAGAACGTCAGTCAGCCTGATACGCCGCTGGCCGGCGGGCAGACGGTGGCGACAACGCAGACGCAGATCGATCTGCGGCAGAGCGGTGGTGCGCTGCAGCGCGTTAACGCCAGTGCAAACCTGAACAACGTGGTACGCGCCCTGAATGCGCTGGGTGCGACGCCGATTGAGCTGATGTCGATTCTGCAATCGATGGAGAGCGCAGGCTGTCTGCGCGCGAAGCTGGAAATCATCTGATGACCGATATGCAATCGCTGAATAATGCGGCGTATGACAGCCGCTCGCTGAACGAGCTGAAACGCCAGGCCGCTGCCGATCCCAAAGGAAAAGCGCTGCAGGTGGCGAAACAGGTAGAGGGCATGTTCGTGCAGATGATGCTGAAAAGCATGCGCGACGCGCTGCCGCAGGATGGCGCGCTGAGCAACGACCAGACCCGACTCTACACCTCGCTCTACGATCAGCAGATTGCGCAGGAGATAGGCAAGCGCGGACTGGGTCTGGCTGACACCATTGTCAAACAGATGCAGCCCCCGCAGGAGCCCGATGAGCGTGCCGGCACGGTTCCGATGAAGCTGGATAACAGCTTTATCTACAGCAGCAGCAACAGCATGCCGATGCAGCTGGAACAGATTGTGCGCAAAGCGGTACCGCGTCTGCCGGTTACGCCTGTGAATCTTCCTTCTGACAGCAGTGAGTTTATCGCCCAGCTGGCGCAGCCGGCGAAGCTCGCCAGCCAGCAGAGCGGTATCCCGCACCATCTGATTCTGGCGCAGGCGGCGCTGGAGTCGGGCTGGGGCCAGCGTCAAATCCTGACCCGCGACGGCAAGCCGAGCTATAACGTGTTTGGCATTAAAGCGAGCGGCGACTGGAAAGGCGAAACCACGGATATCATGACCACTGAATATGAGGCGGGTGATGCGAAGAAAGTGCGGGCCAGCTTCCGTGTCTATGGCTCCTACCTTGAGGCGCTGACTGACTATGTGCGCCTGCTGTCGAAAAATCCGCGCTATGCGGCGGTCACCAGCGCGCCAAGTGCCGAGCAGGGCGCGCGCGCGCTGCAGGCGGCGGGCTACGCCACCGATCCGAAATATGCGCAGAAACTGGTGGGAATGATCCAGCAATTCAAAAACATGGGCGAAAAAGTTGTAAAAGCTTATGGCCAGGATATCACCGATCTGTTCTGACGTCTTAGCCTCAAGTTTCCCTTAAGCACGCCGATAACCTTCATATGTTGCGGGCGCCTGCCGTCCGCACAACTGCACTGATGACTGCCAGCCCGGTTAACGGGAAAGAAAGGAACCGAGATGTCCAGTATAATTAACTCCGCAATGAGCGGGCTGAGCGCCGCACAGGCCGCATTAAGCACTACCAGTAATAACATCAGTAACTACACTGTGGCGGGCTATTCACGGCAGACTACTCTGCTGTCGCAGGCCGGCAGTACGCTGCAGGGCAACAGCTATTATGGCAACGGCGTAAATGTCAGCGGCGTACAGCGCGAATATGATGAGTTCATCACGACGCAGCTGCGCGGATCCAGCGCCAGCTACAGCGCGGTCAATACCCAGCATAATCAGATCTCCAATATTGACGATCTGCTTTCGACCTCTACGACCAGCCTCTCAACGTCCATTCAGAGCTTTTTTACCAACGTACAGAACGTGGTCAGTAACGCTAACGATCCGTCCGCGCGTCAGTCGATGCTGAGTTATGCCCAGGGGCTGGTCAATCAGTTCCAGACCACGGCGCAATATCTCAATAACATGCAGACCAGCGTCAATACCGATATCACCGCCAGCGTCGATCAGGTCAATACCTTTACGCGCCAGATTGCCGATCTCAATACGCAGATTGCGAAGCTGACCACCGGCGGCGGCGCAGCCCCTAACGACCTGCTGGATCAGCGCGACCAGCTGGTAAACAGTCTGAACACTGTGGTGGGCGTGAAAGTTGCGCAGCAGGATGGCAGCTATATCGTCTCAGCAGGCAACATTACCCTGGTCAATGGCCGCAATGCCACCAGCCTGGTGGCGATGCCTTCCAGCGCCGATCCCACGCGCATTACCGTTGGCTACAGCGACAAACAGGCCGGTAACGTAGCAATCCCGGAAAAAACGCTGACCACCGGTTCGCTGGCAGGGTTGCTGGCGTTTCGCAGTCAGGATCTGGACGGTGCACAGAACCAGCTGGGCCAGCTGGCCGCAGCGTTTACCACCGCGTTTAATGACGTGCACAAAGGCGGCTTTGACAGTAAGGGCAACCCGGGAGAGGACTTTTTCACTATCGGCACTCCGGATGTGCTCAGCAATCTGAAAAACAGCTCTGCGGCTTCCGTTAGCGCCAGCTGGAGTGATGCCAGCGCGCTGAAAGCCTCAAACTACACCGTCAGCTATGACAGCGGCACATGGTCCGTTACCCGTGCTGCCGATAATGTGCGCTTCGACGTTGCGCCGGCTGCTGACGGCACGCTGAATTTTGATGGTCTGCAGCTGACGGTCAGCGGCAGTGTGAATAGCGGTGACAGTTTTCTGGTCAAGCCGGTACAGAATGTGATTGGCGGCATGTCGGTTGCCATCACCAGCGAATCAGAGATTGCAGCGGCAGCCGTGAAAGGCAGCGGCGAGAGCGATAACCGCAATGCGCAGAAGCTGCTCGATCTGCAGGACAGCAAGCTGGTTAACGGAAACGCAACTATCGCGCAGGCTTATGCCAGCCTTGTCAGCAGCGTGGGCAACAAAACCAACTCGCTGGAAACGGCCAGCACCACGCAGAAAAACGTGGTGACGCAGCTGAGTGACCGGCAGCAGTCTGTCTCTGGCGTCAACCTTGATGAAGAGTACGCCAACCTGACGAAATATCAGCAGTTTTATATGGCGAATGCGCAGGTATTGCAGACCGCCAGCGCGGTATTCAACGCGCTGATGGGCATTCGCAGCTAAGCAGAGGAGAGAAGAAAGTGCGTCTTAGCTCAAGTATGATTTTTGACCAGCAGGTGCGCGGGATCACCGATTCGCAATCCTCCTGGCTGAAGGTAGGCCAGCAGCTGGCAACCGGGCTGCGGGTCAGTAATCCCTCTGACGATCCTATCGCGGCTTCACGCGCGGTCGTGCTGTCACAGTCGCAGGTAAAAAGCAGCCAGTACGCCACGGCGCGCAGTTTTGCTAATCAGAGCCTGTCAATGGAAGAGAACGCGCTTTCCGGCGTGATCGGCACCATACAGGATGCGCAGACCACCATTGTCAATGCGTCCACCGGCACGCTGAGCGATAACGATCGCGCCTCGCTGGCGACCCAGCTGGAAGGGCTGCGCGCGCAGCTGCTGAACCAGGCGAACAGTCAGGATGGCAACGGACGCTACATTTTTGCCGGTTATAAGACAGACGCCCCGCCGTTCAGCGACAGCAGTACCGGTGTGGCCTATGTGGGCGGGGATGAGCCGATCACTCAGAAAGTTGACGAAAGCCGTACCATGCAGGTGAGCAGTACCGGTAAATCAGTGTTTATGGCGATCACCAGCAACGCAAAGCCAGAACCTGATAACGGCACCAGCGAGACCAGCCTGTTCAGCATGCTCGACAGTGCAATTGCCGCGCTTAAAACACCGCAGGATAACGCGGACGACGCCACAAAGCAGGCGTTTCAGGCTGCGATGGATAAAACCAACCGCGGACTGAGTAACTCACTCAATAACGTGCTGACAGTGCGTTCTGCAGTGGGGATCCAGATGGCAGAGGTGGGTACCTTGAATCAGCAGGGTGACGATCGCAAAACCATCATGAATACGCAGATGAGCGATCTGGTGCAGGTGGACTATACCCAGGCAATCTCCAGCTACACCATGCAGCAGACGGCGCTGCAGGCGTCATACAAAACCTTTAGTGATATGTCGAAGATGTCGCTGTTCCAGCTGAATTCGTAACTGACCAGAGGTTCAGCGTACTTAACCGGGTATGCTTGTTTTTCCCATCGCCTTCGCGGGCGGTGGGTTTTTTTTGTCTGCGGTTCAGGCCACAGCCGGCGCGGTGGCCACGGTAAACAGCAGGCAATAAAAAACCCCGGACCAGCCGGGGTTTTATTTTTTTTATCCGCGCAGGGTTACACGCTGTCCGGACGGGTGGCCGGAGCGGTAGCCTGGTGCGTCGCGCTGTGACCACCGGCAGAGCCGCGGCCATCAAAGCTGAACGGCGGACGTACCCAGTCGCTGTGACGTGCCGGCTCCGGTTCCCACGCTGGTGCCGGGGCGCGGGTCATCGGTGCCGTGGCGTGCAGCTTAAAGCGTGACTCTGATTGTTCGACTGACACATCGCGAGCCGGAACCGGCGCATGAGGTTCAGTGACCGGCGCGACAGGCGCTTCCGCCGCGACCGGCGCTGACAGCACGTTTTCAACCTGCGTTTCGACAACAGGGGTAACATCCGCTGGTGCCTGTTCTGCTGTGGCAACGGCTTCGGTTACCGCGGGCTGTACCTCTTCCTGCGTAGCAGGCTGTGGCGCCTCTTCTGTCACGGTCGCAGGACCGGCTTCCGCCGCCGTCTCCTGCGCCACCGCTTCATCGGCTGCAGAGATAACCGCAGGCTCATGATTAACCGGCGCGGCAACAGGGGTCAGATCATCGGTGTTTACTACGGGCACCTCGGTGTGCGCCTGCGGTTCAGCCTGATGTACCACTTCTGACGTTTCTGGCTGTGGCGCAACCGCTGAGGCGGCTTCGGCAGCTGCCGGCAGCGCGTCTGCATCCTGATAGCCGTAGTCTGGCATTTCGTTCAGCGCCTCCTGAGAGGTGAACTGCTCGTGCGTCTGAGCAACCGGATAGGATACCCAGACTTTACCAGATGCCATCTCCGGTGAGGCGGCTGCCGCTTCAAGCGGCATCGGCGACTGCAGCGGATAGCGCTCATCGCGATAGCGACGGCGGCGCTGACCGCTTACGCGCAGGTGACGCGGCGAGCGACGTGAACGGCGTGGCATGTTCGCGCCTTCGCGGTTCTCGTTATCATCCTGCTCATCACTCATTTCCGGCTGTTCAGCGGCGTTCACCGGCTGTGCGATGTCCGCTGCTGCTTCTGGCTGCGCGGCAACTGATGATGCTTCCGGTGTCTCGCCACTGCGGATACGCTGAGTCAGCTGACGCGGCTTGCGACGGGGCATGACCTGAACGCGTTCTTCTTCCTGTACCGCTGCGTCCACCGCAGGGATCTCTTCAGTCGCGACGGTCTCAACGGCTTTCTCTTCCTGCTGCTGAGCACGCTTCTCTTCCTGACGACGACGCTGACGCTCGGCACGCTGTTCACGGCGCTGCTGCTGCTGTTCATCACGCTGCTGCTGCTGCTCTTCAGTCAGAACCGGGCGCTCGGCACGCGGCTCGTTCTGACGCTTGTTGCGGCGATTGTCCTGATCGTTGCGCGGTTCGCGGTTATCACGCGGTTCACGATTTTCACGCGGCTCGCGTGCTTCACGTGGTTCGCGTGGTTCACGCGGTTCGCGCGGCTCACGAGCTTCGCGGTTCTGAACCTGCTCACCATTGCGCGGCGTGCGTTCACGACGATTATTGTTGCGACGGTTATTACGGCGTTCGCCACGCTGCTGCGTGTTGTTTTCTTCTTCTGCTGGCTTACTCTCCTGCTGAGAGGGTGCTTCCGCAGGAGCTGCTGCCGGGGTATCGCCCGCAAACAGCTTTTTCAGACCGTTAAGCAGGCGACCCACCAGACCCGTGCTGACCGTGGCCGGCGCTGCCGCAGGACGTGCTGCGGTCTGAGCGCTTGTCTCGCTCTTCGCCGCAGGTGTTTCGGCAGCGACTTCAACCGGTGCAGGCGGGGCATCCGGCATCACAAAGGCTGCCAGCGCAGGCTGCTCCGGACGACGACGTTCAGCGTGCTCTTCTTCTGATGGCAGTGCCATTTCAGCTTCATGCAGCTTCGGCAGATGATAAGAGAGGGTTTGTGTCTCTTCACCTTTGCGCACACGCAGCACGGAGTAGTGCGGCGTTTCCATCTGATCGTTAGGCACGATAATGGCGCGTACGCCACCCTGACGCTTCTCAATTGCACTGACCGCTTCGCGTTTTTCGTTCAGCAGGTAAGAGGCAACCGGCACCGGCACAATGGCGTGCACTTCTTTGGTGTTGTCTTTCAGCGCTTCTTCTTCAATCAGGCGCAGAATAGAGAGCGACAGTGATTCGTTATCGCGGATGGTACCCGTACCGCTACAGCGCGGGCAGACGTGGTGGCTCGACTCACCCAGTGACGGGCTGAGACGCTGACGCGACATCTCCAGCAGACCAAAACGGGAGATATGGCTAATCTGAATGCGTGCACGATCCTGACGCACCGCTTCGCGCAGCCGGTTCTCTACGGCGCGCTGGTGACGTACCGGCGTCATATCGATAAAGTCGATAACGATCAGGCCACCGAGGTCACGCAGGCGCAGCTGGCGGGCAATCTCATCGGCTGCTTCAAGGTTGGTATTGAATGCCGTTTCTTCGATATCGCCGCCGCGGGTTGCGCGGGCAGAGTTAATGTCGATCGCGGTTAACGCTTCGGTGCTGTCTATAACAATTGAGCCGCCAGAAGGCAGACGAACTTCACGCTGGAAGGCGGACTCGATCTGCGACTCAATCTGGTAGTGGCTGAACAGCGGAATTTCACCGGTATAGAGTTTGATCTTACTGCTAAAGTCAGGGCGGCCCAGCGCAGCGATATGCTGACGCGCCAGCTCCAGAACTTTAGGATTATCGATAAGAATTTCACCAATGTCCTGACGCAGATAGTCGCGGAAAGCACGCACAATAACGTTGCTCTCCTGATGGATCAGGAACGGGGCGGAACGGCTGTCTGCAGCTTTTTTGATCGCTTCCCAGTGCTTAAGACGGAAGCTCAGATCCCACTGCAACGACTCCGCTGATTTACCCACGCCTGCCGTGCGTACAATCAGACCCATGCCTTCCGGCAATTCCAGCGCCGACAGGGCTTCTTTCAGTTCAGTGCGGTCATCACCCTCAATCCGGCGGGAAATGCCTCCGGCGCGCGGGTTGTTAGGCATCAGAACCAGGTAGCTGCCTGCAAGAGAGATAAAGGTCGTAAGTGCAGCGCCTTTATTGCCGCGCTCTTCTTTATCAATCTGAACGATCACTTCCTGACCTTCACGCAGCACATCTTTGATGTTAGGACGGCCATGCGCGTTATAGTTAGCTGGGAAGTATTCGCGGGAAATTTCTTTCAGAGGGAGGAAACCGTGACGCTCAGCGCCATAATCGACAAATGCCGCTTCAAGGCTGGGTTCAACGCGGGTGATTTTACCTTTGTAGATATTGGCTTTTTTCTGCTCGTGTCCGGGACTTTCGATATCCAGATCGTACAGACGCTGACCGTCAACAAGGGCAACGCGCAACTCCTCCTGCTGAGTTGCGTTAATTAACATTCTTTTCATCGTGACTTACTCGTTATTCTCACATGAGTGATAAAGCTGCGGGCATCGTTACCCTGGACGAGAATCAACCGATGGCCCCGTGTCTGCATGCACTGACGTCAACCTCACGGTTGTCGGCGGCTAAAGGGGCGCAAATCTTGTCGGTGGCCTGCTTTTCATAAGGAAAACCAGCGCCTGAAGGTGGAAATAATACAAAATTTTTGAAAATCCACACATCCCAGTCTGTTGTCCAGGCCGCAACCCGCAGCCCGCTAAGTGCCTGATAAAGCATCACGTCTTACGCCATTGCTGCGTGCTCGTTTTATCCGGCAAATTACCTTAATTTCGCTCTTTTTCTGCCCGAATCTTTCCGATGCAGAAACAGCAGCATTATTCCACTGCTCACCCGCATATAGCAAGGCGACTTTTGTCGAGCTGTGAAGTTTGTACGCCCTTAACCTGTTCATTTGCGGGGCTAATCAGCAGATTGCTGAAAAAGCCACCGTTTTAAGCGGTCAGACGCCTGAAACAAGAGTGAGTTAAGCACAGAAAAAGGGGTGGCGCTATCAGGGGACACTATTTAGAATCGCCGGCATGAAAACAGAGAATCCCGGCGTACATTTTGTCGCCATCACGGCTGAAAATGCCGGACAACGTATAGACAACTTTTTGCGTACCCAGCTCAAAGGGGTGCCAAAAAGCATGATTTATCGCATTCTGCGTAAAGGCGAAGTACGGGTAAATAAAAAACGCGTCAAGCCTGAATATAAACTCGAGGATGGCGACGAAGTGCGCGTGCCACCGGTACGGGTTGCAGAGCGCGAAGAGCAGGCGGTGTCGCCTAAACTCGATAAAGTTGCAGCGTTAGCGGATGCCATTCTGTATGAGGATGACCATCTGCTGGTGCTGAATAAGCCGTCCGGCACGGCGGTACATGGCGGCAGCGGTCTGAGTTTTGGTGTTATTGAAGGGTTGCGGGCACTGCGTCCGGAGGCGCGCTTTCTGGAGCTGGTGCACCGGCTGGATCGCGACACCTCGGGCGTGTTGCTGGTCGCTAAAAAGCGCTCGGCCCTGCGTTCGCTGCATGAGCAGCTGCGTGAGAAGGAGATGCAAAAAGATTATCTGGCGCTGGTACGCGGCGACTGGCCCTCTCATCTGAAAGTGGTGCAGGCGCCGCTGCTGAAAAATATTCTGCAGAGCGGAGAGCGGATAGTGCGCGTCAGTGCAGAAGGCAAGCCTTCAGAAACCCGGTTCAAAGTGGAAGAGCGGTTTGAGCTGGCGACGCTGGTTAAAGCCAGCCCGGTGACCGGACGCACGCATCAGATCCGCGTGCATACTCTGCATGGCGGTCATCCGATTGCTTTTGACGATCGCTATGGCGATCGCGAATTTGATCGTCAGCTGGCCGGCACAGGGTTATCGCGCCTGTTTCTGCACGCGGCAGCGCTGACATTTACGCATCCCGCAACCGGCGAAACATTACGCATGGAAGCGCCGCTGGATGCGGCACTCAAACACTGCCTGACCAGACTGCGGCAGAAGAAAAGCTGAATATACCGGCATCAGCCCAGCGGGTTGATGCCGGCCTTAATCAGCAGCTGATTAAGCGCAATCAGCGGCAGCCCGACCAGCGTATTCGGGTCGCGTCCTTCGAGCCGATCAAACAGACAAATCCCCAACCCTTCGCTTTTAAAACTGCCGGCGCACGCCAGCGGCTGCTCCCGCTCAACGTAGCGCGCAATCTCCTGGCTGCTCAGCGTACGGAAGTGCACCGTAAAAGGCTCACAGAGCACAAACTGCTGACGGGTGGCAGGCTGCAGCAGCGCCAGTCCGGTATAAAACACAATGGCTTTACCGCTTGCCTGCGCCAGCTGCCGGCAGGCGTTTTCGCGAGTGTGCGGCTTCCCGGCGATTGCGCCATTAAGTACGCACACCTGGTCAGAGCCAATGATCCAGCGATCCGGGAACTGCCCGGCCAGCGCCTGCGCTTTGGCCAGCGCGAGACGCTGCACCAGTTCAGGCGCGGTTTCTTCGGGCAGCGGGGTCTCATCGCATGCAGGCGCGGCAGTAATAAAAGGCACGCCAAGCTTGCTGAGCAGCGCCTGACGAAACGGGGACGTTGAGGCTAAAACCAGTGGCATCATCATTTTTTTACAGAATAGATAGCGTAAACATGACGGGCATTTTAAACTATGCGCCGCACTGGATGCGACTAGCTGGTGAAAGATGCTGTAAAACGGCCTTTTTCTTTGACTCTAAGACGTTACAAAGTTAATATGCGCGCCCTATGCAAAAGGTAAAATTACCCCTGACGCTCGATCCGGTCCGCGCCGCGCAAAAACGCCTGGATTATCATGGTGTTTATGCACCTGAATTGGTGGCGCGCCTGGCCGAAACGGTCGTGAGTGTGGACAGTGATGTGGAATGTGCCATGTCGTTTGCGGTTGACAACCAGCGCCTCGCGGTTCTTCAGGGAACAGCGGATGTGCAGGTGACGTTAATGTGTCAACGCTGCAACCAGCCATTTCCGCAAGCTGTACACGTAAGCTATTGCTTTAGTCCGGTCTCTTCTGACGATCAGGCTGAAGCACTACCGGAAGCCTACGAGCCGGTTGATGTCAACGATTTCGGTGAGATCGACCTGCTGGCAGTGATAGAAGATGAGCTCATCCTCGCGCTGCCGGTGGTTCCGGTGCATGATTCTGAACACTGTGAAGTGTCCGACGCGGACATGGTCTTTGGTAAGCTGCCTGAAGAGGCAGAAAAACCAAATCCATTTGCCGTATTAGCCAGTTTAAAGCGTAAGTAATAGGAGTAAGGTCCATGGCCGTACAACAGAATAAACCAACCCGTTCCAAGCGTGGCATGCGTCGTTCGCACGATGCCCTGACCACTGCCACTCTGTCAGTAGATAAAGTTTCTGGTGAAACTCATCTGCGTCACCATATCACTGCGGATGGTTACTACCGCGGTCGCAAGGTTATCACCAAGTAATTCTTTGCGGTTACGCAAGGCGATACCTTGACACGTTTGACCCTGGCAGTTGATGCCATGGGCGGGGACTTCGGTCCCTGCGTGACAGTGCCTGCAGCCTTGCAGGCACTGGCCTCTCATTCGCAGCTGGTTCTTCTTCTGGTCGGCGATCCCGACACAATCTCGTCATTTCTTGCCAAAGCGGATTCCTCACTTTTGAGGCGTGTGCAGGTTATCCCTGCCGAATCGGTTATTGCAAGTGATGCGAAGCCTTCACAGGCTATCCGTCAGAGCCGTGGCAGTTCTATGCGCGTGGCGCTGGAGCTGGTTGTGGATGGCAAAGCGCAGGCCTGCATCAGTGCCGGTAATACGGGTGCGCTGATGGGGCTGGCTAAACTCCTGTTAAAACCGCTGGACGGCATTGCGCGGCCGGCACTGATGACCGTTCTGCCCCATCAACAGCAGGGCAAAACGGTCATTCTTGATCTGGGGGCTAACGTCGATTCTGACAGCGATATGCTGGTGCAGTTTGCCATCATGGGGGCTGTCATGGCGGAAGAGGTGCTGGAAATCCGGCAACCACGCGTTGCGCTGCTCAATATTGGCCAGGAAGAGACCAAAGGGCTTGAATCGATTCGCACCGCATCTGCGGTTCTGCGAGCAAGCCCTCAGATCAACTATATTGGTTATCTTGAAGGTAATGACCTGCTGACCGGCAAAACAGATGTGCTGGTCTGTGATGGCTTTGCCGGTAATGTAACGCTAAAAACGATGGAAGGCGTGGTGCGGCTGTTTTTGTCGCTGCTGAAATCGTCAGGCGAAAGTAATAAAGGGACGTGGTGGCTGAAACTGCTGGGACGCTGGCTGAAAAAGCGTATGATCAGGCGTTTCGGTCATCTAAACCCCGACCAGTATAACGGCGCTTGTCTGTTAGGATTGCGCGGAACAGTGATCAAAAGCCATGGCGCTGCCAATATTCAGGCATTCGCTGTGGCAATAGAACAGGCAGAGCAGGCGGTGCGTAAGCAAGTTCCCGAAAGAATTGCCGCGCGCCTTGACGCTGTATTAGCCAGGAGTGACAAAGCGTAGATGTATACCAAAATTATCGGAACAGGCAGCTATCTGCCTGAGCAGATCCGCACCAATGCCGATCTGGAAAAAATGGTGGAAACCTCAGACGAGTGGATTGTCACCCGTACCGGCATTCGCGAACGTCGTATTGCTGCACCCGATGAAACGGTTGCCAGCATGGGCTTTAACGCTGCACAGCGCGCGCTGGAAATGGCAGGCGTTGCCGCCAGCGACATTGGCCTGATTATCGTTGCCACAACCTCATCCAGCCACGCGTTCCCCAGCTCCGCATGCATGATCCAGCAGATGCTGGAGATCAACGACTGCGCGGCATTCGACCTCGGTGCCGCCTGTGCCGGTTTTACCTACGCGCTGAGCGTTGCCGATCAATACATTAAAAACGGTGCGGTTAAGCATGCGCTGGTAATTGGTGCCGATGTGCTGGCGCGCACGCTTGATCCCAGCGATCGCGGAACGATTATTCTGTTTGGCGACGGCGCGGGCGCGGTGGTGCTGGGACAGAGCAGCGAGCCGGGTATTCTCTCAACTCATCTGCACGCCGATGGCCGCTATGGCCAGCTGCTGACCCTGCCTTATCAGGATCGCGCGCGGCAGGATGAACCTGCCTATCTCACCATGGCGGGTAATGAAGTGTTTAAAGTGGCGGTAACAGAGCTGGCACACATCGTTGATGAGACGCTGCAGGCGAATAACCTCGATCGCAGCGCGCTTGACTGGCTGGTGCCGCATCAGGCAAATCTGCGCATTATCAGCGCAACCGCTCGCAAGCTCGGCATGGGCATGGATAAAGTGGTAGTGACGCTTGACCGACACGGCAACACCTCTGCGGCTTCGGTCCCCAGCGCGCTGGATGAAGCGGTGCGCGATGGCCGGATCAAGCCGGGACAACTGATTTTGCTGGAAGCCTTTGGTGGTGGTTTTACCTGGGGTTCTGCACTGGTACGCTTTTGATTGACAGGAAGGACAGATGACGCAATTAGCTTTTGTTTTCCCGGGACAGGGATCTCAGACCGTTGGCATGCTGGCTGAGCTCGCTGCTGATAACCCTCAGATTGAGGCGACTTTTCGCGAAGCGTCTGATGCGCTGGGTTACGATCTGTGGCAGCTGGTTCAGCAGGGACCCGCTGAAGAGCTGAACAAAACCTGGCAGACACAGCCAGCATTGCTGGCGGCCTCAGTCGCTATTTACCGCGTCTGGCAGCAGAAGCAGGGCGCTCAGCCGGTGCTGCTGGCAGGTCACAGCCTGGGTGAGTACTCGGCGCTGGTTTGTGCGGGCGTGCTGGCGTTTGCTGATGCCATTAAACTGGTCGAACTGCGCGGCAAACTGATGCAGGAGGCGGTCCCGGAAGGCACGGGTGCCATGCAGGCGATTATCGGTCTTGATGATGAAGCGATTCGCAAAGCCTGTGAAGAGAGCGCACAGGATGAAGTGGTCTCGCCGGTGAACTTTAACTCGCCGGGCCAGGTGGTGATTGCCGGTAACAAAGACGCGGTTGAACGTGCTGGCGCGGCCTGTAAAGCAGCCGGTGCGAAACGTGCGCTGCCTCTGCCGGTTAGCGTGCCCTCGCACTGTGCGCTGATGAAGCCCGCCGCTGTAAAGCTCGCCGTAGCGCTTGAAGAGATTACCTTTAACGCGCCAGATGTGCCGGTCGTGAATAACGTTGACGTTAAATGCGAAAGTGATGCTGTGGCTATCCGTAATGCTCTGGTGCGTCAGCTTTACAGCCCGGTACGCTGGACCGAATCAGTACAATTTATAGCAGAACAGGGTGTTACCCAGCTGCTGGAGATGGGTCCGGGCAAAGTCCTGACCGGTCTGACGAAGCGTATTGCTGATAGCCTGACGGCAGCTGCAGTCAACGATCCTGCATCGCTATCTGCAGCACTCTCTCAGGAATAAGAGGATAATCATGAATTTTGAAGGTAAAGTTGCGCTGGTAACGGGCGCAAGCCGCGGTATTGGCCGGGCCATTGCAGAGACGTTGGCGGCACGCGGTGCAAAAGTTATTGGTACAGCGACCAGCGAAAGCGGTGCTGAAGCCATCAGCGCCTATCTCGGCGACAACGGCAAAGGTCTGGCGCTGAACGTCACGGATGCAGCCTCTATCGATGAAGTGCTGGCAAAAGTACGTGCTGAATTTGGCGAAGTGGACATTTTAGTCAATAATGCAGGCATCACGCGTGACAATCTGCTGATGCGCATGAAAGATGATGAGTGGGATGATATTCTTAATACCAACCTGACATCAGTTTTCCGTCTGTCCAAGGCGGTCATGCGTGCCATGATGAAAAAACGTGTGGGCCGTATCATCACCATCGGTTCTGTAGTTGGAACCATGGGTAACGCGGGTCAGGCTAACTACGCTGCAGCAAAGGCGGGTTTGATTGGCTTTAGCAAATCACTGGCGCGTGAAGTCGCGTCACGTGGCATTACCGTAAACGTCGTGGCACCGGGCTTTATTGAGACGGACATGACGCGTGCACTGAATGAAGATCAGCGCTCGGGCATTCTGGCAGAAGTGCCTGCAGGCCGTTTAGGCGACCCGCAGGAAATTGCTAATGCTGTTGCATTCTTAGCCTCTGACGAAGCAGCCTACATTACAGGTGAAACGCTGCACGTCAATGGCGGCATGTACATGGTCTGATAATCACGAAATCATTTGCATTATTTGCGGTAAACACCGCAGAATAGCGCAAAATCGTGGTTCGACCAGCCGGGATTTTGTTGCATCTTTTTCACCATTTTATACACTACGAAAACCATCGCGAAAGCGAGTTTTGATAGGAAATTAAATAGTATGAGCGATATCGAACAACGCGTTAAGAAAATCGTAGCTGAGCAGCTGGGCGTTAAAGAAGACGAAGTGGTTAACACTGCTTCTTTCGTTGAAGACCTGGGTGCAGATTCTCTTGACACCGTTGAGCTGGTAATGGCTCTGGAAGAAGAGTTTGATACTGAAATTCCAGACGAAGAAGCTGAGAAAATCACTACCGTTCAGGCAGCGATCGATTACGTCACTAGCCATCAAGGCTAATGAATATCTTCAGGCGGTCTTATGACCGCCTGAGTTTTATGTTTGCCCCACATTGCGTTATTTTTCCCTCCCTGGAGGACGAACGTGTCTAAGCGTCGTGTAGTTGTGACCGGTCTTGGCATGTTGTCTCCTGTCGGCAATACCGTAGAGTCTACCTGGAGTGCTCTCCTTGCCGGTCAGAGCGGCATTACCCTGATCGACCATTTTGATGCCAGTGCTTATGCAACGCGTTTTGCGGGCCTGGTGAAAGATTTTAATTGTGATGAGTACATCTCGCGGAAAGATCAGCGCAAGATGGACGATTTCATCCAGTATGGTATTGCGGCTGGCATTCAGGCTATGGCGGACTCCGGTCTGGTCGTAACTGATGAGAACGCCGGACGTATTGGCGCGGCTATTGGTTCTGGTATTGGCGGACTGGGTCTGATTGAAGAGAACCACAGCTCGCTGGTTAAAGGCGGCCCGCGCAAAATCAGTCCATTCTTTGTACCTTCTACCATTGTTAATATGGTCGCCGGTCATCTCACTATTATGTACGGCCTGAAAGGCCCAAGTATTTCGATCGCTACGGCCTGCACCTCAGGCGTACATAACATCGGCCACGCTGCACGTATTATCGCTTATGATGATGCTGATGTGATGCTGGCGGGTGGCGCGGAAAAAGCCAGTACGCCTCTGGGCGTGGGCGGTTTTGGTGCGGCACGTGCGCTTTCAACGCGAAACGACAACCCGCAGGCGGCCAGCCGTCCGTGGGATAAAGATCGTGACGGGTTTGTACTGGGTGACGGTGCCGGTATTGTGGTACTGGAAGAGTATGAACACGCCAAAAAGCGCGGTGCGAAAATCTATGCTGAAATCATTGGTTTTGGCATGAGCAGCGATGCTTACCATATGACATCACCGCCGGAAGATGGCTCAGGCGCCGCTGCAGCGATGATCAACGCGCTGCGTGATGCGCGACTCGATCCGTCACAGATCGGCTATGTCAACGCGCACGGCACCTCTACGCCAGCCGGTGATAAAGCAGAAGCGCAGGCGGTGAAATCCGTATTTGGTGCGTCAGCACACAGCGTTATGGTCAGCTCGACCAAATCAATGACCGGTCACCTGTTAGGTGCTGCCGGTGCTGTAGAAGCGATTTATTCGGTTCTGGCACTGCGCGATCAGGTCGTTCCGCCAACCATCAACCTGGATAATCCGGATGAGGGATGTGACCTGGATTTTGTGCCGCATACGGCGCGCCAGGTTAACGGTCTGGAGTATACACTGTGTAACTCCTTTGGATTTGGCGGCACAAACGGCTCGCTGATTTTCCGCAAGGTATAATCGCTATTCTGCCGAACAGAGGCCCGCAATGCGGGCCTTTTTTCTGATCTGCTCTTCAGCGCACCTATCCGGGCAGATGAGATTATTTCAGGGCTGACTGTCTGAGGAGAGCGCGGTGTGGATTAACGGTATTCCGCAAATAATGCTGCCGGCCAGCGATCGTGCCGTTCAGTTTGGCGATGGCTGTTTTACCACGGCCGCCGTGCATAACGGCAGAGTCGTGATGGCTGAGGCGCACCTGCAGCGTCTGGAACAGGGGTGCAGGCAGCTTCTGCTGCCGATGCCTGATCTGTCGCTGCTGGCGGATGAAATGCGGCGCATTGCGCAGGGACATGCCCGGGCGGTGCTCAAGATCATCCTCACGCCGGGCTCCGGCGGACGGGGCTACAGCCGGCGCGGCTGTCAGGCTCCTGTGCGCATCCTCTCACTGTCACCCTGGCCACAGCATTACGCTACACTGCAGCAGCAGGGTGCGAGCCTGGTCACCAGTCCGGTGCCCCTGGCCCGTAATCCGCTGCTGGCAGGCATCAAACACCTCAACCGGCTGGAGCAGGTGATGATTCGCCACCACCTTGATGAAACCGATGCAGACGAGGCGCTGGTACTGGACACCGCGGGATGCGTGGTAGAATGCTGCGCTGCCAATCTGTTCTGGCGCAGCGGCACCCGGATTTTTACTCCCCATCTGGATCAGGCGGGCGTAAACGGCATTATGCGACGTTTTCTGATGGCACAGCTGGCGGCCAGCGGCCAGGCTTGCCAGGAAGTCAGCGCGCCGCGTGAAGCGGTCCTCGGCGCTGACGAAGTCGTGATCTGTAATGCACTGATGCCGGTGCTGCCGGTGCGGCAAATCGATGACATCGTTTTCACTGAACGCACGCTGTATCAGCAACTTTTTACCTGTTGCCAGAAAATGGACGTAACATGAGTCGAACCAAAAAAATTATTGCGGGTGTGGCAGCGATCGCTGCTGCCGCTGCCGCGTTTAGCTACTGGCAGACAGAGCGCCTGGCAGACGCGCCGCTGACCATTCACCAGGAAACTCTTTATACGCTGCCGGCGGGTAGCGGACGTGTAGTGCTGGAAGCGCAGCTGGAGAGTCAGCATATTATTCCGCGCAGTATCTGGTTTGGACCGCTGCTGAAGCTGCATCCGGCGCTGGCAGAGTTCAAAGCGGGTACTTACCGGCTGGAGCAGGGCATGACCGTGCGTCAGCTGCTGCAGCTTCTGGCCAGCGGTAAAGAGGCGCAGTTCCCGCTCCGTTTTATCGAAGGTTCACGCCTCAGTGAGTGGCTGAGCGAGCTGCGTAAAGCGCCTTATCTGAAGCATACGCTCGCAGATGACAGTTTTGCCAGCGTGGCGGCAGCGCTGAAGCTGGAGGCTGCACAGCTCGAGGGCAGCTTCTATCCCGATACTTATCTCTATACTGCCAATACCACGGACGTTGCAGTACTGACGCGTGCACACACCCGCATGAACAAGCTGGTCGATGAGGTCTGGCAGAAGCGTATGGCGAATCTGCCCTATAAAGATCCGCGGGAGCTGGTGACAATGGCGTCAATTATCGAGAAAGAGACGGGCGTAAGCGAAGAGCGCGCGCGGGTAGCGTCTGTGTTTATTAATCGTCTGCGCACCGGGATGAAGCTCCAGACCGATCCCACCGTGATCTACGGTATGGGCGAGCGCTATACCGGCACGCTGACGCGCAAAGATCTCGATACGCCGACCGCCTATAATACCTACAGCATTAGCGGCCTGCCGCCCGGACCGATTGCGATGCCGGGGCGCGCCTCGCTGGAAGCTGCTGCGCATCCGGAAAAGAGCAGCTATCTCTATTTTGTCGCGGATGGCAAGGGCGGGCATACTTTTACCACGAATCTCGCCAGCCATAACCGGGCGGTGCAGGCTTACCGCCAGGCGCTGAAGGAAAAAAATGAAGAGTAAGTTTATTGTCATTGAAGGACTGGAAGGCGCGGGTAAAACCACGGCGCGCGATGCGGTAGTGGACGTTTTACAGCAGCACGGCATCAGCGACATCGTATTCACCCGCGAGCCGGGCGGCACACCGCTGGCCGAACAGCTGCGGGTGCTGGTAAAGCAGGGTATTGAAGGCGAACAGGTTACCGACAAAGCTGAGCTGCTGATGCTCTATGCTGCCCGGGTGCAGCTGGTAGAGAACGTGATCAAGCCGGCGCTGGCGCGCGGCGCGTGGGTAGTGGGCGATCGTCACGATCTCTCCTCGCAGGCTTATCAGGGCGGCGGACGTGAAATGGATGCCGCGCTGATGACCACGCTGCGTGATGCGGTGCTGGGCGATTTTCGTCCCGACCTGACGCTCTACCTTGATGTGACGCCGGAAATCGGACTGCAGCGCGCCCGGGCCCGTGGCGCGCTGGATCGCATTGAGCAGGAGTCGCTGCGCTTTTTCGAACGCACCCGTGCACGCTATCTGGCGCTGGCGCAGGCGGACACCAGCATCGTGACTGTCGATGCAACGCAGCCTATTGATGAGGTGACAACGTCACTTAAAGCTGCCCTGCATCGCTGGCTGGCCGGGCAGCGCCCATGAACTGGTATCCGTGGCTGAATCAGCCCTACCGGCAGATTATTGCCCGCCATCAGGAGGGCGTGGCGCATCATGCGCTGCTGCTGCAGGCACCTGAGGGCATGGGAGACGATGCGCTGGTATGGGGCATCAGCCGCTGGCTGATGTGCCAGCAGCGTGAAGGGGCTAAAAGCTGCGGCGCATGTCACGGCTGTGAACTGATGCAGGCGCATACGCATCCGGACTGGTACCGGCTGGAAGCAGAAAAAGGAAAAGCGTCGCTGGGTGTTGATGCCGTGCGCGACGTGACGGAAAAGCTCTATCATTTTGCGCAGCAGGGGGGTGCGAAGGTGGTCTGGCTGCCGGATGCTGCCCAGCTGACGGAAGCGGCTGCCAGTGCGCTGCTGAAAACGCTGGAAGAGCCACCCGCAAACTGCTGGTTCTTCCTGAGCGTGCGGGAGTCATCCAGGCTGCTGGCCACGCTGCGCAGCCGCTGTCTCAGCTGGCCGCTGATCCCGCCGGAGGAGTCGCAGAGCCTCGCCTGGCTGGGCCGTGAGGTGACACAGCCGGAAGCGGCGCTGCGCGCTGCGCTGCGACTGAGCGGGGGGGCGCCTGCCGCAGCGCTGGCGCTGCTGCAGCCCGCCCGCTGGCAGATGCGTCAGACGCTATGCGATACGCTGCTCACGGCGCTGAATGACGACATTCTGCAGCTGCTGCCTGCGCTGAACAGTGACGACGTGGCCAATCGTCTGGGCTGGCTCATCTCGCTGCTGGTGGACGCCATGAAAATGCAGCAGGGTGCAGCGGCGTGGCTGAGTAATGGCGATCGGCCTGATGTTGTGACCGCGCTGGCCCGTCAGCTGAACAGCAACGCCCTGAACAGCAGTGTGCAGCAGTGGATAGCCTGTCGCGAACAGCTGCTGCACGTTGCATCGCTTAACCGCGAACTTATTCTGACCGACCGGCTGCTGGCCTGGAGCCGTTTACTGGCACCGCCTGTCATCAGCCCGTAATTATCTGAGAAAATTATGTTTATTGTTGATTCCCATTGCCACCTCGATGGCCTTGACTATGAAAACCAACACCGCGACCTGGATGACGTTATCGCCAAAGCCGCCGCGCGCGACGTAAAATTTATGCTGGCGATTGCCACCACGCTGCCGGACTACTATCGCATCAAAGCGCTGGTGGGCGAGCGGCAGAATATTGCGCTGGCCTGCGGCGTTCATCCGCTGAACCAGGAGGAACCCTGGGATGTGGCGGAGTTCCGCCGCCTGGCCGCAGAGGAGCAGGTAGTGGCGCTGGGGGAAACCGGCCTCGACTACTTCTATCAGCAGGAGACCAAAGCGCAGCAGCAGGCTGCTTTTCGCGAACATATTCGCACCGGTATTGCACTGAATAAGCCGATCATTGTGCACACCCGGGAAGCCCGCGACGATACGCTGGCGATCCTGCGCGAAGAGCAGGTTGAGAAGTGTGGCGGCGTGCTGCACTGTTTTACCGAAGATCGTGCAACCGCAGCAAAACTTCTGGATCTCGGTTTTTATATCTCTTTCTCCGGCATTCTGACATTCCGTAATGCAGAGCAGATCCGCGACGCCGCGCGCTTTGTGCCGCTGGATCGTATGCTGGTTGAGACGGATTCGCCCTATCTGGCTCCGGTGCCGCATCGCGGCAAAGAGAATCAGCCTGCCTTTACGCGTGACGTGGCCGATTATATGGCAGTGCTGAAAGGGGTGGATATTGAGACCCTGGCGGCGGCTACCACGCAGAATTTCTCACGCCTGTTTCATATCCCTATGGCGCGTCTGGGTGCCTGAGCCTTTATTTCAAACGCTGTAATTAATCCGTAACGAACTGCCTGTATCAGGTTAATCCCGAAACAGGCAGTGTTTTATTGCGCTATTATCCGGCAGGTCAGTCAGAAAGTGCTGAAAGCTGCGCGCTATCATTGAGGAAACGTGATAGCCGTCAAAGTAACGCGCACCCATTTATTTTACTCTTCGTAATAAATCAAAAGACGCTCAGCGTCATCCGGCTGCGGAACCTCCCCCGCAGCCACGCGCATCGCGCAACTATGCACTCATACTCAGGAGCTTCTATGTTCAAGAACGCATTTGCGAACCTGCAGAAAGTAGGTAAATCGCTGATGTTGCCGGTATCGGTTCTGCCGATTGCCGGTATTTTGTTAGGTGTTGGTTCTGCAAACTTTAGCTGGCTGCCGGCAGTGGTCTCCCACGTCATGGCCGAGGCGGGCGGGTCCGTTTTTGCCAACATGCCGCTGATTTTTGCGATTGGTGTGGCGCTGGGCTTTACCAATAACGACGGCGTGTCAGCACTGGCGGCGGTTGTCGCCTACGGCATCATGGTCAAAACGCTGGCCGTTGTGGCACCGCTGGTGCTGCATCTTCCTGCTGCCGAGATAGAAGCGAAACATCTGGCGGACACCGGCGTACTGGGCGGGATCATTGCCGGTGCGATCGCTGCCTATATGTTTAACCGTTTTTACCGTATCAAGCTGCCTGAGTACCTCGGCTTCTTTGCGGGTAAACGCTTTGTCCCGATTATTTCGGGTCTGACCGCGATCTTTACCGGTATTGTGCTGTCGTTTATCTGGCCGCCGGTTGGCACCGCAATTCAGGACTTCTCGCAGTGGGCGGCGTATCAGAATCCGGTTGTGGCCTTCGGCATCTACGGTGTGATTGAGCGTGCGCTGGTGCCTTTCGGCCTGCATCATATCTGGAACGTTCCTTTCCAGATGCAGATTGGTGAGTTCACCAATGCGGCCGGCCAGGTATTCCACGGTGATATTCCGCGCTATATGGCGGGAGATCCTACTGCCGGTAAACTCTCTGGTGGCTTCCTGTTTAAAATGTATGGTCTGCCGGCTGCGGCTATCGCTATCTGGCATTCGGCGAAGCCTGAGAACCGCGCCAAAGTCGGCGGTATCATGATCTCTGCCGCGCTGACTTCGTTCCTGACCGGGATCACCGAACCGATTGAGTTCTCTTTCATGTTCGTGGCACCGATCCTCTACGTGATCCACGCGATTCTGGCCGGTCTGGCGTTCCCTATCTGTATCCTGCTGGGCATGCGTGACGGTACCAGCTTCTCACACGGCCTGATCGATTTTATCGTCCTGAGCGGCAACAGCAGCAAAATCTGGCTGTTCCCGATTGTTGGCATCATCTACGGCCTGGTTTACTACACCGTCTTCCGCGTGCTGATTACAAAACTGAATCTGAAAACGCCGGGTCGTGAAGATACGGCGATTGAGCAGAGCAGCGTTACCGGCAGCGAAATGGCGGGCAAGCTGGTCAGCGCCTTTGGCGGCAAAGAGAACATTACCAACCTGGACGCCTGTATTACCCGTCTGCGCGTCAGCGTAGCCGATGTGGCGAAGGTTGATCAGGCTGAACTGAAAAACCTCGGTGCCCGCGGCGTGGTGGTGGCCGGTTCCGGTGTACAGGCTATCTTTGGCACTAAATCAGATAACCTGAAAACAGAAATGGATGATTACATCCGCAGTATGTAACACCTTTGCAGCGACAGTATGTGCAGTCACTAAAAACCCCCTCCCGTGAGGGGGTTTTTGTTTTTCAGCATGACGCTGTAAAAGCAGTCAGTCAGTGAAGAAAAGCCCGGAGAAGGTTGAACGAAACGGATTTTCTCGCGCATACTGCCAGACTGACTCAGGTAAAAAGGAACCGCACCATGGCTGAAGAGACTATTTTCAGTAAAATCATTCGCCGTGAAATTCCGGCCGATATTATCTACCAGGATGAACTGGTCACTGCTTTTCGCGATATTGCACCGAAAGCGCCGGTTCACGTACTGATTATCCCTAATGTGCTGATCCCCACGGCAAACGATGTTAAACCAGCACATGAACATGCGCTGGGACGGATGATCACCGTGGCGGCGAAAATTGCCCGCGATGAAGGTATTGCTGAAGATGGCTACCGCCTGATCATGAACTGCAATCGCCACGGCGGTCAGGAGGTCTATCATATACACATGCACCTGGTGGGTGGTGAACCCCTGGGCCCGATGCTTGCTCAATAACCTCAGGCGGACCTGATATGCGTCAATGGCTGAGTGGCCTGCTATTATTGACTCTGGCAGGCTGCAGTAGTGATAAACCGATGATCAATACCTCGCAATCGCTGGTGATGGAGTCATCCGTGCTGTCTGCGGGGATCATTACTGACGAGCCAGAGCTTACCAGCCGCGACGGACAGCTGCAGGCGGCCAGCACGCTGCAAAATCTGCGTGAAGCGCCTGTGACGGTGCATTATCGTTTTTACTGGTATGACGATAAAGGACTGGAAATTGAGCCACAGGAGCCGGCACAGACGCAAACTGTTCCC
This sequence comes from Pantoea sp. SIMBA_079, assembly GCF_046940275.1. NCBI lineage: Bacteria > Pseudomonadati > Pseudomonadota > Gammaproteobacteria > Enterobacterales > Erwiniaceae > Pantoea > Pantoea sp. SIMBA_079. The sequence continues at coordinate 235,526 of NZ_JAWRYR010000004.1, read as the reverse complement.
GCACACGGCAGCGTAGTGGTGGCTTCGCAAATGGGCAATCTCACCGCCAGCAAAGTGCGGCTTTATCTTTATCTCTAAGGAGTAACCCCGTGATCCGCAGTGTTCAACGTTCTGGCGCGCTACTGTTTGCGCTGATGCTTACCGGCTGTGTGGTAAAACAGCAGACGCCGGCACCGGTCGAACCGACACAGCCGACGACCCCGGTTCAGCCGGAGCCGCAGCCGGAACCGCAACCCGTGCCGCCGCCGCAAAATGTGCCGCAGCCGCCTAAGCTAAAGACCATTAACTGGAGCGCCAGCGTCTCGCCGCTGGTGGCAAACATGGTACAGTCTGCCGGGGTGAATCCGGGCAGCGTGCTGCTGGTTGATCGCCTTAAAAACAGCACCAATGGCGCGCTGCAGACAGAAAAAGCCACCAGTGCGATTCAGAACGCGCTGGCAAATAACGGCAAATTCACCCTGGTGTCTGATGACCAGCTGAATCAGGCACGGCAGACGCTGGGCCTCTCACCGGAAGACAGTCTGAATTCGCGCAGCAAAGCGATTGGCCTGGCGCGCATCGTCAACGCGCAGTATGTGCTTTACAGCAATGCGAAAGGCGAGGTGAAGTCACCCACGCTGCAGATGCAGCTGATGCTGGTACAGACCGGCGAAATCATCTGGTCAGGTAATGGTGCAACACAACCCTGATCCCGCGCTGGTTCATCTGGTGCAGCAACAGTGGCCGACGGCATCCGCCGCCGGCTATTTTTTCGCGCTGCCCGGGCTGAGCGGCAACAGTTTTAAAATCACGGGCGAGCAGGATACGCTGCTGGCGCGGCGCATACCCCTGCAGCCCATACCCTTTGTTAACCGGCAGCGCGAGTACCGTATTTTGCGCCAGCTGCGCGAGGCCGGCCTTGGGCCTGAACCGCTCAGCTGGCAGACTCCCTGGCTGCTGCAGCGCTGGCTACCGGGCGAGGCGCTGACGCCTGCCGGCTTTGACGCGCAGCGCAGCGAAATAGTGACGCTGATCAGTACGTTGCACCGGCAGCCGCTGACCGGCTATCCGTTGCGGCTGCTGCCTCTGCTGCAGCACTACTGGCAGCGCTGCCGTCAGCGGCACTGGCGCTGGCTGAAGCGGCTGCAGCGGCTGCAGCGACAGGGTGAACCGCGCCCGCTGCGCCTTGCGCCGCTGCATATGGACGTCCACCCGGGTAATGTGATCGCCACGCCGGCCGGACTAAGGCTGATTGACTGGGAGTATGCGGCCGATGGCGACGTGGCGCTGGAACTGGCTGCCCTCTGCGCAGGGGCACCGGCGCAGGCCGCGGCGTGGACAGAAGAGTATGCCGCACTGACGCAAATGGATGGCGCCGTGCTGGCGCGTCAGATAGCGCGCTGGCAGCCGTGGCTGCAGCTGCTGATGGCGAGCTGGTATCAGCTGCGCGCCGAGCAGAGCGGAGAGGCAACTTTACAGCAGCTGGCGCAGGCCAGCTGGCAGGATATTTAACTCAGGAACAGAGCTATGACAATCAATGCACCCGGCCCGCTGATGCTGGACGTTGCCGGCTACACGCTGGACGCCGAAGAGCGCGAGATACTGCAGCACCCGCTGGTGGGCGGACTTATTCTGTTTACGCGCAACTTTCATGACGTTGCTCAGCTCCGCGAGCTGGTGCGTCAGATCCGCGCTGCTTCCCGCAACCGGCTGGTGGTGGCGGTTGATCAGGAAGGCGGACGCGTGCAGCGTTTCCGTGAAGGCTTTACACAGCTGCCGGCAATGCAATCCTTTGCTGCCCTGCACGATCTGACTACGGCAGGCGAACTGGCGCAGCAGGCGGGCTGGCAGATGGCGGCAGAAATGACCGGGCTTGATATTGATATCAGTTTTGCTCCGGTACTGGATATCGGACACATCAGCGCTGCGATAGGCGATCGGGCGTTTCATGCTGACCCTGCCATTGCGCTGCAGATCGCACGGCGCTTTATTAATGGCATGCGCGAAGCCGGTATGAAAACCACCGGTAAACATTTTCCCGGCCACGGCGCGGTCAGCGCGGATTCGCATAAAGAGACACCGCGCGACACGCGCGATGCAGCCACGCTGCGCCAGCACGATATGGCTATTTTTCAGCAGCTCATCAGTGAACAGCTGCTGGATGCGGTGATGCCAGCCCACGTTATCTATACCGATGTGGATCCGCTGCCCGCCAGCGGCTCGCCTTACTGGCTGCAGCAGGTGCTGCGTCAGGAGCTCGCCTTTGACGGCGTGATATTCTCCGACGATCTGTCGATGGAGGGGGCTGCCGTGATGGGCAGCTATGCCGAAAGGGCGCAGCAGTCGCTGGATGCCGGGTGCGATATGATCCTGGTCTGCAACCAGCGGGCGGGCGCAATCAGCGTACTGGATAATCTGCAGGCGGGTCCGGCAGAGCGTATTGCGCGGCTCTGGCATCGCGGCCGGCACACGCTGGATGCGCTACAGGGCAGCGCGCGCTGGCGCCAGAATCAGCGTCAGCTCAGCGATCTGCAGACGCGCTGGCTGGCACATAACGCGCAGCCGTAAGCATGTCGAAACGCCGCGTTCCGCTCTGTGAATGCGGCGTTTGTCGTGTGATGCTATTCACAAAATGTGTAACATTCTGATAATCCCCGTGAAAGATTGATCTGCATCAATTTCCTTATGATCTGGTTCTGCCGGCGTGATATTCTGCCCTCAGCACGCGATTAACTATCGCCAACCCTATGTTTATTAAGGTTTTATTTAACCATTAATTAACCTTTGGTTTACAACTTTGAGGGGTCTGCATTGACTACAACCGTGGAAAAGATCGTCATTATTGGCGGAGGTGCCGGCGGCCTGGAGCTGGCAACGCAGCTGGGGCATAAGCTGGGCCGCAGCAAAAAAGCGGAGATTATTCTGGTTGACCGTAACCACAGTCATCTCTGGAAACCGCTGCTGCATGAGGTGGCGACCGGTTCTATGGATGAGGGCATCGATGCGCTGAGCTATCTGGCCCATGCCCGTAACCACGGCTTTCAGTTTCAGCTGGGATCGCTGACGCAGATCCACCGCGACCGCAAAACCATTGAACTGGCAGAAATCCGCGACGCTCAGGGTGAGATTCTGGTGCCACAGCGTGAGCTGGCGTGGGACCGTCTGGTGGTGGCGCTGGGCAGTACGTCCAACGATTTTGGTACGCCGGGCGTGAAAGATCACTGCATCTTCCTCGACAATCCGCATCAGGCGCGTCGCTTCCATAATGAGATGCTGAATCAGTTCCTGCGTTTTTCCGCCAGCGAAGGCGAATTGCGGAAAGTGAATATCGCCATTGTTGGCGGCGGCGCCACCGGCGTGGAGCTCTCCGCTGAACTCTACAATGCGGTGAAGCAGCTGCACAGCTACGGCTACAAAGGCCTCGACAGCAGCGCGCTCAACGTCACGCTGGTGGAAGCGGGTGAACGCATTCTGCCCGCGCTGCCGCCGCGTATCTCTGCAGCGGCGCATCAGGAGCTGACCAAACTGGGCGTGCGCGTTCTGACGCAGACCATGGTGACCAGCGCCGATGCTAAAGGGCTTAACACCAAAGAGGGTGAGTATATTGCTGCCGATCTGATGGTGTGGGCAGCAGGCATCAAAGCGCCTGACTTTATGAAAGAGATTGGCGGTCTGGAGACCAACCGCATTAACCAGCTGGTGGTAAAAGAGACGCTGCAGACCACGCGCGATGAAAATATCTATGCGCTTGGCGACTGCGCCTCCTGTGCGCTGCCTAATGGTGGCTTCGTACCGCCGCGCGCGCAGTCGGCACATCAGATGGCGTCGCGCGTGCTGGATAACATCCTGGCGCAGCGTAAAGGTAAGCCGCTGAAAGCGTATGTTTATAAAGATCACGGCTCGCTGGTTTCGCTGTCGCGCTTTACCACGGTAGGCAGCCTGATGGGTAACCTGATGCGCGGCTCAATGATGGTGGAAGGGCGCATTGCGCGCTTTGTCTATATCTCTTTGTATCGTATGCATCAGATTGCGCTCCATGGATACTTCAAGACCGGGTTAATGATGCTGGTCGGCAGTCTGAACCGCGTACTGCGTCCGCGACTTAAACTGCACTAATTAATCGCGGGCGACATGATGTCGCCCGCGCCTGTTTTACCGTCATTGCATCGCTGCAAATCATTAGTTCACCGTAAGAATATCTGCCTTCAGCCTGCTGCTCGGAACTCTCCTAAAAGCTGGCCCTGCTGCGCTTATGCTGCGTTTCCTCCATTAATCTGATGTTGCAATTCCGGACCATCTGCAAAACTTATCTTCAGGAACACGGCGCGGCGCGCACGCCGGTTATGCCTCCGCTACAGCCTGTAGCGACGGGAATGCGCGGTAACACTGTCAGGAGGATATTCCTGTGAATAAATCAATGCTTGCGGGTATCGGAATCGGCGTAGCAGCAGCGCTGGGCGTGGCGGCGGTCGCCAGCATGAACGTGTTTGATCGCGGTCCGCAATTTGCTCAGGTGCTGTCAGCCACCCCGATTAAAGAGAGTATTAAACAGCCGCGTCAGGAGTGCCGTAACGTTACGCTGACGCACCGTCGTCCGGTACAGGATGAGAACCGCATTGCCGGTTCTGTGCTGGGTGCCGTCGCTGGCGGCGTGCTGGGTCATCAGTTCGGCGGCGGTCGCGGTCGCGATGTGGCTACCGTAGCGGGTGCGCTGGCCGGCGGCTACGGCGGTAATCAGGTGCAGGGCGCGCTGCAGGAGCGGGATACCTACACCACCAGCGAACAGCGCTGCAGAACGGTATACAGTAAACAGGAAAAGATGCTGGGTTATGATGTGACCTATAAAATAGGCGACCAGCAGGGCAAAATCCGCATGGAGAATGACCCTGGCACCCGCATCCCGCTTGACCGTAATGGTCAGCTCATCCTGAATTCGAATCAGGCCTGATTGGGCAAAGCTATTTCACAGCAAACCAGATAAAAAAAGCGCCGTAAGGCGCTTTTTTATTGTGTATCAGCCTGCCGGCAGCCGGTGCTTTGCCAGTTCGGTAATGAACTCCTGAACCCACTCCATGCGCAGCTTGCGTTCAGCCAGATCGCGCGTGAAGCGCAGCCGCGTCGGGCCATCCAGCTTCCACTGTGCCGGATCTTTCTGCAGCAGGCTAATCAGCCAGCCGGGATCGATCTGGTTCTGTGGGGCAAACTCAAAGAAGCCGCCTTTGTCACTGGCTTCAATTTTGCGCACGCCCAGCTCGCGCGCGGCGAGGCGCAGCGCGGCAATATCCAGCAGATTGCGCGCGGCGTCAGGCAGTTTACCGAAGCGGTCAATCATCTCTACCCGCAGTTCAGCCAGGTCCTGCTCGTCGGCGGCGCTGGCAATCCGTTTATAGAGTGAAAGACGGGTGCTGACATCGGGAATGAAATCATCCGGCAGCAGCGCCGGCATCCGCAGTTCTATCTCGGTCTGATTGCTGGTGAGATCTTCCAGCGACGGCTCGCGTCCCGCTTTCAGCGCATCCACCGCGTTTTCCAGCAGCTCCATATAGAGCGTAAAGCCGATGCTCTCCATCTGACCGCTTTGATCTTCACCCAGCAGCTCACCGGCGCCGCGAATTTCAAGATCGTGCGTTGCCAGCGCAAAGCCGGCGCCAAGATCTTCCAGCGAGGCGATCGCTTCCAGCCGCTTCTGGGCATCGGTGGTCATCGCTTTGGGGTGGGGTGTCAGCAGCCAGGCGTAGGCCTGGTGGTGCGAACGACCCACGCGGCCACGCAGCTGATGCAGCTGTGCCAGACCAAAGTGATCGGCACGCTCAATGATAATGGTGTTGGCGCTGGGTACATCAATACCGGTTTCAATAATGGTGGTACAGACCAGCACATTAAAACGCTGGTGATGGAAATCGTTCATCACCCGCTCCAGATCGCGCTCGCGCATCTGGCCGTGACCAATTGCGATACGCGCTTCCGGCACCAGATCCGCCAGCCGCTGCGCCGCTTTCTCAATGTTTTCCACGTCATTATAGAGGTAGTAAACCTGGCCACCGCGCAGCACTTCGCGCAGAATCGCTTCGCGCACCACCAGACTGTCAAATTCACGCACAAAGGTTTTTACCGCCAGGCGGCGGGCGGGCGGTGTGGCGATAATCGACAGATCGCGCATTCCGCTCATCGCCATATTCAGCGTACGCGGAATCGGTGTGGCGGTCAGCGTCAGGATATCGACGTCGGCGCGCATCGCCTTGATGCGCTCTTTATGCCGCACGCCAAAGCGGTGCTCTTCATCCACAATCAGCAGCCCGAGGTCGCGCCATTTGAGATCGCTCATCAGCAGTTTGTGCGTGCCGATCAGAATATCGATTTTGCCTTCGCTCGCCTGCTCCAGTACCTGCGCCTGCTCTTTAGCACTGCGGAAGCGTGACAGCATCTCGATACGCACCGGCCAGTTGGCAAAGCGATCGCGGAAGTTATCATAGTGCTGCTGCGCCAGCAGGGTGGTGGGAACCAGCACCGCCACCTGCTTGGTGTTCTCCACGGCCAGAAACGCCGCACGCATCGCCACTTCCGTTTTACCAAAGCCGACGTCGCCACACACCAGGCGATCCATCGCCAGCGGCTGGCACATATCACTCAACACGGCGTTAATCGCCTGCGCCTGATCCGGCGTGGTTTCAAACGGAAAGCCTTCGCAGAACAGCCGGTACTGTTCGCGATCGTGCTTAAAGGCGTAGCCGCTCTTCGCGGCACGCTGGGCGTAGATATCCAGCAGTTCCGCCGCCACATCGCGCACTTTTTCTGCCGCTTTCTGCCGCGCGCGTGACCAGGCATCACTGCCAAGCTTGTGCAGTGGCGCATTGTCATCGGCGCCGCCGGCGTAGCGGCTGATCAGATGCAGTGAGGAGACCGGCACATAAAGTTTGGCGTCGCCGGCGTAGGAGAGCATCAGGTACTCCGCCACAATCCCGCCGGCCTCAAGCGTGGTGAGTCCGATATAGCGTCCGACGCCGTGCTCCAGGTGCACCACCGGCTGCCCGGGATGCAGCTCCGCCAGGTTGCGGATCAGCACGTCCGGATTGATGGTGCGGCGGTTATCCTGCCGCCGACGGCTGACGCGCTCGCCCAGCAGATCGCTTTCACAGATCAGCGCGCGATTGCGCAGCGTATCAATAAAGCCACGCTCGCTGGCGCCAATCATCAGGCTGTAAGGCTGAGCCGCCGCTTCGCTGAAGTGTTCAACCGGCTGAGGGCGTAGCTTAATGCGCGCCAGCAGCTCCTGCAGGCTTTCCCGCCGGCCTTCGCTCTCTACCGAGAAAATCACCTGGCCGCTGAACTGCTCCAGAAACTGGCGCAGCAGGTCGAGTGGGGCTTTCGCCTGGGCCTGCACGGTAAGCTCCGGCAGCGGTTCATAGGCCAGGTTGGTATTGGCCGCTTTTTCCGGCAGCGTTTCTGCCGTGAGCTGCATGCGCGGCCAGGCTTTCAGTTCGCTGAGCAGCGCATCGGGCCGCAGCCAGAGCGTGGCCGGCTCCAGCAGCGGGCGCATCGGGTCGATGCGCCGGTTTTCAAAGCGGGCGTGCGCATCCTGCCAGAAGCGATCCGCGCTGCCAGGCAGATCGCCGCAGTTCAGCACCAGCGTGCTGGCGGGCAGGTAGCTGAACAGCGTGGGCAGCGGCTGCTCAAAAAACAGCGGCTGCCAGTATTCGATGCCGGAGGGCAGCGTGCCTTTACTGACCTGCTGATAGATATGCTCCGGCTCGCGGCGGACGTCGAAAATCTCGCGCCAGCGGGTGCGAAACAGCTCAATCGCCGCTTTATCAGTGGGAAATTCGTGCGCCGGCAGGAGATTAATCGCATCCACTGACTCCAGCGTGCGCTGGCTGTCGACGTCGAACAGGCGCAGGCTGTCAATTTCATCATCAAAAAAGTCGATGCGATAGGGCTGGTCGCTGCCCATCGGGAAGAGATCGAGCAGGGCACCGCGCGTGGCGTATTCGCCATGCTCCATCACCTGATCGACGTGGCGGTAACCCGCCTGTTCCAGCTGATCGCGCAGCGCGTCGCGGGACAGTTTTTGTCCCTGCTGCATCACCAGCGCGTGCCCGTGCAGGAAGCTGTGCGGGCAGACGCGCTGCATCAGCGTATTGACCGGCAGAATCAGCATGCCGCGAGCCAGCATCGGCAGCTGGTAAAGCGTAGAGAGGCGCGCTGAAATAATATCCTGATGGGGCGAAAAGCTGTCGTAGGGCAGCGTTTCCCAGTCCGGCAGATTAATCACCGGCAGGTCGGTAAACTGACGGATCTCCTCCTGCAGCCGCAGCGCGGATTGCATATCCGGGGTGATCATCAACACCGGACCCTGATGGCGTTCGGTGATACTGGCGCACTCAACCGCCTGCGCGGCGCCGACCAGCTGGCCGAGCTGACGATGGTCTCCTGCTTTGACAGGCAGGGTATAACGATGCTGTTCCGACATAGGGTCTCGACGTGCTCTCCTTGTATTTCAGGGCGTCATCATTCCATAAACCGCCCTGATGATCATCTCTCCATTGTGCCCGCAGGCAGGCCGGAAGGGAGCGACAGCGACTCCGCGCTATCAGCCTGACAGATATAATAGTCCCGATATGCCAGTGATGGTATGCGCGCGCCGCCCGCTGCAGCCGTTCGTACAGCTTTTGTTCGCCCGTGTGACCGGCCGCGCCGGCCGCTGCGAGAGAAATCTGGCCTGCGACGCGGCAGGGACGCATTTTGATGCAACTTCGCTCATCACTCAGTGGGTTAGAGGTTTCATAAAGCAGGCGGCTCCATTATCATCCCTCTACCTTATTATCAGGCAATGGCCAGAACGGAACTCATGTATCAACCAGTTGCGCTATTTATCGGTTTACGCTACATGCGTGGACGGGCTTCAGACCGCTTTGGTCGCTTCGTCTCCTGGCTTTCCACTATCGGCATTACCCTGGGCGTGATGGCGCTGGTGACCGTGCTGTCGGTGATGAACGGCTTTGAGCGTGAGCTGGAGGGAAATATCCTGGGGCTGATGCCGCAGGCGCTCATCACCAGCGACAAAGGCAGTATCGATCCGCAGCAGCTGCCGGCTGACAGCCTGAAGCTGCAGGGCGTCACGCGCGTTGCGCCCCTGACCACCGCTGATGTGGTGCTGCAGAGTGCGCACAATGTGTCGGTTGGCGTGATGCTGGGGATAAACCCGGACGAACCCGATCCGCTCACGCCTTACCTGGTCAACACGCAGCAGCAGGTGCTGCAGGCGGGCCACTATAATGTGATCCTCGGTGAGCAGCTCGCTTCACAGCTTGGCGTGAAGCGGGGCGACGCGCTGCGTCTGATGGTGCCGTCGGTGAGCCAGTTTACTCCGGTCGGGCGCCTGCCCAGCCAGCGCATCTTTACCGTTGCCGGCACTTATGCGGCAAATAGTGAAGTAGATGGCTATCAGATCCTCGTTAATCAGCAGGATGCATCGCGCGTTATGCGCTATCCGGCAGGCAACATCACCGGCTGGCGGCTCTGGCTGGAAAAGCCGCTGAGCGTGGATACGCTGAGTACCCAGCCACTGCCGTCTGGCACGGTGTGGAAAGACTGGCGCGAGCGCAAAGGCGATCTTTTCCAGGCGGTACGCATGGAAAAAAATATGATGGGGCTGCTGCTGAGTCTGATTATTGCCGTAGCGGCGTTCAATATCATTACCTCGCTGGGTCTGCTGATTATGGAGAAGCAGGGCGAAGTGGCGATACTGCAGACGCAGGGCCTGACCCGGCGGCAGATCGTCGCGGTCTTTATGGTGCAGGGCGCGAGTGCCGGGATCATTGGTGCGCTGCTGGGTGCGCTGCTGGGCGTGCTGCTGGCCAGCCAGCTGAATACGCTGATGCCGGTCATCGGTTTGTTTCTTGAGGGCGCGGCGCTGCCGGTGGACATTAATCCCTGGCAGGTGGTGATTATCGCTCTGGTCTCCATGACGGTTGCGCTGCTCTCAACCCTTTATCCCTCCTGGCGCGCTGCCGCCGTTCAACCCGCTGAGGCTCTACGTTATGAGTAATACCCCTTTGTTGCAGTGTCGCGACCTGTGCAAACGCTATCAGGAAGGCAGCGTGCAGACCGATGTGCTGCGCAACGTGGCTTTCAGCCTGCAGCCCGGTGAGCTGACGGCGATTGTCGGCAGCTCCGGCTCAGGTAAAAGTACGCTCCTGCATCTGCTGGGCGGGCTGGATGCGCCTACCTCGGGCGACGTGGTGTTTGATGGCCGCTCGCTGAATGCCATGAGCGCTTCCGCGAAAGCAGAGCTGCGCAACCGCGAGCTGGGCTTTATCTATCAGTTCCACCACCTGTTGCCTGACTTCAGCGCGCTGGAAAACGTGGCGATGCCGCTGCTGATTGGCAAAACGGCCAAAGCGGAAGCAGAGAGCCGCGCACGTGAAATGCTGGCGGCGGTCGGACTGGAGAAGCGCGCCGCGCATCGTCCCTCTGAGTTGTCAGGCGGCGAGCGGCAGCGTGTGGCGATAGCCCGGGCGCTGGTCAACCGTCCGCGTCTGGTGATGGCGGATGAGCCAACCGGTAACCTCGACGCGCGCAACGCCGATGCAATATTTGAACTGCTGGGCGAGCTTAACGTGCGTCAGGGCACCGCTTTTCTGGTGGTAACACACGATCTGCAGCTGGCAAAACGCCTGACGCGGCAGATGGAAATGCGTGACGGACAGCTGAGCGATCGCCTGACGCCGGGAGCTGAGGCATGACCTCTTCTCTCTCACTGTTGCTGGGGCTGCGTTTCAGCCGGGGCCGGCGGCGTGGCGGCATGGTATCGCTGATTTCAGTGATCTCCACCGTGGGGATCGCGCTGGGCGTGGCCGTACTGATCATCGGCCTCAGTGCGATGAACGGTTTTGAGCGTGAGCTGAATAACCGCATTCTGGCCGTCGTTCCGCACGGTGAAATTGAGCCGGTCGACGGACCGCTGCGCGACTGGCAATCCCTGATAGCTCCGATGGAGCAGGTGCCCGGCATCGCGGCGGCGGCGCCCTATGTTAACTTTACCGGCTTGATCGAGAGCGGGGCCAGGCTGCAGGCGCTGCAGGTAAAAGGGGTTGATCCGCAGCAGGAGTCGCGACTCAGCGCACTGCCGCAGTTTGTCGCTGGCGACGCCTGGTCACAGTTTGCTGCCGGCAAACAGCAGATTATTTTAGGCGGCGGCATTGCCAAATCGCTGAACGTGAAGCAGGGCAGCTGGATCACCATCATGATCCCGAACAGCAGCGCAGACAATAAGCTGCAGCAGCCGAAGCGCATCCGGCTGCAGGTCAGCGGTATTCTGCAGCTGAGCGGTATGCTCGATCACAGCCTGGCGCTGGTGCCGCTGGCGGATGCGCAGCGTTATCTGGGTCTGGGCGACAGCGTCAGCGGTATCGCGCTGAAGATGCACGATCCGTTTCAGGCGCAAAAGCTGGTGCGCTCGGCCGGTGAGGTAGCCCACGCCTATGTTTACATCAAAAGCTGGATTGGCACCTACGGCTACATGTATCGCGATATCCAGATGATCCGCGCCATTATGTATCTGGCGATGGTGCTGGTGATTGGCGTCGCCTGTTTCAATATCGTTTCCACCCTGGTGATGGCGGTCAAAGATAAGAGTGCAGATATCGCCGTGCTGCGTACCCTGGGGGCGAAAGATGGGCTTATCCGCGCTATCTTTATCTGGTACGGGCTGCTGGCGGGTCTGCTGGGCAGCGTCAGCGGTGTGGTCACCGGCGTGCTGGTGGCGCTGAACCTGACGCCGGTGATGCGCGGCATCGAACATCTGACCGGGCATACGCTGCTGGCAGGCGATATCTACTTTATCGACTTCCTGCCATCGGAACTGCACTGGCTTGATGTTGTCACTGTACTGGCAACTGCTATCGTGCTGAGCCTGATTGCCAGCTGGTATCCGGCCCGGCGCGCCAGCCGCCTCGACCCGGCCCGTGTGCTGAGCGGTCAGTAGCCACCCCGGCAGCCGCTCCGGCAGCTGCGTACAGATTCAGCGTCTGCGCAGGGCGGTATCGCCGCGCAGTCGTTATTATCGGGACACCATTGCCCACTACAACACCCGAAACACGGCGTACCGCGCCGCAGATCAAGGAGTTTTTATGCGCATACAGCGCCGCCGCCTACGACTCGCCCGCGACAGGAAAAACCGCCGTAAAGTGCATCAGCGCTTTCGTCAGCGCATCTTTGAGCGCGATCGCAGCGCTGAACTCGCCGCGCATCCGCTGCCGCGCGTTGTGGTGCTGACCGGTGCCGGCATTTCGGCCGAATCAGGTATCCGGACTTTTCGCGCCTCTGACGGCCTGTGGGAAGAGCATCGCATTGAAGATGTCGCCACCCCGGAAGGATTCCGTCGCGATCCGGCGCTGGTTCAGCGCTTTTATAATATTCGCCGCCAGCAGCTGCAGCAGCCGGAGATCCAGCCTAACGCCGCGCACCTGGCGCTGGCAGAACTGGAGCAGGCACTGGGCGATAATTTTCTGCTGGTCACACAGAACATCGACAATCTGCACGAGCGTGCCGGCAGCCAGCGCGTGCTGCATATGCATGGTGAACTGCTGAAAGTACGCTGTGAAGAGAGCGGCCAGGTGGTGACGTGGTATAGCGACGTCACTGCAGACGATCGCTGCACCTGCTGTCAGTTTCCGGCCCGGCTGCGGCCGCATGTAGTATGGTTTGGCGAAATGCCGCTCGGCATGGAAGAGATCTATGAGGCGATGCAGCAGGTCGATCTGTTTATCGCCATCGGCACCTCAGGGCATGTCTATCCCGCCGCCGGCTTTGTGCATGAAGCCACGCTGCAGGGTGCGCACACGGTTGAGCTGAACCTGGAGCCGAGTCAGGTGGGCAATGAGTTTGCTGAAGGAAAGTATGGTCTGGCAAGCGAAGTGGTACCGGCATTTGTGCAGCGCCTGCTGGAGAGCCTGGCGCACTGAACCGGGCGCCCGTGCGGCGCCCGGCTGAGCCATCAGCGGCCGGCTTTCAGCTTCTGAAACAGCGTTTCATACTGTACGCTGGCGGCCCCGACGTCATTCTGCCATTCGCCTTTTCTGATCACATCAGCTGGCGGGTAGAGTGACGGATCCTGCGCTACGGCCGCAGGCAGCAGCTTCTTTGCTGCCAGATTAGGCGTCGGGTAGCCAATGGTTTCTGCCACCTGAGCTGCCACCTCAGGGCGCAGCAGGAAGTTGATCAACTTCAGCGCCCCCTCCCGGTTTTTCGCGTTGGCCGGGATCGCCAGATTATCCATCCAGAAAATGCCGCCTTCTGCCGGCCAGACTATGCTCAGCGGGGTGCCCGCCTGACGCGCCACATAAGCGGAGCCGTTCCAGATCATCCCGACGTTCACTTCGCCCTCCATAAACGGGTTGCCCGGATTATCGGAGTTAAACGCCAGTACGTTGGGCATCAGCTTTTTCAGCTCCTCCCAGGCGGCAGTGATCTGCGCCGGGTCCTGCGTATTGCCGGAATACCCGAGCTTGCGCAGCGCCATCTGGAACACTTCACGCGCATCATCCGTCAGCAGCAGACTCTGCTTATACTCCGGTTTCCAGAGATCAGCCCAGCGGGTGATCGTTTTGGGATCGATCTCATCGCTGTTGACACCGATGGCGGTCGCGCCCCAGATATAGGGAACAGAGTAGTCGTTACCGGGATCAAACGGCTTGTTAAGCAGGTCGGGATCGAGATTTTTAAAGTTGCTCAGCTGCGCTTTGTCGATCTTCTGCAGCATCCCCTCATTACGCATTTTGGCCACAAAATAGGTTGAGGGCACCACCAGATCGTAAGCGCCATCTTTCCAGGTTTTCAGCTTGGCGTACATGCTCTCATTGGACTCATAGGTGGAGTAGATCACTTTGATCCCGGTCTCTTTGGTAAACTGCTCCAGCAGACCCGGCGGCACATATTCCGTCCAGTTGTAGAAGTAGAGCGTCTTGTCATCAGCCTGCGCGCTCTGCATACACAGCGCCAGCGCTCCGGCTACCAGCCAGCAAGATTGTCTTTTCATGGGGTATCCTCTATTGGGTTTTATCACGGAGCAGTAGCTGACTCACCGCCACCAGCAGCAGCGACAGCAGCAGCAGGATCGTCGCCAGCGCGTTCACTTCGGGTGAAACACCGACCTTCACCATGGAGTAGATCTTCAGCGGCAGGATCTCAAACCCCGGTCCGGTAACGAATGACGAGACCACCACGTCATCCATAGAGAGGGTAAAACTCAGCAGCCAGCCCGCCGCTACGGCCGGCATCGCCAGCGGCAGCAGGATTTTACGCAAAATGGTCATTTCGCTGGCACCGAGATCTTTTGCCGCCTCCAGCATACGGACATCAAATCCTTTCAGGCGCGAGTAAACGGTAATCACCACAAAAGGCAGGCAGAAGGTGATATGCGAAAACAGCAGCGACCAGAAGCCGAGCGAGATACCCAGCAGCATAAACAGCACCAGCAGGGAGATTGCCATGACAATATCCGGCGACATCATCACCACAAACAGCATGCCGCTGACGAAAGGTTTACCGCGAAAACGGTAGCGGTAGAGCGCGACTGCCGTCAGCGCCCCGATCAGCGTGGCGCAGGTTGCGGATAGCACACCCATGATAAGCGAGTGCTGTGCTGCCTGAATCAGACTGTCGTTATTCAGCAGCAGCTGATACCAGCGCATGCTGAATCCCTGCCAGTTAATGCCGAAGCGCGAAGCATTAAAAGAGTTCACGATCAGGATAATCATCGGAATATAGAGCCAGGCGTAAATCGCGGTCATAAAGCCACCGCGTAGCAGACGCGTCATCATGAGAGATCCACCCGGTTATTCAGCAGCCGCGCCGCACGCCAGTAGAACAGCAGCATAATGCCCATCAGCAGCGTCATCACCACGCTGGTTGCTGCACCAAACGGCCAGTCGCGGATGTTCAGAAACTGGCTCTTGATAATGTTACCAATCAGCAGATTTCTGGCACCGCCCATAAGATCCGCCACGTAAAACATACCCATCGCCGGGATAAACACCAGCAGGCAGCCGGCGACAATGCCAGGCAGGGTCAGCGGCAGAATAATGCGTACAACCGTCTGTAGCTTACTGGCACCGAGATCGCGCGCTGCTTCAAGATACGATCGGTCGAGCTTCTCCAGGCTGGAGTAGAGCGGCAGCACCATGAACGGCAGCAGAATATAGATTAAACCCAGGATCACCGCTTCAGAGGTGAACATGATACGAAAGGGTTTGTCTGTCACGCCAAGCCAGAGCAGAACGTCGTTCAGCCAGCCGCGGGTGCTGAGAAAGATCTTCAGCCCATAGATGCGGATCAGCGAGTTGGTCCAGAAGGGTACAATCAGCAAAAAAAGCATCAGCGGACGCAGCCGCGGCGAGAGCCGGGTCAGGCACCAGGCAAACGGATAGCCCAGCAGCAGACAGCACAGGGTGGCGATAAACGCCATATTCAGCGAATGCAGCAGCACGCTGGCGTAGAGCGGGTCGAGCAGGCGGCGATAGTTATCAAAGGTCCATACCATGCTGACAAAATGCGCATCATCGCGCGTCAGAAAGCTGGTGGCGATAATCATCAGATTAGGTAACAGCACAAACAGCGCCAGCCAGCTGACAATCAGGGCAACAATCGCTTTCTGCAGACGATTACGCATCAGTTTCATAGGGCAGTACCACCTCCCAGTCCGGCACCCAGCGGATGGCCATTTTTTGATTCAGCGAGTGGTCAAAATCGGGGTCATCTTCGTTAAAGAACTCGCTGACCGTCAGCAGCTTGCCGTTCTCCAGTTCCACCGAGGACTCCAGGGTCATGCCTTTATAGCTGCGGTCGCGAACAAAACCGGTCAGATACTCGCTGCGGCTGTCATGGGCAATCTCTTCAACGCGCAGATCTTCCGGGCGCAGCAGTACGTGCAGTTTATCACCGGGTGCCACCGGGAACGGGCAGTGCAGATCGCAGGCGATGCCTTCAACGCGCGCGCGGATCCTGGGCGCGCGGTCGCACGCGATCACCTCGGCGTCAAAGACGTTGATTTCACCGATAAAACGCGCCACAAACAGATTGCCCGGCTCTTCATAAATTTCACGCGGCGTGCCATCCTGCTCAATGCGACCATCGCGCATCACCACGATGCGGTCTGACATGGAGAGCGCCTCTTCCTGATCGTGGGTGACAAAGACAAAGGTGATACCCAGTTTGCGCTGCAGCGCTTTCAGCTCGTTCTGCATCTGACGACGCAGCTTATAATCCAGTGCCGAGAGAGACTCATCCAGCAGCAGCACTTTTGGCCGGTTGACCACGGCGCGGGCAATAGCCACCCGCTGCTGCTGTCCCCCTGAGAGCTGGTGCGGGCGCCGGTCGGCAAAACGCTCCAGCTGCACCATAGCCAGCACTTCATCAACACGCTGCACGATTTCACCGGCGGGGCGCTTCTGCATGCGCAGACCAAATGCGACGTTTTCAAACACGGACATATGCGGAAACAGCGCGTAGCTCTGAAACACGGTATTGATATGACGCTGTTCGGCGGGCGTATCGGTAATATCGCTGCCATCCAGTGTGATACGGCCGCTGTCGGTGTTTTCCAGTCCGGCAAGCAGGCGCAAAATGGTGGTTTTCCCGCAGCCTGACGGACCGAGCAGGGTAATAAACTCCCCGTGTCCGATATGCAGGTCGAAATCTGAGATGATGGTTTTCCCATCGAAAGCTTTACTGATGCCAGAAAGCGTAACCAGCGCCTGTTGTGCGCATGTTTGCGTCATTTTAGTCACTCAGTCTGAAGGGAGCAGGATACCGCCTCGCTGCCGGCGACAGCGAGCCGTAGTGAAGGCGGGATAATACCTGAAAATTTATGTAATGCCATGGTTTACCGCTGAATTACCCGGAAAAGAGGGCAAATTACCGAACTATGCATGGCACGTCAGCCGGCAATAATTTACCTGGTACAGTACCCGGCAGGCAGGCTAACCTAAAGAAGAGTGATATAACGCAACGCGGCGTACAGTTGCCGCCACCATAATAACACCGGCTTAAACAGGGGGATAACAGATGGAACAGTTACTGGAGCGTTTTCTGCGCTATGTAGCGATAGAGACGCAGGCTAAACCGCAGGCGCGGCAGGTGCCCAGCAGTGAGGGGCAGTGGATCCTGGCGCGTCAGTTACAGGAAGAGCTGATTGCGCTGGGCTTTGTTGATGTATCACTGAGTGACCACTGCTGCGTAATGGGTACGCTGCCGGCCAACGTCGACTGGCCGGTGCCGGTTATCGGCTTTATCTCTCATATGGATACCTCACCAGACTACACGGCGAAAAATGTTAATCCGCAGATTGTGGAAAACTATCGCGGTGGTGACATTGCCCTGGGGAACGGTGACGAAGTGCTGTCGCCGGTGATGTTCCCGGTGCTGCATAAGCTGACCGGACATACGCTGATTACCACCGATGGCAAAACGCTGCTGGGCGCGGATGATAAAGCGGGCATTGCAGAAATTATGACGGCAATGGCGGAGCTGGCGAAGGGCGACGTGCCGCACGGCGCTATCCGGGTTGCCTTTACGCCGGATGAAGAGATCGGCCGCGGCACGTCGCACTTCGACGTGGAAGGGTTTGCGGCCGACTGGGCCTATACGATGGATGGCAGCGGGCTGGGTGAGTTTGAGTTTGAGAATTTCAACGCCGCAACCGCAATGGTCTATATCACCGGTAATAATGTGCATCCGGGCAGCGCAAAGAACGTCATGGTGAATGCGCTGGATCTGGCGATGCGCTTTCATGCCGAGCTGCCTGCTAAAGAGAAGCCGCAGTTCACTGATGGCTACGAAGGCTTTTTCCATCTGCACTCCATCAAAGGCACGGTGGAGCACGCTGAGCTGATGTACCTGATCCGCGATTTTGATGCAGACAGCTATGAACAGCGCAAACAGCTGCTGGAGAATATCGGACAGCGGGTGGGCAAAGGGCTGCAGAGCGAATGTTCGGTTAAAGTAGAGATCAGCGACAGCTATCGCAATATGCGCGAAAAAGTGGAGCCGCATCCGCATATTATTGAGCTGGCGCTGCAGGCGATGCGCGACTGCGGCATTGAGCCTGACGTGAAGCCGATTCGCGGCGGCACTGACGGTTCTGCGCTGTCGTGGAAAGGGCTGCCCTGTCCGAATATCTTTACCGGTGGCTATAACTACCACGGCAAACATGAGTTTGCTTCACTGAATGTGATGCAAAAAGCGACAGAAGTGATTGTGCGGCTCTCTGCGCTGGCGGCAGAGAAGAAGGCGTAACGGTGGCGCATCGCGCCTCTCCTGCTCGCAGGAGAGGCGCGGGAAAAGATCTTAATCAGCAAAGAACCAGTAGCCGCTGTTCACCAGGCCGGCCAGCTGGGCCAGCAGTGACGGGTCATCCAGCGCGTCACCGAAATCTGCCAGAGCGAGTTCGTGCCGGTGCGCCAGCGCGGCCAGCACCTGCGGATGCTGACTGGTGATCTGCTCGCCATTAACATAGACGGCATCACCCAGCGTCAGTACACGCAGGCCGCCAAGCCGCGTCAGCGTATCGCCCTGCTGCAGCGCATCATAAATTTCATCCGGCTGATAAGGCGGCTCCGGTGGCGCAACGTCCAGCTCATGGCGCGACTGCGAAATAAATTCGCCAAACCACTGGCTGAACTGCTCCGGCTGATTGATCACGTCCAGCATGACCTGGCGAATGCCTTCCACTTCAGAAGGCAGGATCTGCGACGGACAGCTGCGCGGAGGCACCTCCGGATCGCTATAGCGATAGCTGCCCAGCTCATGGGCCAGCATATAGTCCGCAAAGCCGCTGATTAATTCACGGCCATTAGGCGCCCGGAACCCGACTGAATAGTTGAGCGCATTGTCCAGTGAGTAGCCCTCATGCGGGAAACCCGGCGGAATATAGAGGATATCGCCCGGCTCCAGCTCTTCATCAATGATGGCGTCAAACGGCGCAACCTGAAGCAGATCGGGATGCGGGCAGTGCTGCTTCATCGGCACCTTTTCACCCACGCGCCAGCGCCGGCGGCCGGTGCCCTGAATGATAAAGACATCATATTGATCGAAATGCGGCCCCACGCCACCGCCCGGTACTGAAAACGAGATCATCAGATCGTCGATGCGCCAGTCGGGCAGAAAGCGGAACGGGCGCATCAGGGCAGCAGAGCCCTCATGCCAGTGGTTAACCGCCTGAACCAGCAGTGACCAGTTGTTTTCACCCAGATGGTCGTAGCTTTCAAACGGGCCGTGGCTGACCTGCCATTTGTCGTTTTGATGGCTGACGAGGCGGCTGTCCACCTCGTTTTCCATCGCCAGACCCGCCAGCTCATCCGGAGAGAGGGGATCCACAAAATTTTTAAAGCCGCGTTTAAGCACGACCGGGCGTTTCTGCCAGTAGCGCTGAATAAAGTCGGCCTGGTTGATATCGAGCTGATAATCCATACGAAGCATTCCGGTTGGAGCAATAATTGCTGGCAAGTATAACAGTCTGCAGCCGGTTCTACTCGCGGTGATGTGTAACTTCCTGCCGCCGGAACACCACTTCCATGCGCGTGCCGCCCAGCGGGCTGGCAGAGGCGATCACGGTTCCGGCATACTGTTCAAGAATATCCCGCACGACCGCAAGCCCCAGTCCCTGTCCCGGCCGCAGCGTATCGGCCCGCTGGCCGCGTACAAAAATCAGGTCGCGCTTGCTTTCAGGAATACCCGGCCCGTCATCGTCGATAAACAGATGCAGCGCCTGGTCAGTCTGGCGCGTGCTCACTTCAATAAACTCCAGGCAATATTTACAGGCGTTATCCAGTACGTTGCCCAGCACTTCCATAAAATCATTCTGATCGCCGACAAAAACCAGCTCGGGCGGAATGTCGAGGGTGATCTCCACCCCCTTGCGCTGGTAAACCTTGTTGAGCGCAGAGCAGAGGCTGTCCAGCAGGGCCGAAACCGAATGAAAATCGCGCTGCAGCGGGTTGTGATCGGCCTGCATACTGGCGCGATGCAGATAGTAACCCGTCTGCTGTGAAATACGGCTGATCTGCTCCAGCATCACCGGCTCTGCCTGTTCAATCGTCAGCGATTTACCGTTGCGCAGCGAGCGCAGCGTACTCTGCAGCACCGCCAGCGGCGTTTTCAGGCTGTGGGTTAAATCAGAGAGCGTGGTGCGGTAGCGGGTGTAGCGCTGGCGTTCATTGGTCAGCAGCAGGTTAAGATTGCGCACCAGGCTTTTCAGCTCCTGCGGCGGGTTGTCGCCCAGGTTTTCCCGCTGACCGGTTTCCAGCTCGCGCACCTGCGCGGTGAGATCGCCAATCGGGCGCAGGCTCCAGTGTGCGGCCAGCCAGAGCAGCGGGATCACCAGCAGCAGATTGGCTGCCAGCACATAGCTGAACCATGACCACACCACGTCTGAGTGCTGCAGCTCCTGCGGAATGGAGTCAACCACCACAATGGTCAGCGCCGGCAGGTTCACCGTCGCGTCGTAGCGATTCACCGCCACTGAATGGGTAAAGGTGTCGTTACTGTTACTGTCCAGCGCGTGCAGCTGCTGCTGCGCCTGTATGTTATCGCCTAATGCCGTCAGGCTGGTGCGGTTGCTGGTGTCAATTTCGTAAAAGTCAGGTTTAAGCAGCCACTCTGGCTGAATTTTATCCCGGATCTCCGGCACGTCGCGCTGCTGCCACAGCAGCTTGCCGCGCTCATCATAGATAAAGACCAGCGTCGGGAAATTCAGCGTCATGCGCTCTGGCTGCGCGATGGTGAGTTTGTTGTCCTGCCACTGCGCCAGGGTAAAAAAGAGATTGCTCTCGCCGCGCAGCACGCGGTAGGTATTTTTATCAAAACTCACGACGTAGCCGATAACCGCGACCATGCCATAAGAGAGTGAGATAACCAGCACTACGGCGGCCGTCGCCAGCAGAAAGCGGGTACGGAGCGAGAGCGGGCGCAGCCGGCGAAACCAGTTCATGCAGTCAGAGATCGAAGCGGTAGCCCTGACCGCGTACCGTGTTGATCACTTCGGTCGGATGCAGTGCAAGGATTTTCTTACGCAGGCGGCCCATCAGCACATCAATGGTATGGCTCTCGCGCAGTTCGGCATCGGGATAGAGCTGCAGCATCAGCGAATCTTTGCTGACCACTTTTCCCGCGTTGCGGATCAGCGTTTCCGCAATCGTGTATTCAAACGCCGTCAGCTTTACCGGCACCTCATTCACCGAGAGCTCGCGACGGGAGAGATCGACCTGAAACGGCGGCAGGGAGATGATCTGCGAAGCGTGTCCGCTATTGCGCCGCATCAGCGCCTGCAGGCGGGCAGCAACCTCTTCAATATGAAAGGGCTTGGTAACGTAGTCGTCCGCGCCTGCTTCCAGGGCTTCAACTTTTGCCTGCCAGCCTTCGCGCGCCGTCAGCACCAGAATTGGCTGGCGTACCGCGTCACTGCGCCAGCGGCGAATCAGCGACATGCCATCTTCGTCTGGCAGGCCAAGATCAACCAGCGCAATGTCAGGCAGATGTTCCTGAAGAAAGTAGTCAGCTTCTTTCGCATCTTCAGCGGCATCAACCTGATGCCCCATATCACGCAGCTGAACGGCGAGATGATGGCGCAGCAGAGCATTATCTTCCACAACCAGAACACGCATACTTTTTCCTTACCTGCAAACTCAGTGATAATAAAGTGAGTATACGTGAAGGGAGCTAAACCAGAGAACAACGCAACAGGCGCGCGGCGCGCGCCTGTGCGGACGGGATTACTTCAGATCATCGACCATCTGTACCGCGCGGCCCAGATAGTTAGCCGGCGTCATCTGCTTCAGGCGCACTTTCTCTTCTTCCGGCAGCGCCAGGCTGTCGATAAAGGCCTGCATGCCCGCCGCGTCCACGCGCTTGCCGCGCGTCAGCTCTTTTAGCTTTTCATAAGGTTTTTCGATGCCGTAACGGCGCATCACGGTCTGAATCGGTTCGGCAAGCACTTCCCAGTTGTGATCCAGCTCATCCAGCAGGCGATCGCGATTCACCTCCAGTTTGGAGATGCCTTTCAGCGTGGACTGATAGGCGATCAGCGCATAGCCGACGCCGACGCCGAGGTTGCGCAGAACGGTTGAGTCGGTGAGATCGCGCTGCCACCGCGAAACCGGCAGCTTGCTGGCGAGGTGCTGCATCACCGCGTTTGCCAGACCCAGATTACCTTCAGAGTTTTCAAAATCGATGGGGTTGACCTTGTGCGGCATCGTCGAGGAGCCAATTTCGCCGGCAATGGTTTTCTGTTTAAAGTGGTTCAGCGCAACATAGCCCCAGATATCGCGATCAAAATCGATCAGGATAGTGTTGAAACGCGCCATACAGTCAAACAGCTCTGCAATGTAGTCGTGCGGCTCAATCTGCGTGGTGTAAGGGTTCCAGGTGATGCCAAGCGAGGTCACAAAGTCTTCGCTGATCTGATGCCAGTCCGCTTCCGGATAAGCCGCAATGTGCGCATTGTAGTTGCCGACGGCGCCGTTGATTTTGCCCAGCACCTCAATGTTGCCCAGCTGACGCAGCTGACGCTCCATGCGGTAGGCCACGTTGGCCATCTCTTTGCCCATGGTTGACGGCGTAGCAGGCTGGCCATGCGTACGGGAAAGCAGCGGGATGTCGCGATACTCCTGCGCCAGTCCTTTCACCGCAGTGATGATCTTCTGCCAGTAAGGCATGATGACGTCGCGGCGGGCGGTTTCCAGCATCAGCGCATGGGAGAGGTTGTTGATATCTTCAGAGGTGCAGGCAAAGTGGATGAACTCAGAGACCGCCTGCAGCGCAGGGACATCAGCCACTTTCTCTTTCAGAAAGTACTCAACCGCTTTCACATCATGATTGGTGGTGCGCTCTATCGTTTTGATGCGTGCGGCGTCAGTTTCGTTAAAATTGCTGACAATCGCATCAAGGAAAGCGTTTGCGTCGGCATCAAATGCAGGAACTTCCCTGATCTCTGCGGTCGCAGCCAGTTTCTGTAACCAGCGAACTTCCACTTCCACGCGGAATTTCAGTAAACCAAACTCACTGAAAATGGCGCGCAGCGGGCTGACTTTATCGCCGTAACGGCCATCAACGGGTGAGACGGCGGTCAGAGAGGATAATTCCATCAGTGCAACTCCTGAAACGTTAACAGATGAGGGCAGGGCGGCGCTTAATACGCCGGACCCAGCCGGGATAAAATAGCGTTGGCTTCATTCAGCAGACGCTGGCGTGAGAACATCAGCTGCAGGCGGCCACCGCCACACTGCTGCCAGAGCACCGCTGAACGGATCCCCGCCAGCAGCGCAGCGCGTACTTTGTTCTGTACCTGAGTATTCTGCAGCACCTGCGGTGAGCCGGTAACCTGTATGCGCGGACCCAGCGGGCTGATAACATCGACATAGATACCCGCCATGGCGCTGGTGATGGTATCGGATTCGGGGCCGTAGTGCGCCAGCTGGCGATCGAGCTGGCTAATGCGCTGTGCCAGCGTCGCCAGCGCTGTTTTGTTGCCGCTGAGCTTGCGCTCCAGCACCATCAGACCCAGCGTGTAGCGCGTCATTTCAGCACTGGCACCCTGGCGGCTGCCGCTGTTCAGCACCGCCATTAACGTCTCCAGACCCAGGCGCAGATTGGCTTCGTCATTACCATACACCGCCAGCGTGGAAGCGGGATTGAGATCAAGCAGGCTGCGCATGGACACCTGCAGCGCTGCGCTGTCGCACTGACCCTGATGTGCCAGCTGCTGCGTCAGCTGTGCGGCCTGGCAAATGCCCGCCAGCGCCAGCGTAATATCATAAAAATTTTTAGCCACGCTCTACTCCTGCAGAAAAATCAGCGGCGCCGTTTCAGGCGTCTGGCAGCGGCAGGCGCTGCTCAATAATACCGCCACCGAGGCAGACGTCGTCCAGATAGAACACCGCAGACTGGCCCGGCGTCACCGCAGCAACCGCTTCATCAAAACGCACCTCAATGCGATCGTCGCCAAGCGGCAGGATTTCACACGGGATATCGCTCTGGCGGTAGCGGGTTTTAACCGTGCAGCGCAGCGGGGCGGTTACAGGCTGACGATCGACCCAGTGCAGCTGCTGGGCAATCAGGCCGACTGACATCAGGCGCGGATGGTCACCACCCTGCGCGACAATCAGCCGGTTGCGCGCGACATCTTTGTCCACCACATACCAGGGATCGTCATTGCTCTCTTTACGGCCGCCAATGCCCAGACCTTTACGCTGGCCGAGCGTATGATACATCAGCCCCTGATGCTCACCGACAATGTCACCGTCAACTGTCTCAATCTCGCCTGGTTGCGCAGGCAGATAACGCCCGAGGAAATCGCGGAATTTACGCTCACCGATAAAGCAGATACCGGTCGAATCTTTTTTCTTCGCGGTAATCAGATCCAGCTGTTCGGCAATGCGGCGCACTTCCGGTTTTTCCAGTTCCCCGACCGGGAACAGGCTCTGGGCGATCTGCTGGTGGCTCAGGGTGTAGAGGAAATAGCTCTGGTCTTTGTTGCCATCAAGTCCGCGCAGCAGCTGACTTTTGCCTGCCACATCGGCCCGACGCACATAGTGGCCGGTAGCGATATAATCTGCGCCAAGGTCGTCGGCAGCGAATTCAAGAAACGCCTTAAAT
This sequence comes from Pantoea sp. SIMBA_079, assembly GCF_046940275.1. Taxonomy (NCBI): domain Bacteria; kingdom Pseudomonadati; phylum Pseudomonadota; class Gammaproteobacteria; order Enterobacterales; family Erwiniaceae; genus Pantoea; species Pantoea sp. SIMBA_079. The sequence continues at coordinate 210,902 of NZ_JAWRYR010000004.1, read as the reverse complement.
TTGATCTCTTTGTTGCAGAGAATATCGGGATTGGGCGTGCGCCCCGCTTTGTATTCGTCGAGAAAATGCTCAAACACATTGTCCCAGTATTCAGCCGCAAAGTTAATTTTGTGCAGTTTTATGCCGAGCTTGTCACACACGGCTTGTGCGTCAGCCAGATCGTCTGCGGCGGTGCAATACTCCTCGCCGTCATCCTCCTCCCAGTTCTTCATGAACAGGCCTTCAACCTGATAGCCCTGCTGCTGCAGTAGCCACGCGGAAACGGAAGAATCGACGCCGCCGGACATTCCGACGATTACTTTTTTCTGGCTGTTGTCAGACATGACGCACTCTTAATTACAGTAAAACAGGCGGCGCATTCTATCATGGAGTCACGGTATGCGCACCCTTGTGAAACGGCCAGTTGAACGGCGCCACCAGCTGCAGCGGGTAGCGCGCACCCTGTTGCCACAGCCGTATGCTCTCCGCGACCAGCGGCGAACGTAACTGATCGGACGTAAGAATTTGCTCCGGAGCCAGCCACCAGCAGCAATCGATATCGCTGTCGAGTGGCGTGGTCACGCAGGGTACTGGCAAATCAATGCCAAAGAGAAAACGCACAAAAGGTGTCTTGTCCGGCGCAATCCACTGCTGCACGCCGAGAAAATAGTCCAGCTCCGCGCGGATGCCGGTCTCTTCATACAGCTCACGCCGTGCCGCTTCCTGCAGCGTCTCATCCGCTTCCAGATGACCCGCTGGCTGATTCCAGGTAATGCGTCCGGCGACACGCTCCTCGACTACCAGCAGTTTACCCTGCGCCTGCACCAGACAGGCAACGGTTACATGAGGTTTAAACATCGTTCACTCGCTTTGATTAACCTGCGGTTATTGAAATTCAGCGCTGATATCGCGCCACTCGCCGGGAGCAAGACCGTTAAGCTGATGGTCTCCCAGCGCAAAGCGGATCAGGCGCAGGGTCGGGAAACCGATATGCGCCGTCATGCGTCGTACCTGCCGGTTACGCCCTTCGTACAGGGTGATTTTCAGCCAGCTGGTCGGGATCGTTTTGCGCTCGCGCACTGGTGGCGTGCGCGGCCAGAGCCAGTCCGGCTCGCTGACCTGCTCAATACCTGCTGGCAGCGTTGTGCCGTCGTTAAGCACAACGCCGCTGCGCAGCAGGGATAAATCTGATTCCTGCGGCACGCCCTCGACCTGAACAAAGTAGATTTTACCCGTACGTCTGCCGGGCTGGGTGAGCTGCGCCTGCAGCGCGCCATCGTTGGTCAGCAGCATCAGCCCCTCGCTGTCACGATCCAGACGGCCTGCAGCGTAGACGTCACTGACCGGAATAAAGTCTTTTAGCGTGCGGCGCCCGGCGTCATCGCTGAATTGTGGCAGCACATCAAAGGGTTTGTTAAATAAAATTACACGGCGCGGGCCAGCCGCACGTGTCGGGCGGCGTGTAGCATGGCGGGAGACCGCGGTGCGTTTAGGTGGGTGAATTTTCTGAGATGTTTTTCGCATGAGCTTTGCAGTAAGTAACAATCGGCGCATTATAACGCGAAACTACGGTGATTGGCGTAGGGGAAATATTCAAGTAGTATTGACCCGCATCTTACAAATCATTAACAAAAAATCGCTCGAAGGAGAGGTTAATGGAAAGCAAAGTAGTTGTTCCGGCAGAAGGTCAGAAAATCACCCTTGATCAGGGCAAACTGAATGTCCCGCATAACCCAATCATTCCTTATATCGAGGGTGATGGTATCGGCGTTGACGTTTCCCCGGTCATGCTGAAAGTGGTTGATGCTGCCGTGAAGAAAGCCTACAACGGCGAGCGTAAAATTTCCTGGATGGAAATCTTTACTGGTGAGAAATCAACAGAACTTTACGGCCAGGATGTCTGGCTGCCGCAGGAAACTCTGGATTTAATCAAAGAGTATCGCGTAGCCATCAAAGGCCCGCTGACCACGCCAGTTGGCGGCGGTATTCGCTCGCTGAACGTAGCGCTGCGTCAGGAGCTGGATCTCTACGTCTGCCTGCGTCCGGTACGCTACTACAAAGGCACGCCAAGCCCGGTTAAACGCCCGGAAGAGACCGATATGGTGATCTTCCGCGAGAACTCCGAAGATATCTACGCGGGTATCGAATGGAAAGCGGGTACGCCGGAAGCGGACAAAGTGATCAAATTCCTGCGCGAAGAGATGGGCGTGAAGAAAATTCGCTTCCCGCAGCAGTGTGGTATCGGCGTGAAGCCGTGCTCAGAAGAGGGTACCAAACGCCTGGTGCGTGCCGCGCTTGAATACACCATCACTAACGATCGTGATTCGCTGACGCTGGTCCACAAAGGCAACATCATGAAGTTCACCGAAGGTTCTTTCAAAGACTGGGGCTACCAGCTGGTGAAAGAGGAGTTTGGTGGTGAGCTGATCGACGGTGGTCCGTGGATGAAATTCAACAATCCAAACACCGGCAAAGAGATCATTGTTAAAGATGTGATTGCAGATGCCTTCCTGCAGCAGATCCTGCTGCGTCCGGCCGAATATGATGTTATTGCCTGTATGAACCTGAACGGTGACTACATCTCTGACGCCCTGGCGGCACAGGTTGGCGGTATCGGTATCGCCCCTGGCGCAAACATCGGTGACGAGTGCGCGCTGTTTGAAGCCACGCACGGGACCGCACCAAAATATGCGGGTCAGGATAAAGTGAACCCGGGTTCAGTGATCCTGTCGGCAGAAATGATGCTGCGTCATATGGAATGGTTTGAAGCCGCAGACCTGATTGTCAAAGGTATGGAAGGCGCAATCGCGGCTAAAACCGTGACCTACGACTTCGAGCGTCTGATGGATGGCGCTAAACTGCTGAAATGTTCAGAGTTTGGTGACGCGATCATCAGCAACATGTAATCTGCTTCAGGCAGAGCATAAAACGGGAGCCACTGGCTCCCGTTTTTTTTATTCGCCTGCAGCATCGCCCGGACGCAGCGTCTCATCACGCGCCTGCGACAGTCGCCAGAAATCGTGGCCGCCCGGATGCTGGTAAATCCGCAGTGCGAACTGTCCGACAATGGCATAAATATATTCAAATATCGCTGACTGTGAATCCTCATAATCAGCCCACATGACGGAAGAGGTAAAGCAGTAGACCTCAACCGGTAACCCTTCCGGCGAGGGTTTAAGTGCCCGGACCACAATATACATATCTTTCTTAATATCATCGCGCTGCGTCAGCCAGGCGGTCAGATACTTACGAAAAATGGTGAGGTTTGTCAGGCCATTTTCGGCAAACCAGCGGTCGCCGGGTGCGCTGGGTTCACGTCCATCCATCAGCACAGAAAGCTGCTCACTGACACCGCGTATCTGCATCATCTGCTGTATCAGCTCATGGTCCAGAAAGCGAATTGAGGTCTGATCGAGATAGAAGCTGCGCATGATGCGCCGCGCGCCGGAGGAGAACATCGCCTGCCAGTTGGTATACGTCTCGGTCAGGAAATTCTTCGTGGGAATGCGCGACAGCGTGTTATCCCAGTTGCGGATAGTAATGGTGTGCAGCGCAATGTCGATGACTTCCCCGCTGATACCGTTATCCGGCATTTCAATCCAGTCGCCCAGCTGCAACACATCATTTGATGACACCTGAATATTGGCCACCAGCGACAGCAGCGTGTGCTGAAATACCAGCATCAGTACGGCTGCCACTGCACCCAGACTGGAGATAATAATCACAGGCGACTTATTCGACATAATCGCCAGGATCATGATCGCCGAGAGGATATGCACCAGGATTTTACCGACCTGAATATAGCCCTTGATCGAGTGATTTTTACGCCGCGACTTTTTGGTATAGGAGATGTTGATGATCTCCAGTATTTCTGTAAAGAACAGCGAGAGATAGATAAAAAACAGAATGCCGCAGATGGTTTTGACTGCAATCTGCAGATGCTGCGGCAGGCCCGGCATAAACTGCAGCAGATAGTAAACAATGATAACCGGGATAAAATTTGAGAGTTTTTCCGACAGGCGGACATCTTTATCCAGCGGCACCTGGTTTTTATGCGCGCTGAAAAAGACGTTACGCACCATCTTTACGATAAAGAATTTGCAGATAAAGTGCGCAATCATCGCCGACGCTATCAACAGTAGCAGACTGACCGTGGCCGCAAGCGCCGTGTCACCGGCAAGAAAATTCTGGAATGTATAGAAGTAGCTCATGTTAATCAGTAGCCGGTCCGGGGTGGCGGGAATTCAAGCATAAAGCCGTACGGGGCGATAAGCGACGCGTGCGCAATTGCGGTGTCAGTCAGAAAATAGTTCAGTACCGCTGACTGCCGGCTGCAGTTATACCACTAAGCCCGCCTGACTGACGAGCGGCATCAGGTAATTACCCGGGCAACATTGGTGTCAGCCAGTCGCATAGTTTGAAGCAGTTAACATCCTGAGCCTGATGGCCGTGCCTTTTGCCGAAGAAGCCGCTATCGTCAGCGCTCAGTTTCGGGGGAGACACTATGCAGGGTATTGTGAAGTTTGTTAAAGGCTGGCTGATTTTTTCACTGCTGTGGGGCGTATTTATGTGGTTTGTCTCATGGCAGGCGCAGGGAAAAGAGCCCGGTATGGCGGTGGTGATGAGTCTGTATGCGGGATTGATTTATCAGGCGCTGCGTACGATGGTTGCCCGTTTTAAAGCGCGGCGCGCGGCCGCGTGACGGCAGGAGCAGCGGGGCCGGGACCCCGCTGACCAGATTATTTGCGGCCCAGCAGGAAACCGACGATCACGCCGATGCTGGCAGCCACCGCCAGACCCGTAGTCGGGTTATCACGGACCGACCTCACCACGCCGTCAGCTGCATCCTGTACGGCATAGCTGGCCTGCGCCGGATAGCGCCGTGCTGCACCTTTTGCCTGATGACGGGAGGAACCCGTCAGTTCGCCAAATTTTTCCTGAACTGCACCTGCTGCTTCATTCAATTTTGCTTCCGCTTTGTCAGTCATGTTGACTCCCTGATAGTGGTGAATGTCACTTTCAGCGTAGTCAGAGAATGACGGACCGGCAACCTGACAGCGGTAAAGGTTATGTAACAATCTCTGTGGCGAGGCTTTTGTTTAGGTACAGTTTATCTCTGACGGCAGCGCCAGGCGGGATACCAGCTCACCAGAAAATGGCGCAAATGGTCGAAACACCACTCAGCATCCTCGGGTTGCTGACAGTAAAACCGGACGGTGATTTTCTCATAGTGTTGCTGGCGCAGATGCAGCGGTGACCAGCCCCAGTCCAGCACGGCGCGCGCATAGTTAACCAGCGTGCCGGCAGGCATCTCATGCTGGTTCTCCTGACAGCCGAGGTAGTGCTCAAACCGCGCTTCCAGCTCTTCTGCTTCGTCATGCGCATGCACCACATCCGGACGAAAGGCGATGTCGATAAATCCGCATACGCGGTCCGGACGCTGCTGACGATCGCAGGCGAGCGACATAAAAAGCCCTTCCTGCAGGTTCACCTCTTCCAGCAGCCGGCGCATATTTTCAGAATCTTTACCCGCTTTGATTTCATCAATCCGCTCAGGCTGCTGCGTCAGATCAAAGCCGCTGGGGTTAACTGAGCCATCTTCATTGGTTGTGGCCGGGAAGGGGAAATCGATGTAGCCGTTGTTATCGAGACTCTTTTCCATTTTCGGTATCTGCCGGAAGCATAAACCCTGACAATAAACTATCCCGCTGCGGGGTGCACGGGCTATGGACACTGCCAGGTGATCATCGTGTTTTCATAGGGATTAATAAGGCGGAACTGTTTGTCGCTCAGGCGCTGTGCGTAAAAACCTTCAGCAGTAATCGCAGAGGGGACATAGCGAAAGCGGTCAGTGGAGCGAAGAGGGCCGCTGCTGACCGTGACGTTGTCACGCTGAACAGAAAAGGCGTTAGCCAGGTCGAAGATCCAGGCGTGCGTATTGCCCAGTGACTGACCATAAATCGTGGTCACTTCACCGGGACAATCGATTCCTTTCGGGGTCGAACTGCAGCCCGTCAGCGCAATAATAATGATGCAATAAGTCAGTCTTAACATGGTCCTGATCCTGGTTCTTTCCCTGTCTGACAGTGGCCCGACAATGCCTAACGCTGCTATGAGCATAGCAGGTCTGGCTGCACTTCCCATTTGGGATTTGTTTAAGTGTTAAGCGGTAGGCAAGTTAAGGGGGTGACTTTGGTAGCAGATAAACGGTATTCTTGCCAGCGCAGTGCACCAGGCAAGTATAAGATAGGGTAAATTAATGAGAGAAGAAGAAGCCAGCTTAATGATTCTTCAGCAGGCGATAGATCAGCTGGATGCCGATAAGAAAAAACAGGTCATGAACTGTGTCACGGCGATCCACGATGTTATGCATAAATTCGATCCAGAAGATGCCGGACTGGCATTGATGCTGGTGGCGGCTCAGGTGGCCGCTGAGTAAACGTCAGGCCGATGCGATATCGGCTTTACTCCTGCTTTATGGCTATGCTGCGACTCAGCGCGCCAGCCCTGAGTCGCAGCACGCCACGCATTAATCTGCTTCCCGCTGTGTTACCCTGCGAACCACTACATCACACTCAGGCGAAAAACAGCATGAAAATTCTGGTCATAGCCGCGGGCCTGATGGCCTGTCAGATTGCTCCGGCCTGGAGCGAAAGTGAATTTCAGATCACCTGTGCGGGGCGGGCCACCATGACGGTATCCCGCGCCAGTTACGGACTCAGCACGCTGATGTGGCCGCAGCGACATTTTCAGGTGGCCGCCGGACAACAGCGTCTCCACCTTGAGGGTGGCGACAGCGTGGCCATCACGCGGTTCCGCAACGGGGATCGACTGGTCATCAATAAAGAGAGCGGTGAAACCTTTTTCGTTTATGCGCAGAGCGACAAACTGGTTCCCTGTCAGCGTTCAGTGAAGCGTGATGCCGCCATCGTCTCTCTCGATCGTTATGACGATCGTCAGCACGCCTCTTCTTAACACCGCACAGGAACAACACCATGTCACTCAGCGTTACCGACAGCGTTACTGCGCAGGATCTCGACGACATCAGACTGGGCCTCAATGCTTTCAACAGCCGCTTTATTGATGTCAGCGAGATCAAAGCGCTGGGCGTGTTTATTCATGATGCAGGCGGCGGGAAAATAGCAGGTTTGACAGGATCAACCTGTGGTAACTGGCTGCGTATCGACATGCTGTGGGTCAGTGACGCGCTGCGCGGGCAGGGCGCCGGCACCCGGCTGATAACGGCGGCAGAGAACGAAGCGCGGGCGCGGGGTTGTCTCTATGCGCAGGTGGATACGGCAAGCTTTCAGGCGCGCCCGTTCTACGAAAAACAGGGTTATCAGCTCCGGTTCAGCCTGGATAACTATCCGCGTCATCACCAGCGCCACTACCTGACCAAAGTTCTCTGATTACAGCAGCGGCTGCTGTCGCAGATCCAGCGGCGACTGCTCCGCTTCGTCAATCGCCGCCAGCCAGCCGGACAGATCCGTTTTTACCCACGAGAGGTGGCCGCGCGTAGTGCTCATCAGCACCACATCGGGTCGCAGCGTACGGTAAAGTTCCAGCGACTGCCGCAGCTCGGCCGGGTTACTGTCAGGCTTTAATACGCTGATCCAGCGGTTGTAGTCGCAGGTAAGGGTATCGCCGACAAACAGATAGGTCTGTCCGAGCGGGGAGTGATAGAGATAGCTGCTGCTGCCCGGCGTGTGACCTGGCGTGGGCAGCAGATGAAAATCACCAAAATGCACCTCCCGCCGGGTAAAGGTTTCATCCGGTTCAACCACCAGGCTAACGGGTCCCAGCGATCGGCTGTGGCAGTAAAGCGCGCTGCTGAAGCGCTGCTGAATCAGCCGTGCACCGGGTGCTGCTTCATGCCAGTGCGTAAGGTAATGGCGTATAACGCCGCCTGCCTCCGCCAGAAACTCATGATCGAGCGGATTTTCCACCCGGCCAATCAGCAGGTTGCCGCGCGGATGCCGTAGCATAAAGCCATGCATCATCAGGTCATTAGCGGTCTCTTCGGCAGGGAATTCCGGCGTGGAGATCCATAAGTCTTCATAAAGCGGCTTCAGAGGGCGATCTCCTGCAGACAATATTATCGCAGCACCGGATGTCCGGTGATGCTGAGCCGCGCGTCGCCGGCATCAATATCAAGCGTAGCATGTGCACCCAGCGGCAGCGTGACGGTATCGGGCGCATGACCAAACGCCAGATCGCTTATTACCGGCAGCTGATACTCATCGCGCAGACGCTGCCAGACAGTGTCGAAACCGAAGCCGTTATCATAGGCGCTGAGTGACGTACTGGTAAAACTACCGGTAACAATTGCCTGCTGCCGCGCGAGAATACCGCACTGCTGCAGCTGCAGCAGCATGCGTTCAATGCGAAACGGGTGTTCATTAACATCTTCAATTACCAGAATGCCTCCTTCGATCTGTGGCAGCCAGGGCGTGCCAATCAGCGTGCAGATCATCGCCAGATTGCCGCCCCACAGGCGGCCCTGCCAGCGGCCGCGGTCCGGGCTTTCACTCCGCCAGTTCAGCATCAGTTCCGGGGCGGAGATTGCCTGCCAGAAATGATGGTCGGTAAACGCTGAGACGTCATCCGCACCAAAATTACCGGCCAGCATCGGGCCGCTGAAGCTCATCAGACCGGTCTGAGCCAGCAGGGCCAGCTGAATAGCGGTAAAGTCACTGTGGCCGCACAGCGCGACTGGCTCACCGCTCAGGCGCTGCGCAATACCACTATAATCCAGCTTATCCAGCAGGCGGGTGGCACCGTAGCCGCCGCGCACCGCCAGAATAATATCCGGCAGCGTGTCTGGCGCGGCCAGTGCATTGATATCCGCCAGCCGTTCCGCGTCCGTACCGGCAAAGCGCTGAAAGCGGCGGGTAACGACTGCGCTATTCTCTACCCGGTGGCCTGCGTGCTGAAGCCGCTCAATGCCGCGCCGGGCGGCGTCCTGGTTGTGGCAATAGCCAGAAGGGGCGATCAAACGAAAGGAACGGGCTGGGTGCATCGCGCTTTTCCTGCTCTGTACTGAAGGGTTCATAGTGACAAACTGCGTGAACAGCGTCACGACAGCATAATGAATTTTGCTATTTTCAGATTAACGGTAATTTTACTGCTGGCCGTCATGGCTATGATAGCCTGCGCCTCTCTTATAGCGGAACCTGAAAAACAGTGAAATTTCGACTACTTATGCTCTCTGCTTTACTGCTGGCAGGCTGCGCCAGTGAACCGGAAAAACCCAGAGTGCCTGAGCGCAATACGCCTCTCACTCAGGCTCCGCCCTCGAAAATTAATGATGCCTGGGCGCTGTTTACAGAAGATGCTGCCACTCATTATGGCGTTGATGAGAAGTTAATCAGCGCCATTATCAGTGTCGAATCGGGCGGCAATCCTGCGGCAGTCAGCCGCTCTAACGCGGTAGGACTGATGCAGATCAAAGCCTCGACGGCGGGGCGCGAAGTCTATCGCGTGCAGGGACGTCACGGGCAGCCCTCAACAGCTGAGCTGCGCGATCCGGCCAGAAACATCGATATTGGTGTCGCCTATCTGCGCATTTTGCAGGAGTCTGCGCTGGCCGGTATCCGCGATCCGCTGACGCTGCGCTACGCCACCATTGTCTCCTATGCCAACGGTGCCGGCGCGCTGCTGCGCACGTTCTCACGCGATCGCGAGCGCGCCATTGCGATGATTAACGCGATGTCGCCGGATGAGTTTTATCAGCATGTACAAAACAACCATCCGGCAGCGCAGGCACCGCGCTATCTGTGGAAAGTGACCACGGCCTACCGCACGATTGGCTAGCGCGCGGTGCGCAGCTTAACGCTGCGCACCCTGTGCCGGTGCTTCGTTTGACGCATCGCTGAGATTGATACGCGGCAGCACGCCACCGGTAAACTCTACGCGCCGCATCGGGAAGGCGAAGCGGATCTGCTTCTGCTCCAGCTGCGCCATCAGCTGCAGGTTAATTTCCTGCTGAATATCCATATAGACATTGTAATCCGCACTCAGCACAAAGTAGACCACTTCAAACGTAAGCTGCGACTCATCAAACGAGAGAAAATGCGCGCGGTCAAAACGGGTATCCGGCACGCCTTCAATGATGGTTTTCACCATGCCGCCAATCTGCCGCACTTTCTCCGCCGGCGTACCGTAGTTAATACCAAACTTAAACACGATGCGTCGCTGCTGCATACGTTTATAGTTGTGGATCGTCTGCTGTAACAGAATGGTGTTTGAGCAGACAATCTGCTCGCCGCCGAGGCTGCGCAGACGCGTGGTTTTCAGACCGATATGCTCAATGGAGCCCGCGATATCGCCAAACACAATAAAATCACCGTGCTCAAACGGTTTGTCAAAGCCGATCGCCAGCGACGCAAACACATCGCTCAGCACGGTCTGAATCGCCAGCGCAATGGCAATACCGCCGACGCCTAAACTGGCCACCAGGGCAGTAATGTCGATCCCCATGTTGGAGAGGATCGCCAGCAGCATCATCACCCATACCACCACCCGCAGCAGAATGCCGAGGATCACGGTGGTGACCGGATTGCGCACGTGCAGCGGATCGCGCAGCATGCTTTTCAGCCATAGACGGATGCCGCAGTCAATCCACAGCGTGAACTGCAGAATCAGGGCGAGGAACCAGCTGTGGGCAATTGCCACGCTCCAGTTTGCCGGCAGGTCAGCAAATTTCAGCGAAATCAGCAGAGAAAAGATCAGCAGCAGCGACTGGCTGGTGCTGCGCAGGATCTCAACCAGAATGGCGGTGAAGCGCACGTGGCGCTGTTCGCTGTAGTGCGCAATACGGTTAGAAACAAAGCGGATAGCGGTGCGCAACAGCCACCAGACGATAAGGGTGCCAAAGAGGATGATGGCGCTGTTGATCCAGATGGTTTGATTAAGAAAAATGCGTTGCCAGCCAGAGGCTGAAAGCCAGTTTTCCATGGGGGAGGTTCTCCTTGCCGGGCGCTGGTTAAAATAAAGGGCAAGGAGAAGCATAGCCTGGCTGAGATATCCTGCAGGCGCAGCGGCAGTTACTGAAAGCGACTCACTTTATCGCGTGCCAGGCGTTCAAGGGCAAAGATCACCTGCTGCAGCTGGCGTTCCTGCACCGGTTCAATTGCCGTGAAACGAAAGCTCAGCCGCGGTATGACGCAGGCTTCGCCTTTGCGTACTACGCTGCGCTCGCCAATATGCAGCAGCTCTGCGGTGACCTCAAACTGACCAAACTCGCCCAGCTCGACCCGCAGCTGGCGGAACGTATCACCACGGGCAAGGTCTTCCGGCAGTGTCCCTTCCGGTAATACCCCGACCCCGCCCAGCGAAAGATCCTGCAGGCGAAAGCGCGCCGGGCTGCCATCCGGCCAGTGGGTATAACACCAGAAAGCCGGCTCCAGCGGGGCGTTAATGCGGAAAAATTCGCGGCGCTGGATTTGCCAGGCGCACGCCGGCAGCGGGGCACTGAACGCGGGCAATCCTTCATATTCAACCAGCGACAGGGCGGCCAGGGTGAACTCAATTTTGGCACCGTAGGTCTCTGCACAAACGTTGAAGTCGGGACTCTCCAGCACCCACTCATTGCTCAATGCATTGCTGCCCAGATCGAAAATAATGCACTCTTCATCGGCAACCAGCAGACGGCTGATAAACTGTCCGCGATTAAACGTTACCATCAGGGGAGTTTGATAGCGCGACAGATCCCTCATCACATTCAAAACCGCTAACGTACCTCGTTTGAGATACTGTTCGTTATCGGCGTCTTTCACATCCTGCTCCCCGCTGCTGCGCTTATCGTCGTTATGTAACGATTATCGGCGTTACGCGCTGAAGCTTTAGCGGCTGGCTGCTGATTAAAGCGGCAGTTGCGCTGCAGGTAAAAAAAACCCGTCTATACTTATCGCAGTGAACACCTTGATTCATAACGTAAGGAGCAACAAATGGGTATTCTTTCATGGATTATTTTTGGTCTGATCGCCGGTATTCTCGCTAAGTGGATTATGCCAGGTAAAGATGGCGGCGGCTTCATCCTGACCGTGGTACTGGGTATCATCGGTGCGGTTGTCGGCGGCTGGATCAGTACCCTGTTTGGTTTCGGCAGAGTTGACGGGTTTAACTTCGGCAGCTTTGTTGTGGCGGTGATCGGTGCCATTGTGGTGCTGTTTATCTACCGCAAAGTGCGCAGTTAACTCTGCCCGTATAAAAAAACCGCGGCCTCCGGGCCGCGGTTTTTTTTCGGCTATAGCCAGCGCGAAATCAATTCGCGCGCTGCAGCGCCGGCATATCAGGTATGTCGCTGGCGCTGTTACAGGTTTTTTCTTTCGGGCAATATTTATCCAGCAGCATCAGCGTCACGCCGTTGGTCCAGCCGAAGCCATCCTGCAGCGGGTATTCACCGCCACCGCCGCCGCCCAGCTGCGCGCCCTCAACCACATATTTTTCCACCAGCTTATGCTCTTTGTCATAGGTCTGCTGAACGTTTTGCAGGAAGCGCTGGCCAATCTGGCGTGCCAGCTGTGGCTGATTGTAATGCTCCAGCCCTTCTACTGCTACCCACTGCAGCGGTGCCCAGCCATTGGGTGCATCCCACTGCTGGCCATTATTGACCGTGGTTGTCACCAGACCACCGGGTTTAAGCAACTGTTTTTCCACAGCAGAAGCGGTACGCTCAGCCTGTTTATCCCCGGCCAGCTGCATATAGAGCGGGAAAAGAGAAGCAGCCGTCAGCTGGTTATGAACCTGTTTTTTACTGAAATCGTAATCGGCATACCAGCCCTGTTTCTCATCCCACAGGTAACGATTAATCGCTGCCTGGCGTTTTTCGGCTGCCGCGGCAAACGCTTTCGCTTTGTCATCCTGTTTTGCCAGTCTGGCTGATTTTGACAGCGTCTGTTCCAGATGGAACAGCAGGCTGTTGAGATCAACCGGCACCAGCTCTGTGGTACGGATAGAGGCGAGATGATGCGCATCGGTAAACCAGCGCGAGCTGAAATCCCAGCCTGACGCCGCGCCGGCGCGCAGGTTGCGCCAGAGCTGCGGCTTGTCACGTTCCGGTGTTTTTTCAGCTGTCTTTACATCATCCAGCCAGGATTCGGTACGCGGCACGTCGCGTGCGTCCCAGTAGCGATTGAGCAGGGTACCATCGGACAATTTCACCACCCGCTTGCTGGCATGACCGGCCGCCACGCTGTCGCTGTCCGCCATCCAGTAGTCATACTCCTTCTGCAGCTGCGGCTGGTAATGCCGGTAAACCTCATCGCCTTTATGCGTTGCCAGCAGGTCCACCATCAGGCTGAAGAACGGCGGCTGCGACCGGCTGAGATAATAACTGCGGTTGCCGTTAGGGATATGCCCGTAGCGATCGAGCTCAGTGGCAAAGTTATCGACCATGTCCTGTACGCGATCCCAGTTGCCGCTCTCTGCCAGGCCCAGCATGGTAAAATAGCTGTCCCAGTAATAGACCTCGCGGAAACGTCCGCCTGGCACGACGTAGGGTTTTGGCAGCGGCAGCAGCGAATCATACTGGCCGGCATCCGGCGTACTGCGCGTCAGCACCGGCCACAAGCCGTTGATGTGCTCACGCAGGCTCTGCCCGGCAGGCGGTACATATTTATCCTGCGCTTTGGGCAGGGTGAAATTCATATCAACAAAGCGTTTGAGATCGAAATTGCGCTGCTTTTTTTGCATCTGCCAGTCAGCAAGAATCGAGGCAGGATCATATTTCGGGATCGCGTCAGCAAAGGTTTTCTGATCGGGATAGAACTGCGCTTTCTGCACGGCGCTGAAGAGCGGACCCAGGCGTACATCGGGCGGCTGCGGCGGCTGGCTCAGCATCCGGCTCCCGGTTTCGGCATGCGCCAGCGTGCTGGTTGCCAGCAGGGCAGTGGTAAGCAGCAGAGAGAGACGCGCGGGCATAAATATGACATTTTTTCTCATCGGTTTTTCTCCTTGTCCGAAAACGTGGTTCGCTAACGTATTGACCACTCAACCAACTTTAGTCGCTATCGCGCCGCCCGGCGCTGCAGGGCGATGGAAATGTGAAGCGCTGCCGGGTAATTGCGCAGGAAATTGTTGCCGCTGGCGTTTTTTACTTGCTCCGCCGCGTGGTTTCCCGGAGGCTGAAAGAAAATGAGGAAGCGTATGAAGATTATCTGGTATCACCCGTCAATGGACGCGCAGTGCTGGCTTACGGGAGTTGCCCGTCGACTGCCGGACGCGGAAATCCGGCTGTGGCAGCCAGGCGATGATGCCTGCGCAGATTATGCCATTGTGCGTTCGCCGCCGGTGGAAATGCTGGCGGGGCGAAGCCTGAAGGGACTGTTCGCGATGGGAGCGGGCGTCGACGAACTTCTGCAGCAGCAGCGTCAGCATCCTGACAGGCTGAGTGACCAGGTGCCGCTGTACCGCCTGGAAGATACCGGCATGGCACAACAGATGCAGGAGTACGCGAACTGGTGCGTGCTGGGCTGGTATCGTCGCTTTGCTGACTATCAGCGCCAGCAGCAGGCGCGCTGCTGGCAGCCGCTGCCGCTGCCGGCGCGCGACACCTTCACCATTGGTGTTCTCGGGGCGGGCGTGCTGGGCCGCAGCGTGCTGGAAAGCCTGCAGCAATGGGGGTTTCCGCTGCGCTGCTGGAGTCGCACGCCGAAAACCCTGCCTGGCGTGCACGCCTTCCACGGTGACGCCGCGCTGCACGACTTTCTTGCCGGCTGCCAGGTCGTGATTGATCTGCTGCCCGCCACGCCGGAAACCACCGATCTTATTAACGCGGATTTCCTGCGCGCGTTGCCGCACGGCGCACACTTTCTCAACCTGGCGCGCGGCGCGCACGTGGTTGAAGCGGACCTGCTGGCAGCGCTTAACAGCGGGCAACTTGCCGCCGCCGCGCTGGATGTCTTTCAGCAGGAGCCGCTGCCAGCGGACGATGCGCTCTGGCAGCATCCGCACGTCACCATCACGCCCCACAGTGCCGCTATTACGCTGCCGGAGCAGGCAATGGACGCTATTGCCAGCGCCATTCAGCAGCTGGAAAAAGGGCAGCAGCCCCCGGGGCGCGTGGATCGCCAGCGCGGCTATTAATTTATCTCAAAGGAGCAAAATATGTATCCCGTTGACCTGCATATGCACACCGTAGCCAGTACGCACGCCTACAGTACGCTGCATGACTATGTCGCCCAGGCGAAACAGACTGGCCTGAAGCTCTTTGCCATTACCGACCACGGCCCTGATATGGCAGATGCGCCGCACCACTGGCATTTCATCAATATGCGCATCTGGCCGCGGGTTATTGACGGCGTGGGGATCCTGCGCGGAATTGAAGCGAACATTAAAAACCAGCAGGGCGAGATCGACTGCAGCGGGCCGATGCTGGATGCCCTGGATCTGATCGTCGCGGGCTTTCACGAGCCGGTCTACACGCCGCGCGACAAAGCGCACCATACTGAGGCGATGATCGCCGCGATGGCAGGCGGGCTGGTGCATATCATCAGCCATCCGGGCAATCCCAAATTCCCGGTAGATATTCGCGCGATTGCCGAAGCCGCAGCCCACTACAACGTGGCGCTGGAGATCAATAACTCCTCGTTTACCCATTCGCGTCCGGGCAGCGAACCCAACTGCCGTGCGATTGCGGAGGCGGTGCGTGACGCGGGCGGGCAGCTGGCCTTCGGCTCCGATTCCCATACCGCCTTTACGCTGGGGCATTTTGAGCACTGCCTGCGCATTACGCGCGAGGTGGATTTCCCTGAAGATCGGGTGTTAAATGTCACGCCGCGCCGCCTGCTCGACTTTCTGGAGCAGCGCAGCGGTAAACGGATCGCGGAATTACTGGATTTTTAATGTTGTAGTGAGGAATGCTGCCAGATGAATGAATTTTCTATGCTTTGCCGGGTGATCGGCTCCCTGTTTAACCGTCAGCCCCAGGATCCGCTGCTGATGCCGCTGTTTACGCTGCTGCGCGAAGGCAAAATGCAGGCACAGTGGCCGCTGGAGCAGGATGCGCTGCTGACGCGTCTGCAGCAGAGCAGCGATCCGCAGGCGCTGGCAGCGGATTACAACGCGCTGTTTGTCGGTCAGGAGTGCAGCGTGCCGCCTTATGCGTCTCAGTGGCCGGAAGGCGCACCGGAAGCGGAGATCCGGGCATTTCTCAGCGCGCGCGGCATGCCGCTCAGTGACGCACCCGCCGATCACTTTGGCGTACTGCTGCTGGCGGCGTCGTGGCTTGAAGATCAGTCTGCAGAAGATGAATCTGACGCGCAGCGCGCGCTGTTTGAATCTTATCTGCTGCCGTGGTGCGGCGCATTCCTTGGCAAAGTTGAAGCGCACGCCACCACGGCATTTTATCGCACGCTGGCTGAGCTGAGTCGCGAGGCGATTCAGGCGATGTATGACGAGCTGAGCGAAGACGATACGCCGCAGGCGTAATCGCTGGCAGGGATCGCTGCTGCCGGAGGCTCGTGCAGATAAGCCGCGTCTCCGGCAGACGCGCTGATGCATTGCTGAAACCTGGGCGACGCCTGCAGATACTGACGGCTACAGGCTCAGCAGAGAGCACTAACGCCGGCGCAGCCGCGGGAAACGCGCGTGCATACGCAGATTGCGCAGGTTAAGCACGGCAATAGCGGTGCCCAGCACCACCAGCGATGCGCCAAACACTTTAAAGCTGTTCATACTGTCACCCAGCACCGTCACGCCCATGATCACAGCCAGCACCGGCGTCAGCAGCGAGTAGGGCATGATCAGATTGACATTATATTTTTTCAGCAGGGCGTACCACAGCGTATAGGCAACAATCGAAGAGGCGATAGCGCTATAAAGGATGCCGAACCAGCCGTGCCAGCCCGCCGCTTTAAGGGCGCTGAACTGATGTGATTCCGTCAGCCATGAGGCGGCGCCGACCAGCGGCACGGCGAGAAATGAGATCCAGCCGGTCAGCGTCAGCGGACTGATAGGCGGCGACTTTTTGACAATCATGTTGCTGACCGCCCAGCCAAACGCGCTGCACAGCAGGATACAGAGTACCCACCAGGCGGGAATAGTCGGGCTGCCGGAGAGCACGGCCACGCCGCTCAGAGAGATAGCGATGCCGCACAGCTGCACCAGCCGCAGCTTCTCTTTCAGAATGGCCATCGCCAGCAGCATCGCAATAGGGGTGCCCAGCTGCACGACGATAGCCGCCGTGCCGGCATCGGTGTAGCGCATGCCGACAAACAGCAAAGAGAAGTGCATAAAGCCAAAGGTAAACGCGAGCGTAATAAGCCAGGGCAGCTGCGCGCGCGTGATGCGGCAAAAGGGCACCAGCAGCAGGGCGACCACAACAAAGCGCATCCACGTCAGAAACAGCGGCGGCAGCTCCAGCAGCCCCCATTTAACCGCCACGTTGTTAAACGCCCAGATGGATACTACAAACAGAATCAGAAAAAAATGCCGTACGGCCACGCGGTTATCCTTACCAGAAAAATGAACTTACGCTTAATAATGGCATGAAGCCTGCGGCACAGGACACCTGAACCCGACGGTTTAGCACTCATCCGCAAAAGCGCTGCTTTATAATTACAACATACTAATAACTATATATTGTTCCGGCCCTCCGCTTTGCATAAGCATGGTGCGGAAAAACATAAGACAGGGCGGGCATTTACTGTCACAGTAACGCTTCACAGTGAACGCAGCAGAGGAGCCTGCCGGCGATGACGGAGCGTTATGCTTTACCCCTGGCGTTAATACAGCTTGAAGTCCCGCCCCCGCATGTGGTGGCAAAAACTGGCGAACAGCCTGCGTGGTTTATTGATGCGCTGCAGCTGCAGCCGGACGACTATATTATTGTGCGCCCGCACCGCGGTGAGGCGCTGCCGGGCTGGCAGGAGATTGGCGGCGCTATACTCAGCGGCTCATGGGCGATGGTCACTGACCACGCCGGCTGGAGTGAGCGCACTGCGGCCTGGATACGCGGCGCAATGGAGGCGCAGCTGCCGCTGCTTGGCGTCTGCTATGGTCATCAGCTGATGGCCTATGCGCTGGGGGGTGAGGTCGGCGATAATCCTCGCGGCTGGGAGCGCGGACTGCAGACCGTCACGCGCACGGCTTCTGATCCCTGGCTGGACGGGTTACCGGCGCACTTTTCCGCGTGGCTGTCGCACCGTCAGTCGGTACTGGCACCGCCGCCACAGGCCACTATTCTGGCCTGCTCAGCGCAGGATGATTGTCAGGTATTACGCTATTCACCGCAGGCATTTTCTGTTCAGTTTCACCCGGAGTTCAGTCGCGAGATCATGACGGCGTGTACACCGGCTGGCGTAGAGCCAGATAGCGCGGTAATGGGTGATACTGACTGGGCACGTACGCTGCTGCATCGCTTCTGGCAGCAGGTACGGCTTCAGGATCAGGCTCAGGAAACGTCGCAGCGCTGACAGCGATAGACCCAGGCGGGCGGCATATTTTTCAGCACGCGCTGCCGCTGCCAGACAAAATAGCGCGACAGATCGTGCCGGGTGAGCGAGGTGTACTGAAACTGGACAAATACCCCGCCGGGAGCCAGTGCATTATGCACCGCGCTCAGGATGGCATGACGGGTAGCTGCAGGCAGCGACAGCAGCGGCAGGCCGGAAAAAATGGCGTCGTATTCCCCCTGCAGCAGCTCCGCTGAGTGTGCCTGAACCCGCATGCGCGGATCGTGCCACTGACGGAGTTCTGCTGCCAGCTGCGGATTGATTTCAAACACGTCAAGCTGCGCGGCCGGTACCATATGCGACAGCACATGGCGCGTCAGCACGCCATCACCGGCGCCCAGTTCAGCTACGCGCAGGCTCTTTTCCCACGCTACTGCATTACACATACAGCGACATAGTGCCGCTGATGACGGGGTAACGCTGCCGATTCTGCGCGGATCGCGAATAAACTGCTGCACAAAGTTTGCTTTGGACCGCATTGCCGTTAGGGCTGAAGCCAGCATCTTTCTCTCCTGAATCTGTGGTCTGCAGGGTATTGACCACATATCACGTTCAGGTTTCGCTTTTGCGCTGCAGAAAAGCCAAACTCAGACTTTTCCGGCCTGTGCGATCGTGCATTGCCATCACACCATTTCCCGCGTCCGCTCACAGTTTCCTGCCTGTATACCTGACAGGCTGGACACGATCGCGCAATGTTAATTAACGGTTTAAAAGTTGTTAAATTTCATTCGCTCTGTAAGGGGAAATATCATGCGTTACGCTGCTCCGGGAGAACAGGGTTCTCTGATCACTCTGCAATCGCAGTATGGCAACTTTATCAACGGCGAGTTTGCCGCGCCGGTCAACGGTCACTATTTTACCAACACCTCACCGGTTAACGGCAGTGCAATTGGCGAATTTCCGCGTTCCGACCGGGCAGATATTGATAACGCGGTCGCGGCGGCTCAGGCGGCGGCAGAGCAGTGGGGCAAGACCTCGCCACAGGCGCGCTCCCTGGTGCTGCTGAAAATTGCCGATCGCCTTGAGCAGAACCTGGAATATATTGCCGTCAACGAAACCTGGGATAACGGCAAGCCGGTACGCGAAACGCTGGCCGCTGACCTGCCACTGGCGGTAGATCATTTTCGCTATTTTGCCGGCTGTGTCCGGGCGCAGGAGGGCAGCGCCGCCGAGATTGATGAATTTACGGCCGCCTATCACTTTCATGAACCGCTGGGCGTAGTGGGACAGATCATTCCCTGGAACTTCCCGCTGTTGATGGCGGCCTGGAAGCTGGCGCCGGCGCTGGGCGCAGGTAACTGTGTGGTGCTGAAACCCGCCGAGCAGACCCCGCTTTCCATCACGCTGTTTGTTGAGTTGATTAAAGACCTGGTCCCGCCAGGCGTCATTAACGTGGTGCACGGCTATGGCAAAGAGGCGGGCGAAGCGCTGGCATCACATCCGGGCATTGCCAAAATTGCCTTTACCGGCTCAACAGCGACCGGCGGCCATATTCTGGAGCTGGCAGCAAAAAGCCTGATCCCGTCGACGGTGGAGCTGGGCGGGAAATCGCCGAATATCTTTTTCGAAGATATCATGCAGGCGGAGGAGAGCTTTATTGAAAAAGCGGCGGAGGGCGTTGTGCTTGGCTTCCTGAACCAGGGCGAAGTCTGTACCTGTCCGTCGCGCGCGCTGGTGCAGGAATCGATCTTTGAACCCTTCATGGCGGCCGTTATGAAGCGCATCAAAACCATTAAACGCGGCGATCCGCTGGATACGGAAACCATGATTGGTGCCCAGGCATCGCAGCAGCAGTTTGATAAGATCCTCTCTTACCTTGAGATTGCACAGCAGGAGGGGGCAGAAGTGCTGCACGGCGGTAACGTTGAGCAGATTGGTGAAGCCTTGAGCGGCGGCTACTACATTCAGCCAACGCTGCTGAAAGGCAATAACAGCATGCGCGTATTTCAGGAAGAAATTTTCGGGCCGGTGGTAGGCATACTGACCTTCAAAGATGAAGCAGAGGCGCTGGCCATTGCTAATGACTCGATTTACGGACTTGGCGCTGGCGTCTGGACGCGTGATATCAACCGCGCTTACCGCATGGGAAGGGCAATTAAAGCCGGACGCGTCTGGACTAACTGCTACCACCTCTATCCGGCTCATGCGGCATTTGGCGGCTATAAGAAATCGGGCATCGGGCGGGAGACGCATAAAATGATGCTGGATCACTATCAGCAAACCAAAAATCTGCTGGTGAGCTACAGCACGGAGCCGCTCGGGTTCTTCTGATTTTCGTGCCGGCAGTCGCTGCAGAGGCTATATTTTCATAAACCTGTCATCTTTGCAGGGCAGGATATGAGAAACGCCTCTGCGCAAAGGAGAGATCATGAACGCAGGATATGACTTTATGGAGCAGCACGATGAGGTGCTGGATGCGGTCGAACAGGACATTATCAGCGTCAATCTGCCCGCTTATGATGCGTCACAGTATGGCACCGAGCGCGAAGCCGCGCGGGAAATGCCGCTGCGCGCGTAACAAACAACTCTCTGTAAAATAAAAAAATCCGCAGCATATCGCCGCGGATTTTTTACAGGGTCTGCTTCAGCGCGCTATTTTACGCAGGCAGAGCACTGATTGTGGATCTGCTGGAAGAAGTCGTTACCCTTGTCATCCACCAGAATAAACGCCGGGAAATCTTCCACTTCAATCTTCCAGATCGCTTCCATCCCCAGTTCAGCATACTCCACGCACTCAAGGCTTCTGATGCTCTGCTGCGCCAGTACCGCAGCCGGACCGCCAATACTGCCCAGATAAAAGCCGCCATGCTTATGGCAGGCGTCAGTGACCTGTTTGCTGCGGTTACCTTTAGCCAGCATTACCATGCTGCCGCCGTGCGACTGCAGCAGATCGACATAAGAGTCCATACGACCCGCAGTGGTCGGACCCAGTGAACCCGACGCATGCCCTTCCGGCGTTTTTGCCGGACCGGCATAGTAGACCGGATGATCTTTAATGTACTGTGGCAGCCCTTCGCCATTATCAATACGCTCTTTCAGTTTGGCATGAGCAATGTCGCGCGCCACAATAATGGTGCCGTTCAGCGACAGGCGGGTTGCCACCGGATAAGCGGAGAGCTGCGCCAGAATATCCTGCATCGGGCGATTAAGATCGACCTGGACGACCTCGCTTTCGCCCTGCTGGCGCAGCGCTTCCGGAATATAGCGGCCCGGATTATCTTCCAGCTTCTCAATCCAGATGCCATCACGGTTGATTTTAGCTTTGATGTTACGGTCAGCAGAACAGGAGACGCCCATGCCTACCGGACAGGAGGCACCGTGACGCGGCAGCCTGACCACGCGAATATCGTGGGCAAAGTACTTACCGCCAAACTGCGCGCCAAGGCCGAGCTTCTGCGACGCTTCCAGCAGTTCCTGCTCCAGTTCCGTATCGCGAAACGCCTGCCCGTGCTCATTGCCTTCGGTTGGCAGTGAGTCATAGTAGTGCGTTGAGGCGAGCTTAACCGTTTTCAGCGTGCTTTCTGCAGAGGTGCCGCCGATGACAAACGCAATATGGTAGGGCGGGCAGGCAGCGGTGCCGAGCGACATCATCTTATCAATCAGATAGTTTTTTAATTTTGCCGGCGTGATTAACGCCTTGGTTTCCTGATAGAGGTAAGTCTTATTCGCTGAACCGCCGCCTTTAGCGATGCAGAGAAACTTATACTCATCGCCATCCACGCTATAGAGATCGATCTGAGCCGGCAGGTTAGTGCCGGTATTAACCTCTTTATACATATCCAGCGGGGCGTTCTGCGAATAGCGCAGGTTATCTTCGATATAAGTGTTATAGACACCCTGCGACAGCGCCGCTTCATCGCCGCCGCCGGTCCAGACACGCTGGCCTTTTTTACCCATGATAATGGCGGTGCCGGTATCCTGGCAGGTCGGTAATACGCCCTTGGCGGCAATTTCTGAGTTACGCAGAAACTGCAGCGCGACATATTTATCATTCTGACTCGCTTCATCATCCGCAAGGATGGCGGCAACCTGCTGCTGGTGTGAGGCGCGCAGCATAAAAGAGGCGTCATGAAACGCCTGCTGTGCCAGCAGCGTCAGTGCTTCCGGCGCAACCTTCAGCACCTCTTCGCCCTCAAAACTGGCAACCGAAACGTGCTCGCGGCTCAGCAGGTAATATTCAGTATCATCTTTGGCGAGAGGAAAGGGATTCTGGTAATAGAAGGGTTTGTTCGACATGTTGGCTCACTTAGCTTCGTGTTGCCCGCCTGCGCGGCGGGCGGCAAATTAGGCGATCTGTAGTGCAATTTTCTCTCGCCAGCCCGTAACAGGAGCTGACTGGCGAGCATAGTAACACTGAAACAGGCTGACGCGGCTGCGTTTTTTAACATCAAGGCAACATCATCAGAACATCATTACCATCCAGGGGTAAGCGATAACCATCAGCGCCACCAGGAACAGGGCGCCGAAGATGGTGCCAAGGCGCCAGTAATCTTTCGTCGGCAGATAGCCGCTGCCGTAATAGATAGGGCTTGGACCGGTGCCATAAGGAGTAATGATGCCCATCACGCCCAGCGAGGTACACATCATCAGACAGAACACCGGCATATTGATGCCCGGGATTGAGGCGGCGATGGTCAGCATGGCAGGCAGCAGGGCGGTGGTATGCGCTGTGGTGCTGGCAAACAGATAGTGCAGCAGATAAAAGGCAACCAGCAGCACCACCGCGGAGACCTGAGGATCGTAACCCTGCAGCAGCACCGCACCCTCTTTGCCCAGCCAGGCAATAAAGCCGACACGTGCCAGGCCATCCGCCAGCGCAACCAGTGTGGCAAACCACGCAAAGGTATTCCATGCGGCTTTATTGCTGGTGATATCGTTCCAGTTGAGTACGCCTGTCCAGAGCATCAGCACAATCACCAGCAGCGCGGCCATGGCCGGTTCTATCCAGGCGGTTGCGAAAATCCACATCATCAGGGCCGCGACGACAAACAGCAGCAGCAGGATCTCATTGCGTGACAGGCGGCCCAGTTTTTCCAGCTCGGCGGTAGCCCAGCGCGGTACCTCGTCGTTTACTTTGACTTCCGGCGGATAGAGCCAGTAAGCCAGCAGTGGCATGGTGAGAATCAGCAGGATCCCCAGCGGCAGGAAAGCGAGGAACCACATACCCCAGCTGATATCGAAGCCAGTAACGCTTTTAACCAGGGCCAGAGCGAGCAGGTTAGGGGCCAGCGCGGAGAGAAACATCGAGCTGGTGATACAGGCTGCGGTAATAGCAACCCACATCAGATAAGAGCCGATTTTGCGGGCGCTGGGGTCATTGGGCTTAGAGCCATAGAGCGGCGGCAGGTTGGCAATAATCGGATAGATGGTCCCGCCGCTGCGTGCGGTGTTAGACGGCGTAAACGGAGCCAGCAGCAGGTCAGCGAACGTAATGGCGTAGCCCAGCGTCAGGCTGCGGCGACCCAGATATTTCACCAGAATCAGCGCCAGCCGGCGGCCAAACTGCGTTTTATCGTAGCCGGCTGCAAACATAAAGGCGCCAAAAATCAGCCAGACCGTAGAGTTTCCAAAGCCGCTGACTGCCCATTTGAACGACTGCGCTGCCGTTTTAAATGCCGGGTCGGCCAGCTCTGCCGGGCTAAACAGCACCCACTGGCTAAATAGCGCGATGACCACCACGCCGGTCAGCCCTATCACCGCGCCCGGCAATGGCTCAAAAATCAGACCAACAATCACGCCGACAAAGATAGCAAAAAAGTGCCAGGCGTAAGGCTCCAGTCCGGCAGGTGCAGGCACCAGCAGCAGCAGGAGTGAAACCAGCACCGGCAGGCAGAGCATCAGCAGGCGATTTTTTTTACCCGGCGCCGCAGGCGGCGCTTTAGCAGGGTCATGCGATTGCGTTGAAAGTTTCATAGTTTTTGTCTGCACGTTGAGAAGAATGCGATATCAGTACTGACGGCCGTTTTATCCGGGCGATCCTGATGGCGGCATCAGTACAGGAATTCCATGACGCTTTTGCTAAAGAAAGAAAGCAATTTTGTTTCGCGAATTATCTAATTTATGCCGCTATGATGCGATTAATTAAAATATCTATTTTGATCCAGATCAATAAAATATTTTGCTTATTTTTATCTGCGCTTCTTTCAGAGTGTTATGACAGATTTTTCAAGACAAGAGAAAAGGCGCTGAGCAGGATTTGGCAAGATTTTCTCAGGGTTTCGGGCAGGGTGTGGTTTTTAACTTACTGAAAAATATGATTTATTAAAGCTATTTAGATTATCTTTGATTTTAATCAACTTTTGAACGAAACTTAGCATGACGCATTTAGCGCCTTCTTTTTGAAACTTCGCTTCTTTCACTTTTAATTTTTAAAACTAATAATTTAAGTTATGTAACTAAATTAAATGTTATATTTACAGCATGAAGTCGGACCACTTTAATTATTAAACGGGTCGCACTGCCAGGAATTGAATTTCATTTTTGATTTTCGGAGTCACTTATCATGAACACGCTTACCCCGCTGTTAAAACCCCTTACCTTGCCGAAAGGTGCCGTGCTGAAAAATCGTCTGGTAATGGCACCCATGACAACCTGTACCGGCTATTACGACGGTGGCGTCACCAGCGATCTGGTTGAGTACTACCGGGTACGTGCCGGCACAATCGGCACCGTTATTGTAGAGTGTGCGTTTATCGATAATCGTGGTCCGGCATTTCCTGGTGCCATCGCTATTGATAGTGATAACAAAATCCCAGGCCTGGCCAGAATAGCGCACGCGATCAAATCTCAGGGTTCAAAAGCTATCCTGCAGATTTACCACGGTGGTCGTATGGTTGAGCCGGCGCTGATTGGCGGGAAAACGCCTGTCGCACCCAGCGCCATCGCCGCGCCGCGCGAAGGGGCCACCACGCCCCGGGCGCTGACCGCGGATGAAGTCGATGTCATGATCAAAAAATTTGGTGATGCGGTGAACCGCGCCATTAAAGCGGGTTTTGATGGCGTGGAGATTCACGGCGCCAATACCTATCTTATCCAGCAGTTCTATTCGCCCAACTCTAACCAGCGCGATGACAAATGGGGCGGCAGTCGCGATAACCGGGCGCGCTTTCCGCTGGAAGTCCTTGAGATCGCGCATCAGATGGCCGATCGCTTTGCTGCTGCAGACTTTATTATCGGCTATCGCTTTTCACCGGAAGAGATTGAGGTGCCCGGTATCCGCTGGGATGACACACTTTATCTGCTGGAGAAACTGGCCGCGCGTGGCCTTGATTACGTGCACTTCTCCGTTGGTCAGCTGCTGCGTCCTTCCATTGTCGACACCAGCGACCCTACGCCGCTGATTACCAAATATATTGCGCAGCGCTCGGCTCAGCTGGCGCGCATTCCGGTTATTGGCGTCGGCGGCGTGGTGAATAAAGAGGATGCCGAGCTGGCGCTGGAATCGGGCTTCGATCTGGTTGCCGTCGGGAAAGCCTGTATCGCCTGGCCCAACTGGGCCGATCGCATTATTAATAATGAACACCTTGAACTCTACATCGACAGCACCAAACGTGAGGCGCTGACAATTCCGGAACCGCTCTGGCGCTTCTCGCTGGTGGACGCCATGATCCGCGACGTCAGCGACGGCCATCGTAAATATAAAGCCGGGGTGTATCAGGCGAAGGTAGAGGCGGAAGCGCTGAAGCTGAAAATCAACGTCACGCTGGATACCGATCGTATCACTGACATTGAACTGGTGCCGGATCCGGCGCTGGATGTTGACTTCACCAGCACGTTTGACAGCCTGCGCGAGCGCATTCTGGTTGCAAACAGTCCGCACGTGGATGCGGTTACCGGGGCCACTACGCAAAGCGAGGCGCTGAAAAAAGCGGTGTCGCGTGCGCTGGCGACCTCCAGCAAAGAGTATGTGATTGAGGAAGGGGGCAACCCGAATGCACCGGTCAATTACGATGTGGTGGTAATTGGTACCGGCGGTGCCGGTCTCGCTGCTGCTATTCAGGCGCATGACGATGGCGCACGCGTGGTGCTGATCGAGAAAATGCCCACGATTGGCGGAAATACCATTAAAGCGTCAGTGGGGATGAACGCTGCTGAGACGCGCTATCAGAAGTTAAAAGGTATTGAGGACAGCAAGGCGCTGTTTTATGGAGAGACGCTGAAAGGCGGTAAAGGTAAAAACAATCCGCAACTGCTGCATGAGTTTGTCGAACACGCGCCCGAAGCGATTGAGTGGCTGGCCGCGAAGCAGATAGAGCTCAGCGATATCACCATCACGGGCGGGATGAGCATTGACCGCACCCATCGGCCGGAAGATCGCTCGGCGGTAGGGGGCTTTCTGATCAGCGGGCTGGTGAAAAACGTGAATCAGCGCAACATTGAGGTACTGCTCGAAACCTCGGTTGCTGAAATCCTGTGTGAAAACGGCGTGGTTACCGGGGTTAAAGTCGTGGATGAATATAACGACAGCCGCATTCTCAACGCAAAAAGTGTGATTGTTGCGACCGGCGGCTTCAGCGCCAATCGGGAAATGGTGGTGAAATACCGGCCGGAGCTGGATGGTTTTGTTACGACCAACCACGCCGGCGCCACCGGAAGCGGTATCGCCATGCTGCAGCATATTGGTGCCGGTACGGTTGATATGGGTGAAATTCAGATCCATCCCACGGTTGAACAGACGACCTCCTACCTGATTTCAGAAGCGATGCGCGGCGGCGGGGCGATTCTGGTGAGTCAGGCGGGCAAGCGTTTCTATAACGAAATGGAAACGCGCGATAAAGTCTCTGCGGAGATTATTGCACTGCCGGAGAAGAGCGCCTGGATCATCTTTGATGAGCAGGTACGGCGCAATAACAAAGCGGCTGACGAATACATTGCCAAAGGGTTTGTCATCAGCGCACCTTCGCCGCACGAGCTGGCTGTTAAGCTCAATATGGATCAGGAGTCACTGCAGAGTACGCTGGGTCGCTACAATGAGTGCGTAATTAACCAGCATGACGAAGATTTTGGCCGGAAAACCGCGCTGCGCCATCCGCTTAATCAGGGGCCTTATTACGCTATTCGCGTGGCACCTGGCGTTCATCACACCATGGGTGGCGTGACCATCAACACGGATACGGCAGTCCTGGATGCACAGAATCAGGTGATCACCGGCGCCTGGGCTGCCGGAGAAGTGGTCGGCGGTATTCACGGTGCCAACCGCATCGGCGGGAATGCCGTAGCGGATATCATCATCTTCGGGATTAAAGCGGGGCGTAACGCCGCTAAACTCGCCTTAGGTAACTAACCTGTACCGGTGTCCGTGTGTACGGGCACCGGCAGTGATGAGGCAATTATGGCTAATGAGGCAGGTGTCTACAGCTATTCTGCAGTTCAGATGGGATCGCCTGTTCTGCTTAAACTCTTTGAAAATAATCCCGGACTTGCCCGGCAGGTGTTTCGTCTGATTGCGCAGCTGGAGACGATCTTTACCGTTAACCGGGCGCAGTCAGAAGTGATGGCGATTAACCATGCCGCCGGCGAGCAGCCAGTGGCGGTCAGCCCGACGGTTTTTAACCTGATCCAGATAGCCCATACGGTCAGCACGCTGCCGGATAGCGCGTTCAACTTCGCCATTGGTCCCATCGTTAAACGCTGGAAAATTGGTTTTCAGGGTAATAGCGTGCCGCCTGCCGCTGACATTACCGCACTCTTACCCCTCACCAACCCGCATCAGGTCGTGCTGGACGCAGCAGCGCAGACGGTCTATCTGCCGCAGCGCAGTATGGAGATTGATCTGGGTGCCATTGCTAAAGGCTATATTGCCGATCGGGTACAGCAGTGGCTGCGTCAGCAGGGGATCACACAGGCGTTAATCAATCTGGGCGGCAACGTGCAGACGCTGGGTTCGCCCCCGCATGAACCGCAGGGGTGGCATATTGGGCTGAAAAAGCCTTTCGCTGATGATAACGCTTTGCTCGGCGTAATAGCGGTGCAGGAGAAGTCAGTCGTCACGTCCGGGATCTATGAGCGTTACTTTGAACAGCAGGGGCGCTGCTGGCACCATATTTTTGATCCGCGTACCGGCTATCCGCTGGATAACGAGCTGTTAAGCGTGACGGTCATTAGCGATCGCTCGCTGGATGGCGACATCTATACCACGCTGCTGTATGGCATGGGAACAGAGCAGGGACTGAACTGGCTCGCCAGCCAGTCCGACATTGACGCCATCTTTGTTACCCGCGATCGGCAGATCATCTGCTCTTCTCCGCGCCACTACAGGTTTCAGCTCACCGATACGACGTGGAACCTGCGCTACTGACAATACTGCTGCAGCAGCGAGCGATATTCCGGCTGCAGACGATAGCGATAGACCGGGCGGCCGGTGGCGCCGTAATGAATGCTGGTAAACAGGATATTAATCTGCGCCAGCCAGATTAAATATTTGCGGCAGGAGACGCGCGAAATATTAACCTCTGCGGCCAGTTCATCGGTTGAAAACTCCTGTCCCGGATGCGCATCTATCCACTGACAGAGCGTGCGCAGCGTTTGTGGCGTCAGCCCTTTAGGCAGACGCTTGTTATCGTGATGCGTTGCCGGATTGCCGTGGATCAGCAGGTCAACGTCAGACTGCTGATAGTGCTGGTGGTTATCCATCAGCGATTTTTTCTGCTGCCAGCTGGTCAGCGCCTCTTCAAAACGCGGGAACTGGAACGGCTTGATAAGGTAATCAACCACGCCGTAGTGCAGCGAGGTTTTAATATTTTCGGCATCAGCCGCAGAGGAGATGATGATCACTTCTGTCGGGCTTTGCGCTTTACGCAGCTCTGGCAGCAGATCCAGGCCATTCTCCTGCTGCATATAGATATCCAGCAGCAGCAGATCGATCGGCGTGTCGCTGTTGAATAAAAAATCGCGCGCCTGCTGCAGCGTTGCCGCAGTGCCGCAGCAGTGAAAACCAGGCACCTGACCGATAAAACTGCGGTTGAGTTCGGCAACCATGGCATCATCGTCAACCACTAATACATTAATCATGCGGTTTAATTTCCTTTATTCCAGGGAAGCTGGACTAAAAATTGCGTAAATACGCCGGGTTCAGACTCTGCGCTGACGCTGCCGCCAAGGCTTTCCACCTGCTGCTTAAGCAGAAACAGTCCGACCCCGCGGTTCTCGCCTTTGGTGGAGAACCCTTTATCAAAAATGGTCGCAAGATGCGCAGCATCAATGCCCGGCCCATCATCGCTCACTTCGCAGGTCAGCCAGCCGTTTTGATAATGGAGCATCAGGTGGATCTCTCCTTCGGTCTGATCGCGCAGCGCATCAAGCGCATTCTCTACCAGATTGCCAGTGACGGTAATCAGCGCGGCCATCTGCGCTTCGCTGCCGCTGTCTGGCAGATAGCTGGCGTCGCTGATAGTAAGCCGATGCCCGCAGTCTGAGGCGCGATTGATTTTACTTAACAGGATCCCCGCAATCACAGGCGATTTAATCTTGTCCAGCAAAAAGCCGATCTCTGTCTGATAGTTATTGGCGGTTTTCAGGATGTACGCTTCGACCTGAGCATAATTTTTCATATGCAGCAGGCCAAGGATCACATGCAGCTTGTTCATAAACTCGTGCGAGCGTTCTCGCAGGGCGTCGACGTAGTTTACCATGCCGCTTAAGCGCTGCATCAGCTGGCTGATTTCCGTTTTATCCCTGAAAGTACAGACCGCGCCAATAATACGTTCCGCTGTACGTACCGGAACGGTATTGGTCAGCAGCAGCCGGCCATTAACGTTAATCTCTTCATCACGCCGCGCCCGACCGCTCTGCAACACGCTGCGCAGCTGCGGTTCGACCGCGGCGGTGTCAACGCGCCAGGTTTCATCAGCCGCATAATGCGCCTGTGCCGCATCGCTCAGCAGATGGCAGGCGGCCTGATTGATCAGCGTCACGTCATGCCGATCGTCCATCGCCACCACGCCCTCTTTTACCGAATTAAGGATGGCCTGTCGCTGCTCAAACAGCGTGGAAATCTCATAGGGCTCCAGCCCAAACAGGATGCGTTTCAGCACACGCACCAGGATCAGCGTTCCCAGCGCGCCCGCCAGCGCGCCGATCAGGATAGTCCACAGAATGATCCAGCGACTCTGGTTAATCTGATCGGTGACAGCATCCAGCGAAATCCCAATAGCGACTACCCCGATCTGCTGATGCTGTGCGTTGAAAACCGGGGTGAAAACGCGCAGCGCCCGAACCAGTGAGCCCTGATTCACGGAAACATTTTCCTGACCGCGCAGGGCGGGCTGGATATCACTGCCGATGAAATGCTGGCCAACCAGTTCCGGATTACGATGGGAATAGCGTATGCCTGCCATGTTGGTGATAGTAATAAACAGCAGATTGTTGCTGGTCTCCACCGCTTTCGCGACGGGTTGTAAATGGGCATCCGCAGGGGATAACAGCAGCGCTCGCTGAACATCTGGCGAGGTGGCCAGCGTACGGGCCACCGCCATCGCTTTATCTTCCAGCTGGGATCGGGTGGAGGCGCCAATCTGAAAGAAATAGAACATATGTACGGTGAACAGTACCAGCACAATGACGGCGCTCAGCATCAGCGTGACCAGCGTATTAAGTTTCATTGTCCGCCGGCGCATCGGCGTGGCAGGGACTGAAGGCGTCATGGTGGCGCTCACTTAGCGGAAAGGGGACCTATTATGACGGATAATGGCGACAGGGTTACGGAAAATTAACAGGCCATTCTGAATAATGGCCTGATAGAGAACTTACGCGGTTTTTACACGACTGGCGAAGCTTTTACGCAGCTTCTGCAGTTTAGGTGGGATCACTGCCATGCAGTAGCCGTTGCGCTGACCCGCACCTTCCCAGTAGTCCTGATGATAGGCTTCAGCCGGATACCAGGCTTTCAGCGGTTCAACGGTCGTGACCACCGGTACATCATGATCTTCCTGCGCGCGCGCAATGGCTGCGATCGCTTCTGCTTCCTGTTCAGCATTAGCAGGGAAAATCGCTGAGCGGTACTGTGTGCCGATATCATTTCCCTGACGGTTAAGCTGGGTAGGATCATGCGTGGCAAAGCTGATATCCAGCAGATCGCCGTAGCTTACCTGCTGCGGATCAAACCCGATACGAATAGCTTCAGCATGACCGGTTGCCCCGCTGCATACCTGCTCATAGGTCGGATCAGGCCGCTGGCCACCGGTATAACCACTTTCAACCGATTCAACACCTATTACATCTTTAAAAACGGCTTCAGTACACCAGAAACAGCCGCCCGCAACGATCGCATATTCGGTTGCCATTACATTTACTCCTGTCAGGTCGAAACCTTAAGAGTGCGGGCGAACGGGGCGGAATTCAACCCGATAATCGCAGACCGCACAGCCTGTTCAGCCAGAGCGGATTTATCTGTCCGGAGCGGACTGGCTCAACAGGGCGTTGAGTCGGGCCGTCAGCTGCTCAATACTGTATTTTGTTGCCTGCCGGACAACCTCTTCGCTTTCACCGGAGAAATGCTGACGACAGGCCTGGATACTGCCATCAGGCAGGCCCCAGGCAAACCAGACGGTGCCGGCGGGTGTACCATCCTCGCCGCCATCCGGCCCGGCATAACCGCTAACGGCAATGCTGCTATCGTCGCCTGAAAGCGCTTTAGCGCCTGCAGCCATTTCACGTACGGCGGCTTCACTGACCGCGCTATCACGAGCCAGCGTCTCTTCACTTACGTTCAGTACCCGTTGTTTCGCCTGATTGGTATACGTAATAAAGCCGCTGCTGTAAAACTGGCTGCTGTCGCTGACGGCGGCCAGGGTCGATCCGACCCAGCCTGACGTACAGGATTCTGCGGTGGTGACAGTCAGTTTTCGGTCAAGCAGAATAGCGCCCAGAGTATTTGCCGTTTCGATTAATTCCCGATCCATAAAAGTATCCCGATATATTATTTGAGGGTCAGTTAGTCATGCTTCGCTTAAATAAGCGCTACCTGATTATGCTTATTATAGATGGTGAATATTTTTTATCTGATTAATATAAGCGCAGCAACGCCGGGTATTAATAAATCCTGGTTTGAATGGTATGCAGAATTAAACAGCAGGTATAAGGTTTTCTGTCAGCATTACTAAGAAAATCACCAGAAATATAAGCGCAGCGGAGTAAGAGCAGGGCGATGAATATAGCGCCGGCAGAATAGTAAATATCATACTGTAAAAAGCGGCTAAGGAGGGTAGCCAAAGCGAACGAAATTTGCCAGTACTGGTCTATACTGAAATGTGAGAACCTGGCGTAAGCTCACATTCTCAGGAGGTAAAGCATGAAGAATGAGTATCCGGTTATTGGGGAAGCGGCCTGGGCGCTAATGATGCGACGCGCAGATGTCACTCTGGCATCACTCACGGCTGAACTGCAACATATGGCTTGCCGCGAAACAGATGCGGAACGTGATAGTCAGATCCATGAGGCGCAGCAGTGGCTGTTGGATCATCGCTCGACAGAACAGGCCGATCGGCGCTCTGATTCGCCGTTAAAAGAGATGTTACAGCGTTCAGATAGCGTCACTGTCACCGGCTCTGGTAACGACACCCGCCGTCATTAAGCTTCCTGCTCATCGTCACTCTGTAGCGGCGATGAGCAATTACCCGTCTGAAATTGCGCGTAAAGTTATCTCAATCCCTCCACGATAGCACTTTTTGCAAAAAAAGCTGCCCCTCCCATTCATTATGCTCTGTACAACTTTTTTGGAAATACTGTACAACAGGTTAGATTTCCACTTTTTATTGTTAATTTTGACATTTACGGGAGTCACTTATGCGCCAGAACGGATATGCTCCGAACTCAGTTGAGGCGATTGCCAACTATTTCAGTAAAGCATCGCTGCCTTCTCAGCAGGAAACGCTGGGACAGGTTGTTGTGGAGATCCTGCGTGAAGGCCGCAACCTGAATCGCAAATCAATCTGTACTAAGCTACTGCGTCGCCTTGAGCTGGCAACAGAAGCAGAAGAAGAGCAGCATTATCATCAGCTTATTGGATTGCTTTTTGAGCGGGAAAGTTAATACCAGATTTACGTTCAGGTTATATTCAGTCTAAGCAAACAGGAAGAGTGCACGATCTCATGTATAACCTGTGACGAGCTGTATCGCGCCACGCATTGCGTGGCGCTGTTTTACTGTCGCGCTTCCTCTGGAAGCGGCGGCAAACAGAGATTCACTATGAAGATGAGCAAACACCAGAAGAGTATAGACGAAATCATCGGTGAAGCTGCCCTGACGCTGCTTCAGCGCGCCGGGCCTGTCAATACGCATGCACTGATGGCAGAGCTACAGAATATGCAGATGCAGGCTACCGATGAAGAATATCGCACAGCAATCAGCATGGCCCTGAAAGAGGTCCGCTCCAGCATTTCTCTTGGTCAGCAACAACGAAATGAACCGGAAAAGGATAATGTCCACCCCCTGTTCGGTAACGAACGATCATCGGGCAACAGCCGTAAACATTGATGCAGCCAGGTATTGCATACGACGGCCTTATCAACAACAGCTTGAGACGCAAAATGGCAGATTTTCAAAACCTATACAATGTGCTGCCTGACAATGAACTGGCTGCGCATTTTCGCGATGCTGGCCACACATTAAACGATGAGTCCCGGGTGCTGGATGGGGTGATACGTAGCATCCTTGCTACCGAGGGACGGGTAACCAATAAGTCGATTATCCTTTACCTTATCATGGCGCTGGAGTCGACCAGTGACAGCGCTGAGGCTGACATTTTACGTCGTACACTGGAAATAGTGGTTGGCTACACGCCAGACGACGCATGACCACACCTTCTGCTCTTCCACTGTGAAGAGCTTTTATTCCTGTGCTTCCGCTCCGCTTCTGCCGGTAAGAAACAGCCCTTATTTCTGTACATGAGTTGCAGGCATGTACAGCTAACCAGGGAAATTCTACGTTATTAAAAGATTTCAGGATAAAGTTGTACATGCTGCTATTTGCGCTGAAGAGTCTGAATCGTGGTTTAACGGCTTATGCTCATGCCAGGGACATTTACCGTTACCTGACGAGCCGGGCGCGCATTAAGACGTTTGCTTCGGCCGGACTTAATCTTTTGTAGCCAGCTTTGCAGCTGTTTTATCTCTTCCTGCGCAGCAGATTCATTGCTGACATTACAGATAAAAAGCTGGCTCAGCGTCTGGTGCTCTGCTGCAGTAGCATAGATTTCATATCTGCCATCGCGCTGCTGTAATTCTACGCTGGTAAAGTGCAAATGCTCCCATTGCTGTAAACGTGTTTTAAAACGAGCGAAATCCATAAAAGTTCCTTAACTTCTTATAGTGATTATTGGTACTAACCTGACTAAAGGAACATAGACCAGAATCAGAAAAACGCCAGAATAAAAAACAAAAATTATAACTTTCTGAGTTTGCTGCATTAATTCACGGGCTTTTGCCGTCTGGCTTATTTATGCAGAAGCTGAAGCTGGTGCCCGTCATTAAAAAAATTTCCCTTATGATGAAAAAACCGCCCGAAGGCGGTCAGAAGAAGGGGAGCTTATTCAGGTTGCTTATCACCCGATTCTGGCGCACTGCCAGTATCATCGTCAGGTAAATCAGGCTCATCTTTGTCAGGCTGATGACCTGCGTGAGCACGCTGTACAGGTTTAAGATGCATTGATCTCTCCTTGGGATTTACGTCTGTGGCTTTTCACTGCCCAGTTCAGCACCTGTTTCCGGATTAATATCAGGATTCGAGGCGGTTCTGACAGCCATGGCTTTCAGCGCTGCCGCTTCATCTTCGGCAAGAACCACTGATGCATGGCCATCACCTCCATCAACGGCTGGCTGAGGATCGGCGACGTAGTTGAAGTTCTCATCGGAATTCCAGCTACCACGCACATCATCCCCGTCGGACATACTGAAATAAGTATGCGCATACTCTTCGATCGGCGGCAGTTTACCCGGCGGGAAGTTATTGCGGATAGAGTAGAGCGCTTTTTCAAAGGAGAGCTGATGAGCGGCTTCACGCGTCATCAGAAAGCCCAGCGCATCTTTTACACCCACGTCGTCAGTAACGTTGATCAGGCGTTCATAAATAATTTTGGCGCGGGACTCCGCGGCAATATTGGAACGCAAATCAGCCGTCACCTCTCCGATAGTATCAATATAGGCAGCCGTCCAGGGTACGCCACCTGAATTAGTCAGCGCCGGGCCACCGCCGTAGAGAATAGAGGTAAGATGACTGTCATTACCAGCACCGGTAATAGAGCGATACAGATCGCCCTCTGCTTCCGTGCCTTCAGCCAGTTTACCTTTCGCCCCTTTGTTGAGCATTCCTACCAGCGAACCGATGATTTCAAGGTGACTCAGTTCTTCGGTCGCAATGTCCATCAGCATGTCACGACGTCCGAGATCGTCATCACCTAATCCCTGCGTAAAATAGCGCATGGCTGCTGCCAGTTCGCCCTGCGGGCCTCCAAACTGTTCAAGCAGCAGATTAGCCAGTCCGGGATTAGGTTCGCTTACCCTGACGGTGTACTGCAATTTTTTAACGTGTCGAAACATAGCTCACCTCAGTGTTAACAGTCAGACCGATGGGCTGGCCTTTTTAATCATGTGTTATTGCTGTTCTGCAATGCTTGTGAGTTTTTCATCGGTAGATTTTTCTTCAGCCAGCGTGTCTGCCAGTAAACTGGCGGCCTGGTCAAGACCAAGTTTTTTGGCCATAGCAACCAGCGTGCCGTAGGTAGCAATTTCGTAGTGTTCAACTTTTTGCGCCGCACCTATCAGGCCTGCATCGCGCACCGGGCCGGCTTCAGTCGCATCGATAAGTTCCTGCGCTTCTTCCACCAGACCTTCCATTGCATGGCACTTCATGCGTTTGATACGTAATTCGTCGTGGGCTTCCACTACCTGATCCAGACGCTCAATTTGCCCCTGGGTCTCCTCCAGATGTTGTTTAAAAGCTGCTTTTAAACTTTCATCAGATGCGGCACGCGCCATTTTGGGGAGCGCACGGGTTATCTGTTTTTCTGCACTATAAACATCTGAGAGGTCGTGAATAAAAAGGTCGAGCAGAGATTCAACTTTCATAAGCGTTCTCCGTGCAATAATAAACAGCAAAGCAGGCGTCATATGACGTATGCAGTTTATTCATTAAGATGAGGTTTTTAAGGCAGCAGAGCTTATTGTGCTCTGGTGCGGAACAGGAATCAGATGCGCAATCCCTGTGCAGCAGGATTCATCCGTAAAACCTGTTGTCAGGCGCCATAATTGCCATTCTGAGTCCTTTTTTTGCCAGCGTCAGATACTTTTCGCGGTCATTGTTCAGGCCTATGCCGCTATTCTGTCCGCCTTTTTTACCCGCTTCAGATATTCGCCGTGTTTCCTCTGCGAAATTACCTGCACCGCCTTGATGCTGAGTCAACATATATTGTCTCTTCATAAGATGATAATGACCTGATCTAACTAACCAGTTATAAGCGAGCTGCGTATTTAATAGTAATCGTGTTTCTATGTTCTGCAAGCGGGGCGGTTTAAATACTTGCTTATAAGATTTATCTGTAGAGTTTGATTTTGCAATATTTTTATATTTAAGCGCAGCGACAATTACCGCATCGCTTAAATATACGTATGCGCTTCGGTTATTAATTAATTTATTGAAGCGTCAGCGTAATATCTTTGGCGCGCTGATTCGCGGCATGCTGCTTTCTCAGTTAAGGTTAGTTATTACCCTAAAAATGAGGAGACGAGCTGATGACCGACGCTGCCGCAACGGCTGAACTGGAACTGCTTGATCGCTACTGGCGCGCCGCTAACTATCTGTCAGTGGGCCAAATCTACCTGATGGCGAACCCGCTGCTGCGTGAAACATTGCTGCCTGAGCATATCAAGCCACGATTGCTGGGACACTGGGGCACCACCCCCGGACTCAATTTTATCTATGCCCACCTTAACCGCATTATTCGCCAGCGCAATGCTGACCTGCTGTATGTCTGCGGACCCGGTCATGGCGGCCCCGGCATGGTGGCTAACAGCTGGCTGGAAGGGACCTATAGTGAAATTTACCCGCAGGTCAGTGAAGATGAGCAGGGTATGCAGCGTCTGTTCAAACAGTTCTCTTTTCCCGGCGGGATACCGAGCCATGCGGCGCCTGAAACGCCTGGCTCAATTAACGAAGGGGGAGAGCTGGGCTATTCGCTTTCTCACGCTTTTGGTGCCGTATTTGATCACCCGAACCTGATTGTGCCCTGCGTTATTGGTGACGGTGAAGCAGAGACTGGCCCCCTGGCTGCCAGCTGGCACGGTATCCATTTCCTTAATCCGCAGCGTGATGGGGCTGTGCTGCCTGTTCTTCACCTCAATGGCTATAAGATCGCTAACCCAACGCTGCTGGGACGCACCAGCGACGAGGACTTACAGCAGCTTTTCAGCGGGTATGGTTATGAACCGCTTTTTGTCTGTGGTGACGATCCACAGCTAATGCATCAGCAGATGGCCGCTACGCTGGATCGCGCGTTTGACACTATTGCCTCTATCCAGCAGCAGGCACGCACTACAGCCGGCAGTGAGACGATACCGCGCTGGCCCATGATCGTGCTGCGCACGCCGAAGGGCTGGACAGGACCGAAAGAAGTAGATGGCAAAAAAGTAGAGGGTTTCTGGCGCGCGCATCAGGTGCCGGTCGCCGGGTGCCGCGAAGATGAAGCGCACCGGGAGATCCTCGAAACATGGCTGCGCAGTTATCAGCCTGAAACGCTTTTTGACGCCGGAGGGCGCTTAAACGCTGAGCTGCGGGCGCTGGCTCCGGCAGGTGACAAACGTATGAGTGCCACGCCTTACGCTAATGGCGGCCGGCTGCGGCGACCGCTTGTCACACCTGATATCCGGCAATTTGCGACTGGTCTCAGCGCACCAGGCGCGCAGCAGGGGGAAGCGACCCACCAGTTTGGCCTCTATCTGCGCGAAATTTTTCGTCTCAACAGGGATAATTTTCGTCTGTTTGGCCCGGATGAGACCGCTTCAAACCGGTTATCGCCGGTGTTTGACGCGACCAGCCGCAGCTGGATGGCACCGCTGGAGCCGTGGGATGAACAGCTGGGACGCGACGGGCGCGTGATGGAAATTCTGAGCGAGCATCAGTGTCAGGGCTGGCTGGAAGGCTATCTGCTTACCGGACGTCATGGCCTGTTTAACTGCTATGAAGCGTTTATTCATATTGTCGACTCCATGTTTAACCAGCATGCTAAATGGCTGAAAGTGTCGCGTAAACTGCCGTGGCGGCAGCCCGTCTCATCCCTGAACTATCTGCTTTCCTCTCACGTCTGGCGTCAGGATCACAATGGCTACAGTCATCAGGACCCGGGTTTTCTGGATCATGTAGTGAATAAAAAAGCGGACATCGTGCGCGTCTATCTGCCGCCGGATGCGAACTGTCTGCTCTGGACGGGCGATCACTGCCTGCGTACCTGGGATCGCATTAATGTCATTGTAGCGGGCAAGCAGCCCTCTCCGCAGTGGCTCGATATCGATAGTGCGATTGCGCACTGTGAGGCGGGAATGGGCATCTGGCAATGGGCCAGCTGCACGGGAGAACCTGACGTGGTCATGGCGTGCGCGGGCGATGTGCCTACGATGGAAACGCTGGCGGCAGTTGATCTGCTGCGTGAATTACTGCCGTCGCTGCGCGTACGCGTAGTGAATGTCGTTGACCTGATGGCGCTGCAGACCTGTGAACAGCATCCGCATGGCAAAAGTGAGGCGGAGTTTGATCGCCTGTTTACAACCAGCAAACCGGTGATCTTTGCGTTCCACGGCTATCCGGGGCTGATCCATCGTCTGACTTATCAGCGCAATAATCATCGTAATTTCCACGTACACGGTTTTAACGAAGAGGGCACGACCACCACGCCTTTTGATATGACCGTACTGAACAAGCTCGATCGCTATCATCTGGCGCAGGCTGCGCTGCTGCACGTTTCTGAAGAAGCCGATCGGTATTCAGATTTGCTGGAGGATTTGCAGGCGCGTATTGCTGCGCATCACGCCTGGGTGCGGGAGTATGGTGAAGATGTGCCTGAGGTACGCAACTGGCACTGGCGGGCCGCTGCGTCCTCAGCGTCATCTCTCAGGAATGATTAAGCGGCATCCGGCGGCGCTGATAGCGTTTTTTGCCCAGAGCCAGCGCAGAGGCGCTGGCCGGGTCGAACAGCGACAGGCTCTCAATCTGATCAACCATCAGCACCTTACGAAAATCGAGGGCGCTTTTGGGTGAAGAGAGAAAGCTTATTTCATGCTCGTGATACCAGCGGCTATAATTGTGCTCGATAGCCAGATTCAGGGTGCGCGCATCGCGATAGCCGCTCAGCATCGGGATCATCACGATATTCGCTGTACCAGGAAATTCAAAGGTAGCGGCGTGGATCATACCAATGTAAATCCGGCGGGATTTCAGCGTTACCCAGGCCAGTTCACCTTCTTCCATACAGTGCAGCAGCATCTGTTCAATGCCGTTAGAACGGGACAGGCGCTGATACAACTCTTTACGGCTGCCAGGCGTCAGGCGGGCGCTGCCAGCCCAGTTGGAGCGGTAAACGCAAAACAGCACCGCAAAGGTGAGCATGATGACTACCGGGGCCTGGATGCCCAGAAAGCTCCAGGTCATAAAATCGACATGCCAGTTAGCGTGGTGATCGGCACTCAGGCCAAAAGTGTTATTTGCAAATGAGGCGGCAAGCAGCAATAGCCAGACAATGGCCGTAGCCAGTACGCCCTGGACAACGAAAATGCAGCCGTAAAGCGCGATAAGAAAATAGACATCCCAGCCAAATGAACGTTTTATCTTTAGCCGGCTGGACATATCGCGGCTGGTATACCAGTACCCGCATACCATTAACACCATGAAAATAGCCGTGCCCATTTAAATTTCCTTCAGAGTTGAAACGTGCTCAGCAAAATCTTTATGCACTTCGGGGCTAAGCGGATTGACCGAGGCATTGCCATCTTCATCTATGATAATTCTGTCACCTTCCTCCATGGATTCAGTAACATCCTGTTGTGTCATGACCTGCAATAAGGATTCAGGACTGCTGAACAGCGAGCATATAAAACGTTTCATGACGGGTGTAAATCCTTTCAGTATTAAACAGTAAGTCTGGAGCAAAATAAGGGAAGTAAAACGACTTTAAGAGTTGTCTGCGGCGGGAGAAACAGCAAGCGTAACGGCAGATTAAACAGGAGGAAATAAAGCAGAGAGGGGGAAATAGTGCAGCACATCCCTGTGCTGTCCGGCTAATCAGGAACCTTTACGGCTGCTCTGGCCACCTTTTTTGCCTGCTTCAGATGCTTTTTTAGGGTCATCTTTAAAGCTGCCGCCGCTTCCGCTGCCGCTTTTCTGTCCACCTTTTTTACCTGCGTCAGATGCTTTCTGCTTATCGTCTGCGAAGTTACCTGAACCGCCTCTGTGCTGAGTCATGATATAGCCTCTTGAAGAGTGTTTAATAACATGATGAATCAATGCAGTCATGTGCGTGGTACGTTTTAAAGCGTAATGGTGAATGCTGTCTGTGCAAGCGAAGCGGCTAATATAATTAAGTTATTGTTTTATATATAGTTTTGTGTTTTGTTTTACTATGCGTAAAATATAACGGATAACAACAAGAGTAAAAATCTTCGCTAAATTAGCACCATAGCGAGTTAAACAGGATACCGGCGAAGAGAATATTTGCCCCGGTTATCCCGAATAATTGGCAAAATTAATCAGATATGTGAGCAGGACAGACTTTTCGCCCTGGGCAGGATGCGCAGGGCAGGCAGGGCTGGTTAAATTAACATTCCCAGAATCTGCAACATACTCTGCTGCGAGGCAGTGACAAAAGGAATATCTTTAATGTGCTGCATGCCAAACGCTTCATAAAATTTTCTGGCTCTGACGTTGGCGTCCATCACTTCCAGCCACAGATAACCTTCCTCACGGTGGCGCGCACTGGCAATAATGCTTTCAAACATCTCTCTTCCGACGTGTTTGCCCGTCTCCTGAGGGTCGAGATAAAGTTTGCAAAGCTGAGCACCCCGCATACCGGAATCAGGAACCGGCACGCTCCATTTTACTTTGGCAAAACCAATAGGATGCGCTGACTCGGCAATCAGCCAGCATTCACTGGCGTCTGTCAGGCTATGGATAAGTGCATCCATACCGTACTCTTTGCTGATAAAAGCATCCATCTCTTCCGCAGAGACCCACAGGTGTTTGAAATGCGCGCTGTAGGTCATACGCCCCAGCTGATGCAGTAAACCGGCGTCTTCCGGCCGGGCGTGACGAATAGTCAATGCCATTATGCAGATTCTCCATGAAGTCTGCGCCACATAGGGCGCAGCGTGGTAAACGCTCCTGACGGCCGATAATACGCGATTGACGATCGGGATGTGATAGCGATCTGCTGAAACAGTGTAATAAGGGCTTAAGCGCTATAACACGTTATGCAGGAGCAGGAGCAGGAGCAGGAGCAGGAGCAGGACCAGGAGCAGGAGCAGGAGCAGGGGAAGGGCAACTGGTATGGTTGTTTGCGTACAGCGCTGGCCAGCGTAACGGGAGGGGATACATAGTGTGCAGCGGACGCTCAGGCAGAGAGCCACGCAAAGATCGAATAGCCTGTTTAATGGAGATCCGCATTTCAGAATTAATGAAACAGTCTATAAGCGCGGGTCAATAAGAGATACTGCGTTGCGCTTAACATCAGCAGGGGGCTCAGAAATTATAACGTAAACGTTCTGCGCGTTTTGCTGTGTCATAAACGTATTGCAGCATAGGTTCCAGATCGGCATCGGGCCCGGCGCTGATGATCTTGCCGCGCAGCCACTCAATTTCACTGGTAATATCCGGATGGAAAATCGTATTGTTCTGCGCGTTACGTAACCACTTCAGCAGGAAATTATTTTTCCCCCGGAGATGGCCGTTTTTTTTGGATTGAGCATGGATTTTAAGCGCAACCAAAATGCAATAGTAAAAATGGACGCGCTGACTGTAATTTTGCACCATCTTATCGCTCTTATCATTGATATCCCTGACCCGGGTCAGTGTGCATAAATGCATCAGGCAGGTCAATTCCACGGCAACTGAAGCGGTAAAAAAGGGGGCTACGGGCCCGTTTTTAAGAATTTCTTTATGGGGTTTCAGGCCTTTGTCATTTTGAAAAAAAAACTGTTTTTAATTTCTGTTAAACTTTACCGCTGGCTACAGGAATATTCTGAATTGGCAGGGTGGAAAAGTCATACATATTTCCTGGCATTGTACACATTTATTCTTTTTTATTATTCCTCCTGCAGTTATTCAGAT
This sequence comes from Pantoea sp. SIMBA_079, assembly GCF_046940275.1. Lineage (NCBI taxonomy): Bacteria > Pseudomonadati > Pseudomonadota > Gammaproteobacteria > Enterobacterales > Erwiniaceae > Pantoea > Pantoea sp. SIMBA_079. Next base: position 168,168 of record NZ_JAWRYR010000004.1, on the reverse strand, counting down.
GCAAGGCGAAGCGATAAACCGCTAACCATTTTTCCGGATAGCGACTTTCATGGCGAAAAGCGGAATAAGGTCTACACTTATTGCTGCCGATGTTCATTGTGCGTCAGGTATGCAGTTATACATGATGCTGACCAGGAAAGGTTGCGCATTTATTAGTGGTTTCACCCTAAATATTTTTATCTGCTGCACGCCTCTGAACATCCTGATGTATTACTCACAAAAGGAGGAGACGTGACATCTGTGGTAAGCGAGACCAATACCCTTCCGTCGTTAAGCGGCGGCCTTTACGCCTTCTTTTTTGACGTTGACGGCACGCTGGCAGCGATTGAGGCACAGCCCGATCAGGTCACTATTCCCGCCCGTGTTCGTCAGCATCTGCAACAAATCTCCAATCTCAGCCACGGTGCGCTGGCGCTGGTGTCCGGACGGCCGATAGCCCAGCTGGATAAACTGGCCGCGCCACTTGAAGCGCCTGCGGCGGGTGTGCATGGTGCAGAGCGTCGCGATGCAACCGGTCAGACACACCGTCATGCTCTGCCAGATACGGTTGCCTCAGCGCTGCAGAACGAACTGGAGCAGGCATTCAGTCAGTGGCCAGGCGCCGTGCTGGAGGCAAAAGGCATGGCATTTGCGCTGCATTTTCGCAATGCCCCTGAGCATGAGCCGGCCATCATGCAGCTGGCGGAAAAGATTGTTAACCGTTTTTCTGAGTTAACGCTGCAGCCGGGCAAATGCGTGGTTGAAATCAAACCCCGGGGAATCGACAAGGGCGAAGCCATTAATACCTTTATGCAGGAAGCTCCCTTTGCAGGACGTATTCCGGTATTTGTCGGTGATGATCTGACCGATGAAAAGGGCTTTCTTGCAGTGAATGCGCTACAGGGTCTCTCTGTCAAAGTTGGCGAAGGCCCTACTGAAGCGCGCTACCGGCTGCCGGACACAGAAGCTGTCTGGCAGTGGCTGGAGCAACTATTATTACAATTAGAGCATGACAATATTGGTAAGGAGTTCAGGTTATGAGTCGTTTAGTCGTGGTATCTAACCGTATTGCTATTCCCGACGGAAGTAAAAGCAGCGCAGGCGGTCTGGCCGTTGGTATTCTTGATGCGCTAAAAAACACCGGTGGTTTATGGTTTGGCTGGAACGGCGAGATCAGTGAATATGCGGGTGAAGAAGAAGAGCCACTCGCAAAGCTGGAGCACGATGGGATCACCTACGCCTCGTTCCCGCTTAACCAGAATGATTACGATCAATATTACTGCCAGTTTTCTAACACCGTAATCTGGCCTGCTTTCCACTACCGGCTTGATCTGGTGCAGTATCAGCGTGAAGCCTGGGAAGGCTATTGCCGGGTCAATACTGCGCTGGCTCATCGTCTTAAGCCGCTGATTAAATCTGATGACGTGTTGTGGATCCACGATTACCATCTGCTACCGTTTGCTGCCGAGTTGCGTAAACTGGGCGTGACCAACCGTATCGGTTTCTTTTTACATATCCCTTTCCCGACGCCGGAAATTTTCAATGCGCTGCCGCCGCATCAGGAGTTGCTGGAGATGCTGAGCGACTATGATCTGCTGGGCTTCCAGACCGAATCCGATCGGGTTGCGTTTCTCGATAGCCTCAGTCAGCAAACGCAGCTGCAAAACAAAGGTGAGAAAAAGCATCGGGCTTTCGGCAACACCTTTATGACCGAAGTCTATCCAATCGGTATTGAACCTGATGCGATCAAAGAGATGGCAGAAGGGCCGCTGCCGCCCAAGATGGCCGCGATGAAGCGTGAGCTGGGTGACGCTAAAAACATTATCGCCTGTGAGCGACTCGACTATTCCAAAGGTCTGCCCGAGCGTTTTCTGGCCTACGAAGCGCTGCTGGAAAACTTTCCGCAGCATCGCGGCAAAATTCGTTACTCGCAGATTGCACCGACTTCACGTGGCGACGTGCAGGCCTATCAGGACATTCGGCATCAGCTGGAGACAGAAGCGGGCCGCATCAATGGTAAATATGGCACGCTGGGCTGGACCCCCCTCTATTATCTCAACCAGCATTTTGATCGCCGTCTGCTGATGAAAATTTTCCGCCTTACCGATGTGGGTCTGGTTACACCTCTGCGCGACGGCATGAATCTGGTTGCCAAAGAGTATGTCGCGGCTCAGGATCCGGATGATCCGGGCGTACTGGTTCTCTCACGCTTTGCCGGGGCTGCGAATGAGCTGACGTCAGCACTCATTGTTAATCCTTACGATCGTGACGAAGTGGCTGCTGCGCTGGATAAAGCACTGACCATGTCGCGTACGGAACGTATTACCCGCTATAACGATATGATGGCGGTACTGCGTAAACAGGATATCTCACACTGGCGCGAAACCTTCCTGCACGATCTCAATGCGCTGTCCGCGCGTAGTGACGATCACGGTACGGAAAATAAAGTTGCAACGTTTCAGAAGCTGGCATGACGGATAACTGAAAGCGATGACGAGGGAGTGCGTTGATGCACTCCCTTTTTTATTGCCGGCACCTGCAAAAAAGCCTTATTGAAAAGAGAAACCCGGCTAAGCATATTTCATAGCCCGTTTACTGAATTTTATTCACTCGTCCGGATGTGCCACAGCAAAGGGTAATGAAACCGAAGCGGCAACACAGAAGAAATCGATTTCATCAGTCTTAACGCTAACCAGTTGATGAACGAGCATTATGGGAAATTTGCAGCAAAGATAGCCGCATTTTTGTAAGTTTTGTTATCAGCGCTAAAGTTTTCTCTGGCCAGGCCGATGTTTGTTATACATCAGTGTGCTTTTTGTACCACCCATTCATTTTGTTAATGTAACAGCTGGTTACATCCACATTCGTTTTCTCAATCTTGCTGACATTGTCTTGACACTCCATTTTTCAGGCGCTATCACGTTTCGCGTACCGTTTAAGGTGTAAGAGTGATGCCTTCCGGCAATATTCCCTGTAAGTGATTAATTTAAAACTTATAAAAACCGTGCTTTTCCGGTGTTTTGTGCTGCCGCAAAGTCTCAGGGTAGCGGGTTGTGATGAGTTAACCCCAACATGACAACGAAAAGATCCGTATAGCCTGACAGATGACGACGCGATCACAATCTGGAAATTTCCCAGGAAAAGATTAGCGAAAAAAATCGGAATTGACTAAAAAACATACAAAACGCAAGCATCCCTGATGCTTCGGTTAAAAAATTTGCCTTAAAAGTGTGATACAGATCACACTTTATCTAAAATTCCGGTCCACTCACGTTGTATGTCGGATAGAGACCATATAGATTTGCGTTGTTTTCGGATTAGTCTTAAAAAACGATAAAAAGACATCAGGGAAGAAGGTTAAGACTCAGGAAAAGAATGGCCTGGAATTTTGACTGAAACTGCTGAATGTCCCGGTAGGAAATGAAACACTTAAATATATGTTGGCTAATGACTGATTTTATTTTTTGCCATCTTTAGATTTACCAACCAGCAACCCGAACCATAGAGATTAAATTCTGTGGCCGTATATATGCCGCGTCTATCAGGATGGAAAAAATGGGTACATCAGAATTATTAAAACATATATATGACATCAATCTGTCATATTTACTGCTCGCGCAGCGCTTAATTAACCAGGAAAAACCTTCAGCTATGTTTCGTCTGGGTATTGATGAAGCAATGGCAGATGCACTGGCTCAGTTAACATTGCCTGAAATGGTAAAGCTGGCTGAAACGAATCAGCTTGTATGTCAGTTCCGCTTTACTGATCATAACTTAATTAATCGTCTTACCCAGGAATCACGGGTAGATGATTTGCAGCAAATTCACACCGGTATCCTGTTATCCAGCCGTCTGCTGCGCAGCGTTTCAAAAACCGAAACCAGCACCAAAAAGAGGGCAGTATAATGAGCGATAAAAGTATCGTTCAGGAAGCGCGCGATATTCAGCTGGCGATGGAACTGATCACGCTGGGTGCCCGTCTGCAGATGCTGGAGAGTGAAACGCAATTAAGTCGCGGCCGCTTAATTAAATTGTATAAAGAGTTGCGTGGTGCGCCGCCGCCAAAAGGCATGTTGCCGTTCTCCACCGACTGGTTCATGACGTGGGAACAGAATATTCACGCATCTATGTTCTGTAACGCCTGGCAGTTTTTACTCAAAACCGGTTTAAGCTGCGGCGTGGAGGCGGTTATTCAGGCCTACCGTCTCTACCTTGAGCAGTGTCCGCAATCGGACGAGGGCCCGCTGTTGGCGCTGACGCGCGCCTGGACCCTGGTGCGATTCGTTGAAAGTGGTATGCTGGAACTCTCTGACTGCAAAAGCTGTCACGGCAGCTTTATTAATCATGCACATCAGCCCGCAGGCAGCTTTGTCTGCAGCCTGTGCCAGCCGCCTTCGCGTGCCGTAAAAAGACGTAAACTTTCTGCAGATACTGCCGATACCTTTCCACAACTGCTGGATGAACAGGTTAAACGCGCCGTTTAAGTATGTTCGCATTGTGGAAGCCATCCAGCAGCGGGTTACCCCCGCTGCTTTTTTTTGCCTCCGATTTGTGAATATCGCCTGCGGCCCTCTGGCTTAACTTCCACCAACACGTTACGGACGTAAGGATGTTTTTGTGCTGATTATTCTGGGTTATATCGTGGTCCTTGGTTCCGTGCTGGGCGGTTATCTGATGGTCGGTGGCCATTTAGGTGCACTTTATCAGCCATCTGAACTGCTGATCATTGGCGGGGCAGGTGTCGGCGCATTTCTGGTCGGTAATAACGGTAAGTCCATTAAGAAAACGCTAAAGGCACTGCCGCTGCTGATGCGTGGTTCCAAATATAATAAAGCGGTCTATATGGATTTAATGGCGCTGCTCTATCGGCTGATGGCGAAATCCCGTCAGCAGGGCATGCTGTCGCTGGAACGCGATATTGAAGATCCCTCGCAGAGCGAAATTTTCGCTAATTATCCGCGTATTTTAACCGATAAACAGTTAGTGGACTTTATTACCGACTACCTGCGCCTGATGGTCAGCGGAAATATGAATGCTTTTGAAATTGAAGCATTGATGGATGAAGAAATTGAGACCTATGAGCATGAATGCGAAGTACCAGCGCAAAGTTTATCCGCCATCGGCGATGGTTTGCCGGCATTTGGCATCGTTGCAGCGGTAATGGGTGTCGTGCATGCGCTGGCATCAGCCGATCGTCCGGCTGCAGAGCTGGGGGCGCTGATTGCGCACGCCATGGTGGGTACGTTCCTCGGCATCTTGCTGGCCTACGGATTTATTTCACCGCTGGCTTCGGTATTGCGCCAGAAGTGCGCTGAGACCACCAAAATGATGCAGTGCGTGAAAGTCACGCTGCTTTCCAGCCTGAACGGGTATGCCCCGCAGATCGCGGTCGAGTTCGGACGCAAAACGCTCTATTCCACAGAGCGTCCCTCGTTTACCGAACTGGAAGAGCACGTACGCAACGCTAAAAACCCGGCTAAACAGACTTCGGACCAGAGTTCATGAAGCATGAAAATCGCCCAATTGTGCTGGTTAAACGGCGCAAACATAAAAAGCATGAAGGCAGCCACGGCTCATGGAAAATTGCCTATGCCGACTTTATGACGGCGATGATGGCATTTTTCATGGTGATGTGGCTCATCTCGATTGCGAATCCGCAGGAGCTGGTTCAGATCGCAGAATATTTTAAAACCCCGCTCAAAGTGGCGGTAACAGGCGGACCCCGCAGCAGCGATAGCGAAAGCCCGATTCCGGGGGGCGGAGACGATCCGACCCAGCAGAAGGGCGAAGTCAGAAAACAGGTGGATATGGATGCACAAAAACGCCAGCTGGATGAGATCCGCCTTAACCGGCTGCGTGAAAAGCTCGATCAGCTGATTGAAGCCGATCCACGCCTGAAAGCGCTGCGTCCGCATCTGATTATCAACATGGTGCAGGAGGGGCTGCGTATTCAGATTATCGACAGCCAGAATCGCCCGATGTTTAAAACCGGCAGCGCGGAGGTTGAACCCTATATGCGCGATATTCTGCGCGCGGTGGCGCCGCTGCTGAATGATATTCCGAATAAAATCAGTCTTTCTGGCCATACCGATGACTTCCAGTATGCCGGCGGTGAACGCGGTTACAGTAACTGGGAGCTCTCAGCCGATCGTGCTAATGCCTCCCGGCGCGAGCTGGTCATCGGGGGCCTGGATAGCAACAAAATGCTGCGCGTCGTGGGGATGGCCGCCACGATGAAGCTCAAGAACCGTGGCGCTGATGATGCGGTCAACCGCCGTATCAGCCTGCTGGTATTAAACCATGATACTGAAGCCGCCATTGAAAAAGAGAATGCCGAAAGCGATGCCGTCCAGGTCAGCGATCCGGCACACATGATTCCCACTATCACTGCACCAGCCGGACCGGCTGCGGCTGCGGCGACCGCACCGACCGCTCCGGCGGCTCAGGCAGCGCCCGCCACGTCCGCAACGCCCGCTGCGGGTGCGGTAACACCAGACCAACCCTCACAGCCGAGGTGATCCCGTGAGCATGGACATCAGCGATTTTTACCAGACGTTTTTTGACGAGGCCGATGAGCTGTTAGCGGACATGGAGCAACACCTGTTGGGACTGGATCCCCAGGAGCCCGATGCCGAACAGTTGAATGCCATTTTTCGTGCCGCTCACTCTATTAAGGGCGGAGCAGGTACGTTTGGCTTTACGGTTTTACAGGAGACAACCCATATCCTGGAGAACATTCTGGATGGTGCGCGCCGCGGCGAAATGCAGCTCAGCACCGACATCATCAACCTGTTTTTGGAAACCAAAGATATTATGCAGGAACAGCTCGATGCGTATAAAACTGCGCAGGAGCCTAATGCGGAAAGCTTTAACTACATCTGCGAGGCGCTGCGTCAACTGGCACTGGAAGCGAAAGGTATTGTGCCTGAAGCCCCTGCTGCTGCGGTAGTCGATACCCCTGCGGCGACGACGGTTGTCAGCCGCGGCCTGCGCCTGCAGCTGGTCGATCTCAAAGAGAAAGAGCCAGATCTGATGCTGGAAGAGCTGAGTAACCTTGGCAGCGTCACCGACGTTGTCAAAAGTACCCACTCGCTGGAAGCCACGATTGAAGGTGTCGACAAAGATGACATCGTAGCAGTGCTCTGCTTTGTGATCGATGAAGCGCAGATCCGCTTCCCGCAGGCAGAGGCCGCAGCTCCGGTCGCGGTAGCCGCAGACGTTGTTGCTGAAACGACACCTGCTCAGCCGCAGAGTGCAGTGGTGACAGATATCACGCCGGGCGTAAAACGCGAAAGCAAGCGGGCAGCGGCGCCAGCAAAATCGAGCGAATCCAGCAGTATCCGCGTTGCGGTTGAGAAAGTGGATCAGCTGATTAACCTGGTTGGCGAACTGGTGATTACCCAGTCGATGCTGGCGCAGCGTTCCGGTGCACTGGATCCGGTCGCGCATGGCGATCTGCTCAACAGCATGGGCCAGCTGGAGCGCAACGCGCGCGACCTGCAGGAGTCGGTGATGTCGATTCGTATGATGCCGATGGAGTATGTGTTCAGCCGCTTCCCGCGTCTGGTGCGCGACCTTGCGAGCAAGCTGGGTAAAGACGTGGAGCTGACGCTGCTGGGCAGCTCGACGGAGCTGGATAAGAGCCTGATCGAACGCATTATCGATCCGTTAACGCACCTGGTGCGCAACAGTCTGGATCACGGTATTGAAACGCCGGAAAAACGCCTGGCAACCAATAAAACGGCCACCGGCAATCTGACACTTTCTGCTGAGCACCAGGGTGGCAACATCTGTATTGAGGTGATCGACGACGGAGCCGGCCTGAATCGTGAGCGCATCCTGGCTAAAGCGCTCTCTTCAGGTCTGCCGGTCAGCGACAGCATGAGTGATGAAGAAGTGGGCATGCTGATCTTTGCTCCCGGCTTCTCTACCGCTGAGCAGGTTACCGATGTCTCCGGGCGCGGCGTGGGTATGGACGTGGTGAAGCGTAATATCCAGGAGATGGGCGGTCATGTTGAGATTGCGTCGAAACAGGGTAAAGGCACAACCATCCGTATTCTGCTGCCGCTGACGCTGGCAATCCTGGACGGCATGTCGGTACGCGTAGCGGATGAGGTCTTTATCCTGCCGCTGAACGCCGTCATGGAATCGCTGCAGCCAACGGCAGAAGAGCTTAAGCCGCTGGCTGGCGGAGAGCGTGTACTGGAAGTCCGCGGCGAATATCTGCCGCTGGTTGAGCTGTGGAACGTCTTTGATGTGCAGAATGCCAAAACCGATGCAACGCAGGGCATTGTGGTGATTCTGCAGAGTGCGGGCCGCCGCTATGCGCTGCTGGTCGATCAGTTAATCGGTCAGCATCAGGTGGTGGTGAAAAACCTGGAGAGTAACTACCGCAAAGTGCCGGGTATCTCTGCTGCCACCATTCTGGGGGATGGCAGCGTAGCGCTGATTGTGGATGTGTCCGCACTGCAATCGCTGAACCGTGAAAAGCGTGTGGCCGGTGCCGCAGCGTAACTGATAAATAAAGGGCAAAAATATGACTGACATGGCAACCGTGACCAAAATCGCTGGCGAAACCGTCGGCCAGGAGTTTCTGGTTTTCACTTTGGGTGATGAAGAGTACGGCATCGATATTCTTAAAGTACAGGAGATCCGCGGCTACGATCAGGTCACGCGCATCGCCAACACGCCGGAATTTATCAAAGGGGTCACTAACCTGCGCGGCGTAATCGTGCCAATTATCGACCTGCGCGTGAAGTTTTCGCAGCCGGACGTAGAGTACAACGATAATACCGTAGTGATTGTGCTCAACCTGGAACACCGCGTGGTCGGCATCGTGGTTGATGGCGTTTCAGATGTGCTGTCGCTGATGCACGAACAGATTCGGCCGGCACCGGAGTTCGCCGTGACGATGTCTACAGAGTATCTGACCGGACTGGGGGCGCTGGGCGAGCGTATGCTGATCCTGGTCGATATTGAAAAACTGCTCAGTAGCGAAGAAATGGCGCTGATGGACACGCTGCGCAGCGTCTAACCGTTACCGCCGGGCCGCCTCAGCGCGGCCCGTTTTCATCCCCACTTTCCTGTTTCGATGGACCCCATTATGTTTACCCGAATTCGTGTTGTCACCAGCCTGCTGGTGGTACTGGTACTTTTTGCTGCTCTGCAACTGACCTCCGGATCGCTGTTTATCCGGGCGCTGTATCATGACAAAACCAGCTTTTCTGCCTCGCAGCTTTCCGCGCAAAATCTTGCGGCGATTACCGATGCCTATATGAGCCTTAACCAGAGCCGGGTGGTGCTGACGCGTATGCTGCTGCGCATCACTACCGGCAAACTGGAGGGGAAAGAGACAGATGTGAGTGAGCTCTATTTACAGAGTCGCGATTTTCAGCAGCGTGCAGCGGACAACTTTACGCTATTCCACAATCTGCCCGATACGCCAGGACTGGATAAACAGCTTAACCAGCAGCTGGAGCAGAGCTATGGCGCTTACAGTCAGGCGCTGAGTGCTATGCAGGCCGCGCTGCAAAATAAGGATATGGTCGAGGCGTATAAAGCGCCGGTAGCACCGAGTCAGAGCGCTTTCTACGCTGATTACACGCGCTGGCGGGCCGATCAGAGCCGTCTTACGCAGGCGGGCGCAGAAGAAAACAGCACGGCGTATACCCGTATGCTCTGGCTGATTGGCGCCGTCATGGTCGTGGTGGTTGCGGTTAGCCTGCTGTGCTGGTCCGGGCTGCGCCGGGTACTTATTCAGCCGCTTAATCAGAGCATTCAGCATATCCGGCATATCGCGCAGGGCGATCTCACCCAGTCAATCGTTGTAACAGGGCGTAATGAGATGAGCCAGCTGGCGACCAGCCTGCATGAGATGCAGCAGGCGCTGACGCGCACGGTCAGCGACGTGCGCGACGGAGCGGATGCGATCTTTACCGGTGCCAGTGAGATTTCAGCCGGTAATAACGACCTTTCGGCGCGTACCGAGCAGCAGGCTGCCTCACTGGAAGAGACGGCTGCCAGCATGGAGCAGCTGACAGCAACAGTGAAACAGAATGCTGAAAATGCGCGGCAGGCGTCGCAGCTGGCGCGAAACGCTTCAGAAACGGCTCAGAAAGGCGGTACGGTTGTGAATGGCGTGGTTTCGACCATGAAAGATATCGCCGGCAGTTCGAAGAAAATCGCGGATATTACCAGTGTGATTGACGGCATTGCCTTCCAGACCAACATTCTGGCACTTAACGCAGCGGTAGAAGCTGCACGTGCCGGCGAACAGGGGCGCGGTTTTGCCGTAGTAGCCGGTGAAGTACGCAGTCTGGCGCAGCGCAGTGCTCAGGCGGCCAAAGAGATCAAAGGGCTGATTGAGGATTCGGTCCAGCGTGTTAACAGTGGCTATGTGCTGGTAGAAAGCGCCGGTGAAACCATGGGTGAAATAGTGAATGCAGTGACGCGCGTGACCGATATCATGGGCGAAATTGCTTCCGCATCTGATGAGCAGAGTCGCGGTATCGATCAGGTGGGAGAGGCGGTCACCGAAATGGACCGGGTCACTCAACAGAACGCTGCGCTGGTTGAAGAGTCCGCATCGGCTGCTGCTTCCCTCGAAGCGCAGGCCAGCCACCTCAGTCAGTCGGTGGCGCTGTTCCGCATTACGCGTGGCACGCCGCAGGCTGCCGGCGTGCGCCACCCGCAAATTGCCCCGCCTGCGGTCGCAGCCGCGCCGCGTCGTGCCGCTACTACAGCAGGCGCGGACAGCCACTGGGAAACCTTCTGACTGCCGTTATGCCCTCCGTCACACGTGACAGAGGGTAGTTTTTTTAGTTATTAATCAGGCTCAAAAGCTTCATTAAGGCCGCACAGGCGCAAAGAAGCGTAAACCACCTCAATTAATTGCGGCTGGCGTCGATAACAGGGTGTCAAAATTCTTCCTGGAGACACCATGTTAAAACGTATCAACGTCGTTACCAGTCTGATCGCCGTGCTGCTGATTTTTGGCGCGCTGCAGCTGCTCTCGGGCGGCCTGTTCTGGTCAGCGCTGAACAAAGATAAAGAAGCTTTTGCCGTCGCACAGACTTCTACCAATAATGTTGCCGCCATGTCGGATGCGTGGATTGAGCTTAATCAGACCCGTACCGTGCTTAACCGCGCCATGCTGCGTATGCAGGGCAGTATGGCAACGCAAACCAACGGCGGACAGCTCAACGCGCTGATTGCTCAGACGGAGAAGCAGCTGAGCGTGGCTGCCGATCACTACCAGCGTTACTACAACCTGCCATCCACACCGGGTCTGCCGGAGGCGTTAACCGAACGGCTGGAGTCTGACTACAACGCCTTTAACGACGGCCTGAAAGCGATGCTCGATCGCCTGAAAGCCAACGATCTGCAGGGCATGTTTGCGCAGAATATTGAGGCGCGCCAGGTCAAAATGAAAGCGACCTACGAAGAGTGGCGTACTGCACAGGCAGAACTTGCGGCGAAAGGCGTCGTCCAGAATCAGCGCGCCTTTACCACCATGATGTGGCTGCTGGCCGCTGTGATGGTGGTGGTCATTGCAGTGATCGCCGGCTGCTGGTTTGGCCTGCGGGTGGTGCTGATCCGTCCGCTGCACGCGCTGCTGGGGCATATCCGTCATATCGCCTCCGGCGACCTGACCCAGCCGATTCAGGTGGAAGGACGCAATGAGATGAGCCAGCTGGCGGCCAGTCTGCATGAGATGCAGCAGTCACTGGTGCGTACCGTCAGCGATGTGCGCGATGGCTCTGATGCGATCTTCACCGGTGCCAGCGAAATCTCCGCCGGTAACAATGACCTGTCTGCCCGTACTGAGGAGCAGGCAGCCTCACTGGAACAGACAGCTGCCAGCATGGAACAGCTTACCGCCACGGTAAAACAGAACGCTGAAAATGCCCGTCAGGCGTCGCAGCTGGCGCTGAGCGCCTCTGACACGGCCCGTAAAGGGGGTGACGTGGTGGAAGGCGTGGTACGTACCATGAGCGATATTGCCGGCAGTTCGAAAAAGATTGCCGACATTATCAGCGTTATTGATGGTATTGCGTTCCAGACCAATATTCTGGCACTCAACGCCGCCGTCGAAGCGGCACGCGCCGGTGAGCAGGGACGCGGCTTTGCTGTGGTGGCGGGTGAGGTGCGCAGTCTGGCACAGCGCAGCGCCCAGGCGGCGAAAGAGATCAAAGGGCTGATTGAAGAGTCGGTCACGCGGGTTAATGCCGGTTCGCAGCTGGTCGGGACCGCCGGTGACACCATGAGCGATATCGTCGGCGCCGTCACGCGCGTCACCGATATCATGGGCGAGATCGCCTCTGCGTCAGATGAACAGAGTCGCGGTATCGATCAGGTGGGCCACGCGGTGACTGAAATGGATCGGGTGACACAGCAGAACGCCGCCCTGGTCGAGGAGTCAGCCGCCGCCGCCGCGTCGCTGGAAGCGCAGGCGAGTCGCCTGAGTCAGTCAGTCGCCGTGTTTCATATCCCGCGTACTGCAGCCCCGGCCGCCCAGCGTCTGACAGAAACCAGGCAGTCGCAGCCGCTGCGCAGCCCGGCGCGTAAAACTGCCACCGCCAGCGCTACCGCGGGCGATGCGAACTGGGAAACGTTCTGACAGTAACCGGCTCTCTTCCTGCTGAAAGGAAGAGGGCCACTTCCGCTATTACCCTCCTGTAAAGATTGCCTCTGGTGCGCCGATAACTACAGCGATTCGCCAACCAATGAGGTGTTTATGTTTAGTCGTATTCGTGTTGTTTCCGGCCTGCTTTGCGTGCTGGCGCTGTTTGCGCTGCTGCAGCTTTTTTCCGGTGGGATGTTCTTCTCAACGGTAAAAGCCGATAAAGATAATTTTGCCTATAACCAGCGCCTCAGTACCCTGCAGCGCGCCATGGGCACCTCCTGGGTATCGCTGGTGCAGGCGCGTAATACGCTGAACCGCGCCGGTATTCGCTATCTGCAGGATAGCCAGATGGCGGGATCGGGTGCCACGGTGAAAGAGCTGGTTGCGCTCGCCAATGATGAGCTGCAAACCGCCGATGCGGGCTTTGCCGATTTTAATGCCAGCCTCTCGGAGCAGGGAAAGAGTGCGCAGAATGTACTGGCGCTGCAGGCCAACTATAAAGCCTATCGCGATGCGCTGGCTGAGCTGGTGGTATTCCTGGGGTCAGGCAACTTTAAAGGCTTTGTCGATCAGCCGACTCAGAGTCTGCAGGACAAATTTGAAAAGGATTACAACGCCTGGCTCAGTACCAACCTGGGACTGGCGCAACAGGGTATTGATGCCAATGAGCGCGCGTATCGTCACGCCATCATGCTGGTAGCGGGCACCCTGCTGGTGACGCTGCTGGTTATCACGCTGGTCTGGAGCGGTATGCGCTCAGCACTGATCCGGCCGCTGAAACAGAGCATTGAACATATCCGTCACATCGCACGGGGTGATTTAACGCAGAGTGTTGAAGTCAGCGTGCGTAACGAAGTGGGCGATCTGCTCCGTTCGCTGGCCGAGATGCAGCAGGAGCTGGCGCGCACGGTGCGTACCGTACGCGATGGGTCTGACGCTATCTATACCGGCGCGAGTGAAATCGCGATGGGTAATAACGATCTCTCTTCACGTACCGAACAGCAGGCGGCTTCGCTGGAGCAGACGGCTGCCAGCATGGAGCAGCTTACTGCCACGGTGAAGCTGAACGCAGACAATGCCCGTCAGGCATCGCAGCTGGCGCTTAACGCCTCAGAGACCGCGCAGCAGGGGGGCAAAGTGGTCGATGGCGTGGTGAGCACCATGAAAGATATCGCCGGCAGTTCAAAGAAAATTGCGGATATCACCAGCGTTATTGATGGGATCGCCTTCCAGACCAATATTCTGGCGCTGAACGCTGCGGTAGAAGCGGCCCGCGCCGGTGAGCAGGGCCGCGGATTTGCGGTGGTTGCGGGTGAGGTGCGCAGTCTGGCACAGCGCAGTGCTCAGGCGGCTAAAGAGATCAAAGCGCTGATCGAAGATTCTGTCAGCCGCGTTAATACCGGCTCCGTGCTGGTGGAGAGCGCAGGTGAAACCATGAGTGAGATCGTCAGCGCCGTTACGCGTGTGACCGACATCATGGGTGAAATCGCGTCTGCTTCGGATGAGCAGAGCAAAGGTATCGATCAGGTTGGCGTGGCCGTGACGGAAATGGACCGGGTCACGCAGCAGAACGCCGCGCTGGTTGAAGAGTCTGCGACGGCCGCCGCGGCGCTGGAAGAGCAGGCCAGCCGCCTGAAACAATCCGTTGCTGTGTTCAATATTGGTAAAGAATTTGTCGCGCAGGCCGTTAACGTATCTACAGCGTTGAAAAAGGTACCGCCGGTTGTACAAAAAGCGCTGGCACCCGCTCCTGGCGCACGCGGCGCTGATGATAACTGGGAAACCTTTTAACGCAGCCGGGCCGCTTCTGGCGGCCCGCTAACCCGGTAAGTACCGGCAGCAGCGTAGCAATCAGAGAATAATCACTTAACAGTTTGTTGCCGGATGGCCCGAGATGAAGAAATCGACGTTCCTGGATCAAAATGAGCCGACCACGCTGCTTGCACAGATGGTACAGCGTCTGCCGCTCTCCGATACGCACTTTCGTCGTATCAGCCAGCTGATCTATCAGCGTGCGGGTATTGTACTGGCCGATCATAAACGTGAGATGGTCTACAACCGCCTGGTCCGGCGGCTGCGGACGCTGAATATCGACGATTTTGGCCGCTATCTGGCGCTGCTTGAGCAGGATCCAAACAGCGCTGAATGGCAGGCGTTTATCAATGCGCTGACCACTAACCTGACCTCGTTTTTTCGCGAAGCGCATCACTTCCCGATTCTGGCAGAACATGCCCGGAAGCGCAGCGGAAGCTACAGCGTCTGGAGTACTGCCGCATCAACCGGAGAAGAGCCTTATTCAATCGCGATGACGCTGGCGGAAACGCTGGGCACCGGACCGGGAAAATTTCAGGTTCATGCCAGCGACATCGATACACAGGTGCTGGAAAAAGCGGTGGCGGGCGTCTATCGCCAGGAGGAGCTGCGTACGCTGTCGCAGTCACAGCTGCAGCGCTTCTTTCTGCGCGGCACCGGCCCGCATGAAGGCATGGTGCGCGTACGTTCCGAGCTGGCAGGCATGGTGCACTACTCGCAGCTGAATCTGCTGGCCAATGAGTGGGCACTGCCCGGACCGTTTGACGCTATTTTTTGCCGCAACGTAATGATCTATTTCGATAAAGAGACTCAGGAAAAAATCCTGCGCCGCTTTGTTCCGCTGCTGAAGCCGGGTGGAGTGCTGTTTGCCGGGCATTCGGAAAACTTCAGCCAGATCAGCAAAGAGTTCTGGCTGCGCGGGCAGACCGTGTATGGGCTGACTAAGGAAAGACGATGAGCAAAATCACCGTGATGTGCGTGGATGACTCGGCGCTGATGCGTCAGCTGATGACGGAAATCATCAATAGCCATCCCGATATGGAGATGGTCGCGACGGCACCGGACCCGCTGGTGGCGCGGGATTTGATCAAACAGTACAACCCGCAGGTGCTGACGCTGGATGTCGAGATGCCGCGTATGGATGGCCTCGATTTTCTGGAAAAGCTGATGCGTCTGCGGCCGATGCCGGTAGTGATGGTCTCCTCGCTCACCGGTAAGGGCTCGGAAGTGACGCTGCGCGCGCTGGAGCTGGGGGCGGTGGATTTTGTCACGAAACCGCAGCTGGGGATCCGCGAGGGTATGCTGGCTTACAGCCAGATGATCGCTGACAAAATCCGCGGCGCGGCGCGGGCGAAGCTGCATACGCGCACCGTGTCGCCGGCGCCGGTCACGCTGAAAGCCGGTCCGCTGCTCAGCAGTGAAAAGCTGATTGCAATCGGCTCTTCCACCGGCGGTACGGAAGCGATCCGTCATGTACTGCAGCCGCTGCCGGCGACCAGTCCGGCGCTGCTGATCACGCAGCATATGCCGCCGGGCTTTACCCGCTCGTTTGCCGAACGGCTGAACAAGCTCTGCCAGATCACCGTGAAAGAGGCGGAGGATGGTGAACGTATTCTGCCAGGCCACGCCTATATTGCGCCCGGCGCAATGCATATGGAGCTGGGGCGTAGCGGGGCGAACTACGTTGTAAAACTTAATGATGGCCCGCCGGTTAACCGGCACAAACCTTCCGTAGATGTGCTGTTTCGCTCGGTGGCCGTCAATGCAGGACGAAATGCAGTGGGCGTCATTCTGACCGGGATGGGAAATGACGGCGCGGCCGGGATGCTGGAAATGCATCGCGCAGGCGCCTGGACCATCGCGCAGGATGAAGCCAGCTGCGTGGTATTTGGCATGCCGCGCGAAGCGATAGCGATGGGCGGCGCCAGCGAAGTGGTCGATCTGGGCCACATCAGCCAGCATATGCTGGCAAAAATTAGCGCCGGACAGGCATTGCGAATTTAACGAGCCCGTCCTGCCGGACGAGACAACACAGGAGTAGATATGGCTGATAAAAATATGCGCTTTTTGGTAGTGGACGACTTTAACACCATGCGTCGCATCGTCCGCAACCTGCTGAAAGAGCTGGGTTTTAATAATGTTGAAGAGGCCGAGGATGGCGTTGATGCGCTGAATAAACTGCGCGCAGGCGGCTTCGACTTCGTGGTTTCTGACTGGAATATGCCAAACATGGATGGTCTGCAACTGCTGCAGACCATTCGCGCCGACGCTACGCTGAGCAAGCTGCCGGTGCTGATGGTCACGGCAGAAGCGAAGAAAGAGAACATTATTGCCGCCGCTCAGGCTGGCGCCAGCGGCTATGTGGTGAAACCGTTCACCGCTGCCACGCTGGAAGAGAAGCTGGGTAAAATTTTTGAAAAACTGGGCATGTAAGGAGATGTGATGAGCGACCTTCCGAAATCAACCGAAGAAGCCTCGGCACACGACATTATTGCCCGAATTGGCTCGCTGACGCGTATGCTGCGCGACAGCCTGCGTGAACTCGGGCTGGATCAGGCGATTGCCGAAGCCGCAGAAGCGATCCCGGATGCCCGCGATCGTCTGGATTACGTAGTACAGATGACGGCGCAGGCAGCAGAACGCGCGCTGAACAGTGTGGAAGCGTCACAGCCGCATCAGGATAAGATGGAAGCGGGCGCCACCCAGTTAAAAGGGCGCTGGGATGCGTGGTTTGAAAACCCGATCGAGCTTGCTGATGCGCGCGAGTTGGTTTCGGATACGCGTGAGTTTCTCGCTGAGGTGCCGCAGCACACGTCATTCACCAACAAGCAGCTGCTGGATATCATGATGGCGCAGGATTTTCAGGACCTGACGGGTCAGGTGATCAAGCGCATGATGGATGTTATCCAGGAAATTGAACGGCAGCTGCTGATGGTGCTGCTGGAGAACATGCCGGAAGCAAACGCAACGGCGCGTAAAGATGCCACCAGCCTGCTGAACGGCCCACAGATCCACGCAAACGCCCCTGGCGTGGTCTCCAGTCAGGATCAGGTTGATGACCTGCTGGACAGCTTAGGTTTTTAACCGCAGCGCAGAGATAGGCACCCGGTCTGTCTCTGCACTGCTCTGCCATACGCCTGCACCGCTTTCCGTGAATCCTCCTAAATAGCCAGCAGAATCAGCAGAGTGTGATAAGGTTAGATCTGCCGTTTTGTGATCGCCATCTACTTTATTACCGAAACGATAACTGATTTTATGTTGCCACTGCTTATCCGCACACTTCTGCCATTCTGCCTGACTGGCGTAGCGCTGCCTGCGCTGGCGCTGACGACCGCTACCCGCGTCACTGATGCCCCCTTTACCGATCCTGCTCATTTCCGGCAAATCGCCGATAACCTGCCGGCGCTGGGCTATAACGCTGATACCGACGTGTTCAGTAAAAAGCTGGCGACCATCGCGAAGAGTATTGGCGAAGCAAGCCAGAACGGCGACAGTGATACTTCACTGGGGCAGCAGGCCGGGATCTGGGCCTTTAATCACTTTCGCGATGAGGTCGCGACCCGGGTGGCTGATGAAGGCCAGCTGCTGCTGTCGCCTTACGGGCAGGCGCAGATCGATCTTAATGTCGACATGGAAGGCAACTTCAGCGGCAGCGGTGCGTCACTGCTGACGCCGTGGGCCGATCGCTATAACTACCTGACCTTCAGCGAGCTGGGTGTTCATCAGACCGATGACGGGATAATAGGTAATGCCGGCCTGGGACAGCGCTGGGTGGCGGGTAACTGGCTGCTCGGTTATAACGGATTTGTGGATCGTATGTTCGACAGCGGACTGCAGCGTGCGTCGGTAGGTACTGAAGCCTGGTCTGACTTTTTGCGCTTTTCCGCTAACTACTACACGCCGCTTTCAGGCTGGCGCAACCGCAATCCGTTTCAGCAGCAGCGGCTGGCGCGCGGCTATGATGTCACCACGCGCGGCTATCTGCCGTTTTATCGTCAGCTGGGCGTTTCGGTCAGCTGGCAGCAGTATCTGGGCAACAATGTTGATCTGTTTAACTCCGGCAACACGTATCACAATCCCTCTGCGCTGACGCTGGGTCTCTCCTATACGCCGGTGCCGCTGGTTACCGTTTCCGCCAGCCACAAAACCAGCAGCGAAGGGGAGAGTCAGGATCAGCTCGGGCTGCATCTTAACTACCGGTTCGGCGTGGCGCTCAGTCAGCAGCTCAGCCCGGATAACGTTGCCGCCACCCGTTCGCTGCGCGGCAGCCGCTATGATACGGTGACGCGCAGCTCGACGCCGGTGCTGGCTTTTCGCCAGCGAAAAACCTTCTCTGTTTTTCTCGCCACGCCGCCGTGGCAGCTGAATCCTGGTGAGAGTCTGCCGCTGAAAGTGCAGATCCGCAGCGCGAATCCGGTACGTAAAGTAAGCTGGCAGGGCGACACGCAGGCGCTGAGTCTGACGCCGGGTACCCGGCCTGACGATCCGCAGGGCTGGAGCATTATTATGCCCGCCTGGGACAGTTCGCCAGGCGCAACGAATCACTATCGTCTGTCGGTGACGGTTGAAGACAGTAAACAGCAGCGGGTCACCTCAAACTGGATCGATCTCCAGCTGCAGCCGCCGGTCGCCCTGGAACCGCATAACCGTGACAGTTTCGATATCATGGCGCCCTGAGCGCACCCGTACGCGAAGGCACTTTTTCGCACCACGTTAGCGCGTGCTGCGCTGCCAGCGCGCGCCACGTGCCCTGTTATGGCGAAATATTTGCTGTGCGATCACAAAAGCAACATTTCCTTCCATAAATGCATAAATCCGCTAAATAATTTGCTGCCTTAGCGGCGGCGCAACCATAATATTCACTTTTTATGCAAAATAAGTGAATAACAGCCTGCCGTAACTTATTGAAATTTCGTCGTTGACTCCCTTTTATGCATTATGCCCTCTGGCTGGCACGCTTGCTGCACCTTATAGTCGGGCTGCTGATTACGCACTCTTAACAATTTTAAAACAATAGCTTCACCCGGGGTGAGGCAGGAGATCCGGCTATGTCACTGCAGGTTACACGTCACGATTTTGATCAATGGATGATGCCGGTCTATGCGCCAGCAGCCTTTGTACCGGTACGGGCTGAAGGATCGCGGTTGTGGGATCAACAGGGCAAAGAGTATATCGATTTTGCTGGCGGGATCGCCGTGAACGCGCTGGGCCATGCACACCCCGCGCTGCAGCAGGCGCTGACAGAACAGGCGGCAAAGCTGTGGCATACCGGCAATGGCTATACCAACGAGCCGGTATTGCGGCTGGCAAAACAGCTGATTGACGCAACGTTTGCCGATCGCGTTTTCTTCTGCAACTCCGGCGCCGAAGCGAATGAAGCCGCGCTTAAGCTGGCGCGCAAAGTGGCGCACGACCGCTTTGGCGATCAAAAAAGCGGCATTGTGGCGTTCACCAACGCTTTTCATGGCCGTACCCTGTTTACGGTGTCGGCTGGCGGACAGCCCGCCTATTCGCGCGACTTTGCGCCGCTGCCGCCGGCCATTCAGCATGCGCAATTTAATCACCTGGAATCGGCCGCTGCGCTGATTAATGACAGCACCTGTGCCGTGATTGTTGAACCGATTCAGGGCGAGGGCGGCGTATTGCCTGCCGATGCAGCCTTCCTGCGCGGTCTGCGTGAGCTGTGCGATCGCCATCAGGCGCTGCTGATTTTTGATGAAGTGCAGAGCGGCGTGGGTCGTACCGGATCGCTTTACGCCTATATGCACTACGGCGTTACACCGGACGTGCTCACTACCGCAAAAGCGCTGGGCGGCGGCTTCCCGATTGGTGCCATGCTGACGCGTGAGGATCTGGCGCAGGTGATGGGGGTGGGCACACACGGTACGACCTATGGCGGTAACCCACTGGCGGGTGCGGTGGCGGGTAAAGTGCTGGAGCTAATCAACCAGCCCGCTTTTCTCGCTGGCGTGACCGAGCGGCATCAGTGGTTTGTTGATCAGCTTCAGGCGATTAACCAGCGGCTGCCGGTGTTTAAAACCATCCGCGGCCTCGGGCTGCTGATTGGCGCCGTACTCAACGACGATTTCGCCGGAAAAGCCAAACAGTTCAATCTCACTGCCGCCGAAGAGGGTGTGATGGTCCTGATTGCCGGTGCCAGCGTAGTGCGCTTTGCGCCCGCGCTTAATATCAGTCAGGAAGACGTGCAGCAGGGCCTGGCCCGCTTTGAACGTGCCTGTGAACGTATTCTCAGAGGAGCCACATCATGATGGTGATCCGCCCGGTTGAACATGATGACCTGGCGCAGCTGCTCCTGCTGGCGGGCAAAACCGGCGGCGGGCTTACCTCGCTGCCGGAAGACAGCGCCACGCTGCAGGCACGTATTGAGCGTTCACTGCTGACCTGGCAGGGTGCGCTGCCGCGTGCTGAACAGGGTTACGTCTTTGTGCTGGCCAGCAGTGACGATAACCGGGCCGTGGGGATCTGCGCGATTGAAGTGGCGGTCGGGTTACAGGAGCCGTGGTACAACTTCCGGGTCGGCACGCAGGTACACGCCTCCAGAGAGCTGAATGTGTACGCCAGTCTGCCGGTGCTGTCGCTCAGTAACGACCATACCGGCAGCAGCGAACTCTGTACGCTGTTTCTCGATCCCGACTACCGCGACGGCAGGAACGGCTATTTACTCTCTAAATCACGCTTTCTTTTTATGGCGAACTTCCGCGATCGCTTTATGCGTAACGTGGTGGCAGAGATGCGCGGCGTCAGCGATGACAGCGGGCACTCTCCTTTCTGGGACAGCGTAGGCAGCCATTTCTTCTCGATGCCGTTTCGCCAGGCAGATTTTCTCAGCGGCACCGGTCAGAAAGCGTTTATCGCGGAGCTGATGCCGAAACATCCGCTCTATATTCACTATCTCAGCGAGGCGGCGCAGCGCGTCATTGGTGAAGTGCACCCGAAAACGGCTCCGGCGCGCGCGGTGCTGGAGGCGGAGGGTTTTCGCTATCAGAACTATATCGACATCTTTGATGGCGGACCGACGCTGGAGTGTGAAATTGATCGTATCCGGGCGATTCGTAAAAGCACGCTGCTGCCGGCAGGTGTCGGTGAGGCGCAGGCGCACTGGCCGCTCTGCCTGGTTGCTAACAGCAATTATCAGCGCTTTCGCGCCACGCTGCTGCCGGTGGATATCGCCACCGGTCACGTCTGTCTCAGTGAGAGCCAGCGTCAGGCGCTGTGCTGTGAATATGGTGATGCGCTACGGGTTGTAACACTCTGCCGCGAGGAGAAACAGGCATGACGCACTTTATTAATAATCAGTGGCTGCGCGGCGACGGTGACGCCTTCACGAAAGCCGATCCGGTTTCAGGTGAACCGCTTTGGCAGGGTAACGCCGCCTCTGTGGCTCAGGTCAGCGCCGCCTGTGCGGCAGCCCGCGCGGCGTTTCCGCACTGGGCGCGACTGCCGTTTACGGCGCGCCAGGCGGGGGTGGAAACCTTTGCCGCTCTGCTGGAGCAGCATAAGACAGAGCTGGCGGAAATCATCTCACAGGAAACCGGCAAACCGCGCTGGGAGACGCTGACTGAAGTGCAGGCGATGATCAATAAAATTGCCATTTCAGTGAAAGCGTATCATGCCCGTACCGGCGAACAGCAGTCGGGTGAAAGCGCACTGCGCCATCGTCCGCACGGCGTACTGGCGGTGTTCGGGCCCTATAATTTTCCGGGGCATCTGCCAAATGGCCACATTGTGCCCGCGCTGCTGGCGGGAAACTGCGTGGTGTTTAAGCCCAGCGAGCTGACGCCGCTGACCGCGGAACGAACCGTGCAGCTGTGGCAGCAGGCAGCGCTGCCGGCGGGCGTGCTCAATATGGTGCAGGGCGGACGTGAAAGCGGCCAGGCGCTGGCACAGGCAGAGCAGATCGACGGGGTGCTGTTTACCGGCAGCGCCGCCACGGGGTACCACCTGCACCGGCAGTTTGCCGGCCAGCCGGAGAAGATGCTGGCGCTGGAGATGGGCGGCAATAATGCGCTGATTGTCGAAGATCCGGCAGATATTGATGGCGCCGTACATATTGCTATCCAGTCAGCTTTTATTTCTGCCGGGCAGCGCTGCACCTGCGCGCGTCGCCTGCTGGTAAAACGGGGCGCGGCGGGGGACGCGTTTCTGCAGCGGCTGGTGGCCGTCTGCAGCCGGCTGCAGCCCGCGGCGTGGAATGCGGAGCCGCAGCCGTTTATGGGTAGCGTGATTTCGCCTGCCGCTGCCGGACAGATTTATCAGGCGTGGCAGCAGCGCGTGGCGCTGGGCGGTGAAGTGCTGCTGAATATGCAGTGGCCGGATCGCCAGCGCGCGCTTATCACCCCAGGCATCATTGATATGACGCATGTGAGCGAGCTGCCGGATGAAGAGGTGTTCGGACCGCTGCTGCAAATCATCCGTTATGACGACTACAGTGAGGCGATTACGCTGGCTAACGCCACACGCTATGGCCTCTCATGCGGTCTGATCTCACCGCAGCGCGCGCAGTTTGATCAGCTGCTGCTGGAAGCGCGTGCCGGTATCGTCAACTGGAACAAGCCGCTTACCGGCGCGGCCAGCACTGCGCCGTTTGGCGGCATCGGCGCATCCGGCAACCACCGCGCCAGCGCATGGTATGCCGCGGACTATTGCGCGTGGCCGATGGCAACCCTTGAGAGCAGCAGTCTGGCTCTGCCCGACACGCTCTCACCGGGTCTTGACTTCTCTGCTCAGGGAGCACGCGATGAACGCAGCTGAAGTGAATTTTGATGGGCTGGTTGGTCTGACGCACCACTACGCGGGCCTGTCGTTTGGTAATGAGGCGTCAACCCGCAATCAGCTGCGGCCTTCTAATCCCAGGCTGGCGGTGCTGCAGGGGCTGCGCAAAATGAAAGCGCTGGCCGATCTTGGTTATCTGCAGGGGGTGATCCCGCCGCACGAGCGGCCTAATCTGCCGCTGCTGCGCCAGCTCGGTTTTCACGGCAGTGATGCCCAGGTGCTGGCGCGCGCTGCACAGCAGGCACCGCAGCTGCTCTCTGCCGCCAGCTCCGCTTCGGCAATGTGGGTTGCCAACGCGGCAACCGTCTCGCCGTCGGCAGACAGCGGTGACGGACGCGTTCACTTTACCGTTGCCAATCTGAATAATACGTTTCACCGCGCCATTGAAGCGCCGGAAACGGCTGACCTGCTGCGGGCAATTTTCCGCGACCCGCAGCGTTTCTGCGTGCATGACGCGCTGCCGCAGGTGGCAGTGTTTGGTGACGAAGGGGCCGCGAATCACAATCGCTTCGCGGCGCGCTACGGCGACGCCGGCGTGCAGCTGTTTGTCTATGGACGCGAGGGACAGCACGCCGGCATTACGCCTGAACGCTATCCGGCACGCCAGACGCTGGAAGCGAGCAGGGCCGTTGCGCGTCTGCATCAGCTTGATGAGGCGCGAACGATCTTCGCGCAGCAGAACCCGGCGGTGATCGATCAGGGTGTCTTCCACAACGATGTGATTGCCGTCAGTAATCAGCAGGTGCTGTTCTGCCATGAGGACGCTTTTGTCAATCAGCCTGCGTTGCTGAAACAGCTGGCAGAGCGGGTGCCGGGTTTTACTGCCATCGTGGTGCCGCGCGCGCGCGTATCCGTCAGCGATGCGGTGGCGACCTATCTGTTCAACAGCCAGCTGCTGCAGCACCCCGATGGCGGTATGCGGCTGGTTTTGCCCGAAGAGTCACGACAGCATCCGGGTGTCTGGGCTTATCTGACGGAGCTGGCAGAGAGCGGCGGACCGATTCGGGAACTCACGGTGTTTGATCTGCGCGAAAGCATGTGCAACGGCGGCGGGCCAGCCTGCCTGCGTCTGCGGGTAGTACTGACGGCGGAAGAACAGCGGGCGGTCAATCCGGCAGTCATGATGAACGAGCAGCTGTTTACGCAGCTCAGCCAGTGGGCCGGGCGCCACTATCGCGACCATCTCACGCAGGCAGATTTGGCCGATCCGGCGCTGCTGCAGGAGGGACGTGACGCTCTGGATGCGCTGACGCAGCTGCTGAAGCTGGGCAGCGTCTACGCCTTTCAGCGCTGACGTTCAGGCAGGATAAAGGAGAAAGCATGCGCAGTTTTTTACAACAGACGCTGGCGGGCACGCCGCCTGCCGTTACGCAGGGAGAGACCGCGTATCTGCGCTGGCAGTGGCAGGCGGAAGGGATCCTCTCGCTGACGCCGCTGACGCACTGCGATCGGGCACTGGTGCTGTCAGCAGGGATCCACGGTAATGAAACGGCGCCGGTGGAAATAGTGGAGCAGCTGCTGGCGCCGCTGCTGAGCGGAGAGAAGCCGCTGGCAGTGCGGCTGCTGGTGATACTGGGTAATCCGGCGGCGCTGCGCAGCGGCCGTCGCTATCAGCAGTACGATCTCAACCGGCTGTTTGGTGGCCGCTGGCAGAGGGTCAGTGAAACCAGTGAAGCGCAGCGCGCCCTGCAGCTGGAACAGGTCATGGAGCGCTTCTGGCGAAGCTGTCACAGGCAGACGTCGCGCTGGCATCTTGATCTGCATACCGCCATCCGCGGTTCTTATTATCCGCGCTTTGCCGTTATGCCCGCGAGCGAACGGCCGTGGCCGGATACGTTTATGCAATGGCTGGCCGCCGCTGATCTGGAGGCACTGGTTTTTCATCGTGCGCCAGGCGGCACCTTTACCCACTACAGCTGCGAGCATCATCATGCGGCGAGCTCGACGCTCGAACTGGGTAAGGCGCGGCCGTTTGGTGACAATGACCTGTCGCAGTTCAGCGCGGTGCAGCAGGCACTCGCTGCACTGCTTGAAGGCGAAACGTGGCCGCAACCGCTCAGACAACCGCGGCGCTATCACGTCTCACAACAGATCACCCGTCAGGGGGAGGGATTCACGCTGCATATGAGCGCAGACACGCTGAATTTCACCGCTTTCCCGCAGGGAACGCTGCTGGCAGAAGAGGGCGATACGCGCTATTACGTACAGCAGGCGCGGGAATATATGCTCTTTCCCAATCCGCAGGTGGCGCCGGGCCTGCGGGCCGGGCTGATGCTGACGGAAGAGAACGCACAGCTGCCGGCGCAGTAAACGGCTGAGGCGTGGCTGACGCGTGGGTGGCGTCAGCCCGCTGATATGCAGCGTTTAATATTTTGCTTTCCCGCTGCGGGCAAACTCATTACACTCCTCCTTAATTCCTGCCATTTCCCCGCTATTGTCATACTCTTTTGCATTTTCTCACGTAATTCTTCGCAATCTCTCCACGATCGCACGATATCTGTCTTCTATGCTTTCAGGGCTTTACTCAGGTTCTGAGTAGTTGACGTTCAGCGTCGTATGCTTGTTTCCGAAGACGCGACACAGGCTGTCGTCATATAACTGACAAGAAAGGACAATATTATGCGTAAACTGACTTCTGTTTTTCTGGCTACCGCAATGGCACTGGGTGCCGCCAATATCGTCCACGCTGCGGCCGATAACCTGACGCCACCGCCGGCCGGAAGTGAAAAGCCGATGCATAAGCCAATGCGCCATCACGGTATGGAGATGTTTAAAGGCATCACGCTGACCGATGCGCAGAAAACGCAGATCCGCACCATCATGCAGGATGGTCATAAAGAGATGCAGCGTCCGTCGCCGGAAGCGCGCCGCGCGAACCATGCTATTATTGCCGCCGACAGTTTTGATCGCAGCAAAGCTGAAGCACAGGCTGAGAAGATGACCGCGAATGCTAAAGAGAATGCGGTACGCATGATGGAAACGCAGAACAAAATCTACAACGTACTGACGCCGGAACAGAAAAAGCAGTACAACGCCAATTTCGAAACGCGCCTGACGGAAAAAGCGCCACACGATGGTAAAATGCCACCACCGCCTGCTGACGGTGAGTAAACACACCGTAACCGATCCGGATTAAGACCGCCGGCGCTGTTCAGGACAGAGTACCGCCCTGAACAGCGTCGGCGGTTTTTTTACAGCTCTATCAGCGGGAACTCGCCGGAAAGCAGCGGACGGCAGAGTATTTTATAGCCGTCGTGATCAAATCCCTGGCGCGCGCGCTGCAGCTGGCGCGCTTCCGCTTCAGTAGCCACAGACCCCAGCCAGAACCAGTGATCGATTACATGGATTTGCGTCATCTCAGCACCGCGCTCCACCATGCCAACCGGGCCTTCCCACGGCCAGCACACCACGCGAAAGCGTTCCAGGCCCTCACGGAGCCGCTGCTGATGCGCTTCCACGCTCTCTTTTCCGCAGCAGGCACCGGCACAGCGCTTCAGCGCTGCGCGAAAGCAGCCGCGCCCCGGCCGCAGGCTCTCCAGCCCGAGCAGGCCGTGACAGAGCTGCAGATCGTCTGCCATGCTTTTGAGCTTCTCCAGCGCGGCGAAACGGCTGCGAAACAGCCCGTAAAGATCGGGCGAACGTGAGAAATCGACATCTTTTGCATAAACCACTTCCGGCGCGCCTTCGCCCAGCTGGAGTGAGCAGAGCTGACGATTTTTACGCAGGCGCTTATTGAACAGCGGTTGCTGCGTTTTGATCATCTGCGCTTCCAGCAGCTGTGCACCAATATCGCCGGCGGTAGGGATCCAGCTTACGCGCCGCGCCTGACGCAGCATGCTCGCTTCATCCGTGGTGCGAAAATGCGCCATAACCCGGCTGCGCAAATTAATGCTTTTGCCGATATAAAGCGGCAGGTTTTCGCTCTCGCCGTGAAAGGTGTAGACGCCGGGCACTTTAGGCAGCCCTTCAAGCCACTGGCGCAGGTGTTCGGGATATTGATAGATTGCCGCCGCGTCAAAGTCGAGGCGATGGCTGGTTGCTCGTCTGACCAAAGAATGCTCCGCTTACTGGTTTTGTATACAGTGTATCAGCGTGCTGTTTTTATCGCCAGTGGCAAGCGGGGCGCGACTCTCTCTCCGCAGAGGGAGAGCCGCAGGGAGAGGTTACTTTTTCCAGTAGTCGTCAAAAACAGTAACCGGCAAACGGCGTTTATGCTCGGTTTTGGTGTACCAGCCCTCAATGGTTTTCGCAGCCCCGGCATCAATGGTTTTTCCTTCCAGATAATCATCGATCTGCTGATAGGTGACGCCAAGCGCCACTTCATCCTGCAGGCCGGGACGATCGTCTTCCAAATCGGCCGTCGGGTGTTTCATCCAGAGATGTTCCGGGCAACCCAGCGCTTTCAGCAGCTGTTTACCCTGGCCTTTGTTAAGGCGGAAGATCGGGTTTACATCGCTGCCGCCGTCGCCATATTTGGTATAAAAGCCGGTGACCGCTTCCGCCGCGTGATCGGTGCCCAGCACGATGCCTTTGGTCATTCCGGCAATGCTGTACTGCGCCTTCATGCGCTCGCGCGCTTTTTCGTTACCGCGTACAAAATCTGACAGCGCAATACCCGCTTCCTGCAGTGCGCGCTCGCTGGCCAGTACCGCCTCTTTGATATTAACCACCAGAGTACGGTCAGGCTGAATAAATGCCAGAGCATCCTGACAATCCTGCTCATCGGCCTGTTTACCGTACGGCAGGCGCACGGCAATAAAGGCGTACTCTTTATCGCCGGTCTCATGACGCAGCTCGCTGACCGCGGTCTGCGCCAGCTTCCCGACCAGCGTTGAATCCTGCCCGCCGCTGATGCCCAGAATCAGCGTTTTCAGAAAAGGATGCGCTTTCAGATAGGCTTTCAGAAAATCGACGCTGACGCGGATCTCCTGCTGCGGATCGATAGCGGGTTTAACACCAAGGGCCTGAATGATTTCCTGCTGCAGTGACATGAACCTCTCCTTAAGTCGGAAGCCTGACGGCATGATGCGTAACATCAGCTAAAGCTAACGCCTCGGCCGCAAAACAACAAGCCAAACGGCGGCGAGTGCAGACGGTTTGCTGCTGAATCAGGCGCTTTTCGGACGCTGTGCCAGCAGGGTAAACATCAGGATCGCCAGCATAAAGCAGCCAAATATCGTGGCGCTCATGCTGATAACCGAGGTCCCGCCCACCCCGCTGACCGGCACGCTAATGGCGCCCAGCGTAAACATCGTCACGCCGATGACCGCAGAAGCACTGCCGGCGCGATGTCCCTGACTCTGCATTGCCAGCGATGCGGCGGTGGTTGCTATCACACCATTACTGGCGATAGAGAAAAACAGCGCGACCAGGATAACCGGCAGCGCGGCTCCGCTCAGTGCGGCTGTCAGCAGCGTAGCAGAGGCCACAAACGCCAGCGTCAGCCCGCCCTTAAGCACCCGATATTCGCCCCAGAGCGGGCAGAGACGCGCGCTGGTTTGTGAAGCGATAATCAGGCCAAAACCGTTGGCGGCAAAGCAGAGGCTGAACGCCTGCGGCGACAGGCCGTAGATCTGCTGCAGCACAAACGGCGAGGCGCCGATATAGGCAAACATGCCCGACATCATAAAGCCCTGCGTCAGACAAAAGCCCATAAAGGGGCGGTGCGTGACGACCTGGCCCAGTGCCGCCCAGGCAGAAAAAAGAGAACCCTGGCTACGGCGCGCGGCCGGCAGCGTCTCATGCAGCTGCCAGCGCGCCAGCAGAATCAGCAAAATAGCAATCGCCGCCAGCACGATGAAAATACCGCGCCAGCTCATGATCGTCATCAGCGCGCCGCCCAGCACTGGCGCACCCACCGGTGCAAGGCCGTTCACCAGCATCAGCAGTGCAAAAAAGCGCGTCAGCTCGTGTCCGCTGTACATATCACGGGCAATGGCCCGTGACAGCACGGCACCGCCAGCGCCGGCCAGCCCCTCAAACAGACGGGCAATCAGTAGCGAATGAATATCTTTTGCCAGCGCACAGCCCACAGAGGCAATAAACAGCAGCAGCAGTGACAGCAGCAGGGGCCGGATGCGGCCAAATTTATCGCTCATGGGTCCGAATAACAGCTGTCCCGCCCCCAGCCCCAGCAGGCCGGCGGTCAGGCTAAGCTGAGCCGTCGAGGTCTGCGTTTGCAGATCGCGCGCCAGTTCAGGCAGCGCAGGCAGGTAAAGATCGATACAGAGCGGTCCGAGCGCCGCGAGCAGTCCGAGCGTGATGGCGTAAACCAGCCGGTTAGGGTGTGCAGATGTCATGGGGCCTCTGAGCCGGGTAAAAAGTTAACCGCGCGATTATACGGAGCAGGGCGCAGCCGCACAGCTTTTTTACGCCAGAGAGATCCCGATAAGCGCATCTAAAACGTAGCCACCAGGTTGATAAATCTGAATTTGTGTTCCAGGCTTATTCGGACATGGACAAAGTATGAGGAACAAAAAATGAATAAAGTGCTGGGATGTATCGCTGCCGCTATGACGCTGGCTGCTCTGTCTGGTTGTACCACTTATGATCGCGCGGAAAGTTATGTCACCAAACCGGTAGTAAAAGATGTGAAAAAAGGCATGACGCGTGAACAGGTACGTCAGATTGCTGGTCCGGCTTCGACCGAAGTTACCATGGCGCACGCGCGCGGCACCTGCCAGACTTACGTTATTGGCGAGCGTGATGGCAAAATGCAGACCTATTTTGTCAGCTACAACGATACCGGTCGCGT
This sequence comes from Pantoea sp. SIMBA_079, assembly GCF_046940275.1. Taxonomy (NCBI): domain Bacteria; kingdom Pseudomonadati; phylum Pseudomonadota; class Gammaproteobacteria; order Enterobacterales; family Erwiniaceae; genus Pantoea; species Pantoea sp. SIMBA_079. The sequence continues at coordinate 138,205 of NZ_JAWRYR010000004.1, read as the reverse complement.
GATGAACTACGGTTTCCAGAGCTGCAAAGAATACGATACCGATCCGCAGGTTGCGCAGTAATCCGGTTTCGCAGAATAAAAAAGGGCCCGTCTGAGACGGGCCCTTTTTCATGCTGAAGTCAGCACTTAGCGGTGCGCCAGTTCGGCATGCTCATCGCTCTCCAGAATCTTTTTGTCCGTCTGGCCCAGCCAGCGGCTGGTCAGTGAACCGGCCGTCATGGAACCATTCACATTGAGCGCGGTACGGCCCATATCAATCAGTGGCTCAATCGAAATCAGCAGGGCCACCAGCGTCACCGGCAGACCCATTGCCGGCAGCACAATCAGCGCCGCAAAAGTGGCACCGCCACCCACACCGGCTACGCCAGCGGAACTCAGGGTAACCATCCCGACCAGCGTGGCGATCCATACCGGATCAAACGGGTTGATGCCGACGGTGGGTGCAATCATCACTGCCAGCATTGTCGGATAGAGCCCGGCGCAGCCGTTCTGGCCAATAGTGGCACCAAACGAGGCAGAGAAGCTGGCAATCGCTTCCGGCACGCCGAGGCGGCGCGTCTGCGTTTCCACATTCAGCGGAATGCTTGCTGCGCTGGAGCGGCTGGTAAAAGCGAAGGTGATCACTGGCCACACTTTGCGGAAGAAGCGCAGCGGATTGATGCCGTTGATCGACAGCAGCAGGGCATGCACGCCAAACATAATGGCAAGGCCAAGATAAGAGGCGAGAACAAAGCTGCCCAGCTTGACGATATCGTGCAGATTGGAACCGGCTACGACTTTGGTCATCAGAGCCAGCACGCCATACGGCGTCAGCTTCATGATCAGGCGCACCAGCTTCATCACCCAGGACTGCAGCGTATCAATCGCTGCCAGTACTCGCTCGCCTTTCACTTTGTCATCGCGCAGCAGATGCAGCGCAGCGACGCCGAGGAAAGCTGCAAAGATGACGACACTGATAATTGACGTAGGATTAGCCCCTGCCAGATCGGCAAACGGGTTTTTAGGAATGAATGAGAGCAGCAGCTGTGGCGTGCTGAGATCGGCTACTTTACCTGCATAGTTGCTCTGAATAGCATTCAGCCGCGCGGTTTCCTGCGCACCCTGCACCAGACCTTCTGCGCTGAGGTGGAAGAGACCGGTAACCATAACGCCGACCAGCGCAGAGATAGCCGTGGTAAACAGCAATACACCGATGGTCAGCACGCTGATCTTGCCCAGTGAAGAGGCATTATGCAGGCGCGCCACCGCGCTCAGTATTGAGGCGAACACCAGCGGCATGACGATCATCTGCAGCAGCTGTACGTAGCCATTACCGACCAGGTTAAACCAGCTGATTGAATCCTTAACCACGTCGCTGTTTTCACCATAAACCGCCTGAAGTCCCAGGCCAAACAGCACGCCCAGTACCAGGCCAGTCAGGACACGCTTCGACAGGCTCCAGCTCTGGTTGCCAATGCGGTTAAGCAACACCAGCAGTGCCGCAAAGACCACGATGTTGATAATAAGAGGGAAATCCATACTTAACTCCAGAAAGATGCCGCCGTGCAATGTGCAGGCGGCATAGCGTAACGTAAATTTCTATCAGAGAATGTCAGGGATGTTAGCAGCACAATTAAGTGCAGGCTTATACCCAAAAAGTATGGGTTATAACTTTTTGTTTAATATGGCGTAATGTTTAGCCGTTTTGCGGATTTATTAACCGGTTAACGCTGGTTTGCAGTGTATCAAACAGCTGCTGCGGCCAGCCGTTTGCACCAAAAGCAGGCATGCCAGCCGGAAACCAGAGTGCCGCCACCACCAGTGCCAGACAGAGCATACGCTCCAGCTGATTTCCGCTCTGGCTCCTGAGAATCGGCAGGCGAAAGCGCCAGCGGCAGGGCCACAGCAGCGGAACCCCTGCCGGCGTCAGCATGTCAGCAACAATATGGCTCAGATAGCCCAGCGTCAGTCCCTGCAGGACATCCGCCGGCAGAAACCAGTCTGCCGGAACGTTTACCTTAAACAGCCACAGACTGATAGCTACTGCCAGCAGGCTATGGGTGAAACCGCGATGTCCAAATGCCCGTGCTATGGGCTGCGAGAGCCAGCGGAAGCGCTGGCCCAGTGTGGATCGGGGATGGTCAATATCCGGCAGCAGGCAGGTCAGCAGCGTAGCGGGCACCAGATGCCACCAGTCTGCAGCAGCCAGTACTGGCGTAAGCTCCGCGCGCTTAGCAAAAATAGCGCTGGCAATCGCAAAAATTATATGGCCTTCGGCCGTCATGATTAAACCTGGATGCAAAACTGTCAATGCATCCAGTATAGGGATTTATCCAGTAAATGAGAACGGTGACGCTGTAACGAATAGTGAATTATTTTGTGCGATGAGTGACACTTCTGGCAGACAGCGTAAGGCGACGCGCGGTCAGTTAAACAAATGTTCTGCGCGCAGATCTGTCAGGCTTTGCAGCTGTACCTCTGCCAGCGCCCAGCGGGCATCAGCACAATGTGCGGCGGCCGGCACCACTATAGAACGCATGCGCGCCGCTTTACAGGCGATCATCCCGTTGAAGGAGTCTTCCAGCGCCACGCAGTTAAGCGGATCGATATTAAGTGCTGCCGCCGCATTCAGATAGACCTGCGGATGAGGTTTGCTCAGCGGCAGCGCTTCAGCTGAGGCGAGGGCAGAAAAGAAGGGCCGCAGCCGGAACATCTCCAGCACCCGCTCCAGCATGGCAAGCGGCGAAGCGGAAGCGAGCGCAATCACCAGTCCCTGCTGCTGACAGAGCTGCAGCGCCTGAGTAACGCCTGGCAGCAGCGGCTGATGCGTTTCTATCAGGGAGAGCGTACGGTCGATAATACGGGCCGTGACCCCGGCCTGCGTTACGCCCTGCCACGGCTGCGCCTCATACCACATGCGCACCGTCTGATCGATACGCAGGCCAAGCGTATCAGGCAGCTCTGCGCGACGACTGACGTCCACGCCAAGGCTTGCCAGTACTTCCATTTCAGCCTGATCCCACAGCGGCTCGGAATCAATCAGCAAACCATCCATATCAAAAATAGCGGCGTATACCGGACGACGATAGCGCATGACTGTCTCCTTTTAAGCAGTTTGCGCCACCATACCATGTCGGCGTGCGAAAACCAGCCCGCGACAGGTCGCGCATTTTTCAGGAAAAAATCGCAGACTGCAGGTAGACTTAGGGCAAAATAATTATCTGTATAGGGAAGTCTGCATGACATACCAACAGGCTGGCCAGGTCGCCATCCTTAAGCGCGTGGCTGGCTGGATCATTTTCATTCCTGCACTGCTGTCGACCATTGTTTCCATGCTCGGTTATTTATACCAGCACAGCGTAAAACAGCCCGGACTGGATGCCGTATTGCTGGATTTTATTCACGTCATGGTGGACATGCTTAAATTCAATACGTCATTTCTGAATTCATTCTGGCATCACTCACCGGTGCCCGATTTTCACGGCGGCGCAAATATCGGTTTCTGGATCATTTATGCGCTGATTTTTATCGGAATGGCGTTACAGGCCTCTGGCGCGCGTATGTGGCGCCAGTCGCGACATGTTAAAGAAGGCATTGAAGATCAGCTGATTCTGGAGCAGGCAAAGGGCAGCGAAGGGCGCACGCGCACGCAGCTTGAGGAAAAAATCCGCGTCCCGCATCACACGATTCTGCTGCAGATTTTCCCGCTCTACATCCTGCCCGTGATTATTGCTGTTGCCGGCTACTTCCTGTTAACGCTGCTGGGCATGCTTTAAATAATCAGGCCGGTCTGACCGCATCCTGCGCCAGTTTGCCGTCGCTAAGCAGCTCACTGACGGCAAACTGCGCCTCCTCCTGCCACTGGCCGGAAAACACATTCGCGCGGTTCAGCAGATAATAGAGCTGATAAACCGGCTGGCGCTGCGAAAATCCCTCTGCCAGCGGCCATTCTGCGTGATAGCCCTGCATAATTTCGCGCGGCAGTTCATGGTGATAACTTATCATCGCCAGGTCGCATTCGCGGTCGCCCCAGTAGCAGGCAGGATCGAAAATCCATGGGCCGCTGCTGCTATCTGCGCAGTTGGCGGGCCAGAGATCGCCATGCAGCAGCGAGGGCTGTGGATGATGATGAGCCAGCGCCTGCTGAACGCGGTCAATAATCTGGTTCATATCGCCATAGGTGACACCGCGTTCGGCCGCCAGCTGCAGCTGCCAGCCGATACGCTGTTCAGCAAAAAAAAGTGACCAGCGCCGCAGCCAGCTATTAGGCTGCAGGGTGGTGGTAATATTATTATCAAAATCGAGCCCGAACTGGCGCTGTTCACTCCACTGATGCAGGCGTGCCAGCTGCTGCCCCAGCTGATAACCCGCTTCCGCGCTGAGCGGCTGTGGTGGGATATACTCCAGCAGCAGAAAACTGGCGTCACGCGTACTACCGACACCATAAACGGCCGGCACTCTGACTGTCTGCGTACGCGCCAGCAGATCGAGCTGATCGGCTTCCCAGCGGAACAGTTCCAGCCGGTCACGGGTGTTGCATTTGACGAAGACATCCAGCCCGCCATAGCGGATACGCCAGGCGGGATGAATATCGCCGCCGGGCAGGGGCTCACGCTGCGTGATCTCTGCTGGCTGAGTCTGTTCGCTTAACAGGCGGCTAATGGCTGACCACATGGCAGGCTCCTCGTTAATCGCGATACCGCTGCAATTGTAGCGCGCAAAAAATACGCAAAGCCAGTTTTACCGGCGCATCAGACAGGTTTCTGCAAAAAGTGCTGCAGCGTCGTGACCTCTGTCTGTGGGGACTGATGCAGGGCAACCTCTGCAATACGCGCTGCCTGCTCTGATACCGCTTCAGGACTCAGGGTGCTGACAATGCCAAAGCTGTTGGTTCCCAGTTCATGCGGATGGCCTTCGGCGTCGTGCAGGGTGGTGCTGTAACCGCTGTTAACCATGGCACTGGTCAGCGACTGCAGATCGCCCAGCCCGGACTCCTGATAGTGAAAAGTGACAACGTAACTCGTAACGTCCAGCGTGCTCATTTACTCACCTCACTGTAACAAAACAGATTTCAGCGTAGTTCACCCCGCACCGTAGAGCGAATTTTGTTCAGCAGCGACGTAAAGCTGTGTCAGCAGCCTTAAAAATTCCTGGCCGCGGCGGGCTGTTATTTCTCTCAACGGCACCTATAATGCGCGCCGTTAATGAACGCGTCTGCAACGTAAAAAAGCTGGCCGGTGCAGGGAACAGCCTGAGGCTGTCTCATAATTTTTTACAAAACTTACAGTAAATTGCATTGATTGCCGGTAAAAACGCTGCAGACTCACCTGTTTTTAAATTGCCGCACGGATCAACCTTTAATGAAAGTTCTTAATAAACTGTCCGCTATTTTCTTGCTCTCTGCCGGAGCATTTTGTCACCAGGCTTTTGCTGATAACGCTGTCTTTACGTCTATGGATGATCCTTCAACGGCCAAACAACCGTTTGAAGGCAGCGCGTCAGCCGGTTACCTTGCGCAGACCGGTAACACCACCAGCTCTTCACTGACGGCTTCAACCAGCATGACCTGGTATCAGACCTCTATGGCTTACAGCCTGTGGGGCAACGCGGCCAATACCTCATCCAACGATGAGCGTTCATCTGAAACGTATAACATTGGTGGTCGCAGCCGCTACAACATGAACAGCGCTGATTACCTGTTTGGTCAGGCAAGCTGGCTGAGCGATCGTCTGAATGGTTATGATTCACGCGACGTGCTGACTGCCGGTTATGGTCGTCAGCTCCTTAACGGCCCGGTGCACTCACTGCGCGCGGAATTTGGTCCGGGTGTACGCTATGATGACTTCCACGACGGTGGTCATGAGACCAAAGCGCTGGGCTATGGCGCAGTCAGCTATCAATGGCAGCTCACGGATACGACAAAATTCATTCAGGGTGTCTCCGTGCTGAGCAGCTTTGGCGAAGACACCACGGTGAACTCGGAAACGGCACTGCAGGTCGCGATCAATGATCACTTCGCGCTGAAAATGGGCTATAACGTGACCTGGAATAACAATCCACCTGAGTCTGCGCCCGATCGTACCGATACCAAAACCACGATTCAGCTCTCCTACGCAATGTAACTGCCATGCGAATAAACCGTCGTCCGGCTTATGCCGCACGGCGGTTTTTTTTTCGTGCTTGCTTAGACTTAGCCAGCACGGCGGGTTTTGCTGAAGAGCGAAAGCTGTTATCATATTTGCCGCTTTATGCGCCTGGCGTCATTCCGACAATGTGGGTCTGACATCACGCCGGGTACACACACCAAATACAGTGTTGCATGTAGGCTTTCGTGTGGCTTACCACTGCAATTTAAGGATATTAAATGCCAGTAATTACTCTTCCTGACGGCAGCCAGCGCGTTTTTGACCATCCGGTCAGCGTAATGGATATTGCGCTGGATATTGGTCCCGGCCTGGCGAAAGCCTGTATTGCCGGTCGCGTAAACGGTGAGCTGGTGGATGCGGTTGATCCCATCACCGACGATGCCCAGGTCGCAATCATCACAGCAAAAGATGACGCTGGTCTGGAGATCATCCGTCACTCCTGCGCGCACCTGCTGGGTCATGCCATCAAACAGCTGTGGCCCAATACCAAAATGGCGATTGGCCCGGTCATTGATAACGGCTTCTATTATGACGTTGATCTCGACCACACGCTGACGCAGGAAGATCTGGAACAGCTGGAAAAGCGTATGCACCAGCTGGCTGAAACCAATTACACCGTGGTAAAGAAAAAGGTCAGCTGGCAGGAAGCTCGCGACGTGTTTGCTGCGCGTGGCGAAAGCTATAAAACCACTATCCTTGATGAGAACATCAGTCACGATGACCGTCCGGGTCTCTATCATCATGAAGAGTATGTGGATATGTGCCGCGGCCCGCACGTACCAAACATGCGCTTCTGCCACCATTTTAAACTGCAGAAAATTGCGGGTGCCTACTGGCGTGGCAACAGTGATAACAAAATGCTGCAGCGCATTTATGGCACGGCATGGGCAGACAAGAAACAGCTGTCAGCCTATCTGCAGCGTCTGGAAGAAGCAGCAAAACGCGATCATCGTAAAATCGGTAAACAGCTTGACCTCTATCATATGCAGGAAGAGGCGCCGGGCATGGTATTCTGGCACAATGACGGCTGGACGATTTTCCGCGAGCTGGAAGTTTTTGTTCGTACCAAACTGAAAGAGTATGATTACCAGGAAGTGAAAGGTCCGTTTATGATGGACCGCGTGCTGTGGGAAAAAACCGGCCACTGGGAAAACTACAAAGAGGCGATGTTTACGACCTCTTCAGAAAACCGCGAATATTGCATTAAACCGATGAACTGCCCGGGTCACGTTCAGATCTTCAATCAGGGTCTGAAATCCTATCGCGATCTGCCGCTGCGTATGGCAGAGTTCGGTAGCTGCCATCGCAACGAACCATCAGGTGCCCTCCACGGTCTGATGCGCGTACGCGGCTTTACGCAGGATGACGCCCACGTATTCTGTACTGAAGATCAGGTTCGCGACGAAGTAAACAGCTGTATTCGTATGGTGTATGACATGTACAGCACCTTCGGTTTTGAAAAAATCGTGGTGAAGCTGTCTACCCGTCCGGAAAAGCGTATCGGTACTGATGAGATGTGGGATCGCGCAGAGGTTGACCTGGCCGAAGCATTGAAAGAGAATGAGATCCCCTTTGAGTATCAGCCGGGTGAAGGGGCGTTTTATGGCCCGAAAATTGAGTTCACCCTGTATGATTGTCTCGATCGTGCCTGGCAGTGTGGCACGGTTCAGCTAGACTTTTCTCTGCCAAAACGTCTTGATGCCACCTATGTGGGTGAAACCAACGACCGTCAGACACCGGTGATGATTCACCGTGCGATTCTGGGCTCTATGGAGCGCTTTATCGGTATTCTGACTGAAGAGTTCGCTGGTTTCTTCCCGAGCTGGCTGGCACCGGTACAGGCTGTAGTGATGAATATCACTGACAGTCAGGCAGAATATGTCAGTGAACTGACAAAGAAACTGCAAAATGCTGGCATTCGTGTCAAAGCAGACTTGAGAAACGAGAAGATAGGCTTTAAAATCCGCGAGCACACATTGCGTCGCGTCCCTTATATGCTGGTTTGCGGTGAGAAAGAGGTGGAAGCAGGCAAAGTTGCCGTGCGCACCCGCCGTGGTAAAGACCTCGGGAGCATGGACGTAGATGTGTTTGTTGAGAAGCTGCAACAAGAGATTCGCAGCCGACATCTTCACCAATTAGAGGAATAAGGTTATTAAAGGCGGAAAACGAGTACAACCGACGCGTCCAAACCGTATTAACGGCGAAATCCGAGCCACCGAAGTGCGCCTCACTGGCGTTGACGGCGAGCAACTTGGCATTGTCTCTCTACGCGAAGCGATTGAGAAAGCTGAAGAAGCTGGCGTAGATTTAGTTGAAATCAGCCCGAACGCCGAACCGCCGGTATGCCGTATTATGGATTACGGCAAGTTCCTTTATGAAAAGAGTAAATCTTCTAAGGAACAGAAGAAGAAGCAGAAAGTTATCCAGGTTAAGGAAATCAAATTCCGTCCTGGTACCGATGATGGCGACTATCAGGTAAAACTCCGCAGCCTGATGCGCTTTCTGGAAGAGGGCGATAAAGCCAAAATCACGCTGCGTTTCCGCGGTCGTGAGATGGCGCACCAGCAGATCGGTATGGAAGTGCTTAACCGCGTCCGTAAAGATCTGTGTGAAGATATCGATCTGGCAGTGGTCGAGTCCTTCCCTTCGAAGATCGAAGGCCGCCAGATGATTATGGTGCTCGCACCCAAGAAGAAACAGTAGGCTTTCAAGTAATGATGCCGCGCAGCGTTCGCGCTGTGCGGGATTTATTCGCCTGTCTGGTTCATTTTTTTAACAATGCGAAGTGGATATTTGTAAAAATGCCAAAGATTAAAACTGTACGTGGCGCGGCTAAGCGCTTCAAGAAGACCGCCTCTGGCGGCTTCAAGCGTAAGCACGCAAACCTGCGTCATATTCTGACCAAAAAGTCTACCAAGCGTAAACGTCACCTGCGTCCAAAAGGCCTGGTGTCTAAAGGCGATCTGGGTCTGGTTATTGCCTGCCTGCCGTACGCATAAGTAAATTTTTTTAATTCGCCTGTCGCGCTGTAAGGCTTATCGCCAGCAGAGCAACGGCAAAACAGAATATGATTAAGGAGAGCTCATGGCTCGCGTAAAACGTGGTGTAATTGCTCGCGCACGTCACAAAAAAATCTTAAAACAAGCTAAAGGCTACTACGGTGCACGTTCACGTGTTTACCGCGTTGCTTTCCAGGCTGTTATCAAAGCTGGTCAGTATGCTTACCGCGACCGTCGTCAGCGTAAGCGTCAGTTCCGTCAGCTGTGGATCGCACGTATCAACGCTGCGGCGCGTCAGAACGGTATGTCTTACAGCCGTTTCATCAATGGCCTGAAAAAAGCGTCCATTGAAATTGACCGTAAAATCCTGGCTGACATCGCTGTATTCGACAAAGCAGCCTTCGCTGCTCTGGTAGAAAAAGCGAAATCAGCTCTGGCGTAAGTCAGGTAAAAAAGGGAGCTTGCTCCCTTTTTTATTGCCTGCAACTCACGCAAAAGATTGACATTTTAGCCGCCGCGCATTTCAATAGGGCGGTTTTTAATTTTCGTAAGGTAACGCAAGCATGCACGCTGCTCTTTTCCGTTTCTTTTTTTACTTTAGCGCCTGACCATCAGGGGCTTGTGCGCATAAGAAAAGAAACGAAAAATCGCGCTGAAAGCCTCCCTCGTGGAGGCTTTTTTGTTTCTGGCGAGACTTAATCGGATCCCGGATCCCAACAAGAACTGACCAGCCCGGCTGGAAGAAGAGGAAATCATGTCCCAACTCGCAGACCTGGTGGCCCGTGCCACGGCCGCCATCGACGAGGCGTCGGATATCGCCGCTCTGGACGCTGTACGCGTCGAATTTCTGGGTAAAAAAGGGCACCTTACCCTGCAGATGACTACCCTGCGTGAACTGCCGGCTGAAGAGCGCCCGGCGGCAGGTGCGGTGATTAACGAAGCAAAACAGCAGGTACAGGATCATCTTAACGCCCGTAAAAACACGCTGGAGAGCGCGGCGCTGAATGCGCGTCTGGCAGCAGAAACCATCGATGTCTCACTGCCCGGACGCCGCAGTGAAAATGGCGGTCTGCATCCGGTAACGCGCACGATCGACCGCATCGAAAACTTTTTCGGCGAACTGGGTTTTGCAGTCGTGACCGGACCAGAAATTGAAGATGACTATCATAACTTTGATGCGCTGAATATTCCGGGCCATCACCCGGCCCGTGCCGATCATGACACCTTCTGGTTCGATGCCACGCGCCTGCTGCGTACGCAGACCTCGGGCGTGCAGATCCGCACCATGAAAACCCAGCAGCCGCCTATCCGCATTATCGCGCCAGGCCGCGTATATCGTAATGATTACGATCAGACCCATACGCCGATGTTTCACCAGATGGAAGGACTGATTGTCGACAAAGACATCAGCTTTACCAATCTCAAAGGAACGCTGCACGATTTCCTGAACAACTTCTTTGAAGAGGATCTGCAGATCCGCTTCCGGCCGAGCTACTTTCCCTTTACTGAGCCTTCAGCGGAAGTTGACGTGATGGGCAAAAATGGCAAGTGGCTGGAAGTCCTGGGCTGCGGCATGGTGCATCCTAACGTACTGCGTAACGTCGGCATCGATCCGGAAATTTACTCCGGCTTCGCCTTTGGTATGGGCATGGAACGTCTGACCATGCTGCGCTATGGCGTCACCGATCTGCGTGCTTTCTTCGAAAATGATTTACGTTTCCTCAAACAATTTAAATAAGGGCAGGTTATCCAATGAAATTCAGTGAACTCTGGTTACGCGAATGGGTAAATCCAGCCCTGGACAGCGCCGCGCTGTCTGAACAAATCACCATGGCGGGCCTTGAGGTTGATGGTGTTGATCCCGTTGCTGGCGCATTTCATGGCGTCGTTGTGGGCGAAGTGGTGGAGTGCGGCCAGCACCCGAATGCAGATAAACTGCGCGTGACCAAAATCAATACCGGTGGCGATCGCCTGCTGGATATCGTCTGTGGCGCGCCTAACTGCCGCAAAGGATTAAAAGTTGCCGTCGCTACCGTGGGCGCTGTACTGCCCGGTGATTTCAAAATCAAAGCGGCCAAACTGCGCGGCGAACCCTCTGAAGGCATGCTCTGCTCCTTCTCAGAACTGGGTATTTCCGACGATCACAACGGGATTATCGAACTGCCAGCTGACGCGCCAGTAGGGTGCGACATCCGCGACTATCTGAAGCTGGATGACAATACTATTGAGATCAGCGTGACGCCAAACCGCGCAGACTGCCTGAGCATCGCCGGCGTAGCGCGTGATGTGGCCGTGGTTAACGGGCTGCCGCTGACGGCGCCTGCTGCAGAACCGGTAGCGGCGACGATTACCGATACGTTCCCGATTCGGGTTGACGCTACCGACGCCTGTCCGCGCTACCTGGGACGCGTTGTTAAAGGCATCAACGTGAAAGCGGAGACGCCGCTCTGGATGCGTGAGAAACTGCGCCGCTGCGGCATTCGCTCAATTGACCCGGTAGTGGATGTTACTAACTATGTGTTGCTTGAGCTGGGTCAGCCGATGCACGCTTTCGATCTCGACCGTATCAGCGGCGGCATTGTGGTGCGCATGGCGCAGGATAATGAGACGCTGACGCTGCTCGATGGCACCGAGGCAAAACTGCAGAGCGATACGCTGGTTATTGCCGATCATCAGCAGGCGCTGGCGATGGGCGGTATTTTTGGCGGTGAGCACTCAGGCGTAAATGAAGCGACGCGTAACGTGCTGTTTGAGTGCGCTTACTTTGATCCGCTGGCCATTACCGGCCGCGCACGCCGTCACGGACTGCATACTGACGCTTCGCATCGCTATGAGCGTGGTGTCGATCCGGCGCTGCAGCATAAAGCGATGGAACGGGCGACCCGCCTGCTGCTGGATATCTGCGGCGGTGAAGCCGGTCCGGTTATCGATCAGACCGATGCCAGCAAACTGCCGCCGCGTGCCACCATTACGCTGCGCCGTAAGAAGCTGGATCGTCTGATTGGCCACGTTATCGCTGATGAGCAGGTGACAGATATCCTGACCCGTCTCGGCTGCGAGGTAACCCAGGGCGAGGGCGAGTGGAAAGCGGTGGCACCGAGCTGGCGTTTTGATATGGCAATCGAGGAAGACCTGGTTGAAGAGGTTGCCCGCGTCTACGGCTACAACAACATCCCTGATGTGCCGGTAAAAGCCAGTCTGATTATGACGCAGCATCGCGAAGCCAGCCTGTCGCTGAAGCGGGTGAAAACGCTGCTGGTCGACAAAGGTTATCAGGAAGCGATCACCTACAGCTTTGTTGATCCCAAAGTGCAGCAGCTGCTGCATCCGGGCGAAGAGGCGCTCATCCTGCCCAGCCCTATCTCCAGCGATATGTCAGCGATGCGTCTGTCTCTCTGGACAGGTCTGCTCAGCGCAGTGGTTTACAACCAGAATCGCCAGCAGGGTCGCGTGCGCCTGTTTGAGAGCGGTCTGCGCTTTGTGCCTGATACGCAGGCCGATCTCGGCATTCGCCAGGATCTTATGCTGGCGGGCGTTATCAGCGGACATCGCGACGAAGAACACTGGGATCTGGCGCGTCAGCCGGTTGACTTCTATGATTTGAAAGGCGATTTAGAGTCGCTGCTGGAATTAACCGGGAAATCTGAAGCGATTTCATTCCGTGCGGCTGCCCATCCGGCGCTGCATCCCGGACAAACAGCGGCTATCTGGCTGGACAATGAACAAATCGGATTTATCGGGGTGGTTCACCCGGAGCTGGAACGCAAGCTGGATCTTAACGGTCGTACCTTAGTGTTTGAACTGCTTTGGAATAAGGTTGCAGACCGCGTCCTGCCTGACGCGCGTGAGATTTCACGCTTCCCGGCTAACCGCCGTGATATTGCTGTTGTGGTGGCAGAAAATGTCCCTGCAGCAGATATCATCGCAGAGTGTAAGAAAGTTGGCGTAAATCAGGTAGTTGGCGTAAACTTGTTTGACGTGTACCGTGGTAAAGGCGTGAACGAAGGCGAAAAGAGCCTTGCGATTAGCCTGATTTTGCAGGATACCAGCCGGACACTCGAAGAAGAGGAGATTGCTGCGACCGTTGCCAGATGTGTAGCAGCATTAAAAGAGCGATTCCAGGCAACCTTGAGGGATTGAACCTATGGCGCTTACAAAAGCTGAAATGTCAGAATATCTGTTTGAAAAACTCGGGTTGAGCAAACGCGACGCCAAAGAGTTGGTAGAGCTTTTTTTTGAAGAAGTTCGCCGCGCGCTGGAAAATGGAGAACAGGTTAAGCTGTCCGGATTTGGTAACTTTGATCTGCGCGACAAAAACCAGCGTCCGGGCCGCAACCCGAAAACGGGAGAGGATATTCCTATCACCGCGCGCCGTGTGGTGACCTTCCGTCCGGGGCAAAAGCTGAAAAGTCGCGTTGAAAACGCGTCACCAAAGGATGCTGACTGATTTCAGTATGATAAAAAGGCCGCTTAGCGGCCTTTTTTATTGCTGCGCCAGCCTGAAGGCTGTGGCTTTCTTTTTGCCATAATCTCTCTACAATCGTCTCATTCTCCTGCTTAACTGCCTCGCTTATGACTCTGCTGGATCAGCTTGCCCGTCAGACCGGTCGCCGTAGCCGGCATACATTAGTGCTGCTTGCCACGCTGCTGCTGCTGCTCAGCCTGCTCAGTCTGTGCGCCGGCGAGCGCTGGCTTCTGCCTGCGCAGTGGTTTACCCCACAGGGCGAACTGTTTATCTGGCAGCTGCGTCTGCCGCGTACGCTGGCAGTCATTGCGACAGGCGCTGCGCTGGCGCTCTGCGGTACCGTTATGCAGGCGCTGTTTACTAACCCGCTGGCTGAGCCAGGGCTGCTTGGCGTCTCTAACGGCGCTGGCGTAGGGCTGGTGCTGGGTGTATTGCTTGGCAGCGGCTCCCTGTGGAGCCTGGCGCTGGCGGCGATGGCTGGAGCACTGGTGGTCACGCTGATCCTGCTGCATTTTGCCCGTCGTCAGCTGGCCAGCAGTCGCTTGCTGCTTACCGGTGTGGCGCTGGGTATTATCTCCAGCGCGGTGATGACGTGGGCCGTTTACTTCAGTACCACGCTCGATCTGCGTCAGCTGATGTACTGGATGATGGGAGGCTTTGGCGGCGTTGACTGGCGCTATGGCTGGCTGATACTGAGTCTGATGCCGGTCACTGCCGCGCTATTGTGCAGTGCACGCACGCTGAATCTGCTGGCACTGGGCGAGACCTCTGCGCGTCAGCTCGGCTTATCGCTGCCGCTGTGGCGTAACCTGCTGGTGCTGGCTATGGGCTGGCTGACAGGGGTCAGCGTGGCGCTGGCGGGAGCTATCAGCTTTGTCGGCCTGGTTGTCCCGCATCTTCTGCGGCTGAGCGGCATCAGCGACCATCGTTATTTACTGCCAGCAGCCACGCTGGCAGGTGCGGTGGTGCTGCTGGCCGCGGATATTCTCGCGCGGCTGCTGCTGACGTCTGCTGAACTGCCGATAGGTGTGGTTACCGCGACGCTGGGCGCACCGCTGTTTATTCTGCTTTTAGCAAAATCTTCACGCTAGCTGCGGCTGGCGTTATCTGACGGACACAGGAGAACACCATGACGTTGTATCAGATCCCCCTGAAAACCCTTGACGGTACGGCGACCACGCTGGACGCCTGGCGTGACCGCGTACTGCTGGTGGTGAACGTCGCCTCCCGCTGCGGACTGACACCGCAGTATGAGCAGCTTGAATCCCTTCATAAAGCGTTTCAGGAGCGGGGTTTTAGCGTGCTGGGCTTTCCCTGCAACCAGTTTCTGGAACAGGAGCCGGGCACGAATGAAGAGATTCAGACCTTTTGCAGCACCACTTATGGCGTCACGTTCCCCCTGTTTGACAAGACGGACGTCAACGGCGTGCAGCGCCATCCGCTTTACCAGGCGCTGGTGAACGCGCAGCCGGAAGCTGAGCGTCCGGAGGGCAGCGGTTTTCTTGAGCGTATGATAGCGAAAGGCCGGGCGCCGGCAGAGCCCGGCGATATCTTGTGGAACTTCGAGAAGTTTCTGATCGATAAGCAGGGCAACGTTATCGCCCGTTTTTCACCCGATATGGCTCCGGATGCGCCGCAGGTGCTTAAGCGTATTGAGCAGGCGCTGACCGCCTGACATGCTGCTGGCGTGTCAGGGGCTGAGCTGCCCCGGCCGTCTGGCACCGCTGGATCTCACTCTCGCGCGCGGTGAGTGGGTACATCTGGCAGGGGCTAACGGCGCAGGAAAAAGTACGCTGCTGGAAGCGCTAAGCGGTCTTGCCACTTCCCGCGGAGAGCTGCTGCTTAACGGCAGTGCTGTAGCTGCGCTGTCAGGACGCGCGCTGGCTCAGCAGCGTGGCTGGCTGCCTCAGCAGCAACCTGCGCCTGGCGCGATGCCGGTCTGGCACTACCTGCAGATGCACCTGCCGCGTAAAGCGGGTACTGCGCTGAATAACGTGCTGGCGCATTTGCTGTCTCAGCTGAGTCTGCATCACAAGCTGGGGAGTAACCTGACTCAGCTCTCCGGGGGAGAGTGGCAGCGGGTGCGACTGCTGGCGGTGATACTGCAAATTCATCCCGACATTAATCCTGAGGGCTGTCTGCTGCTGCTCGATGAGCCAATGAGTGCGCTGGATGTGGCACAGCAGCAGGGAGTCACCCGGCTTTTGCAGCAGCTCTGCGCCGCCGGCATTGGCGTGGTGACCAGCAGCCATGACCTGAACCATTCGCTGCGCTACGCAGATCGCGTCTGGTTACTGCATCAGGGAGCGCTGAAATATCAGGGCAGGGCGCATGAGGTGCTGACGGCCGCCCGGCTTGCGCCCCTGTATCAGACAGAGGTAACGGAAGTCGATACGCCGCAGGGGCGCCTGCTGCTGCTATCCTGACTTGCGCACTGCGCGCGTTTACGGCTACAGTGTCTGCCGGATCGGACTGACAGGGAACAGGCTATGCGGTTACTTATTCTGCTATTTGTGCTGATGGTCACAGGGTGCAGTCATCATGCGCCTCCGCCCGATTCCCGTCTCTCTGATCCTGCTGCCGTGCAGACCCGTCTCAACTATCAGCTTAGCCGCTGGCAGGGCACGCCTTACCGCTATGGAGGCCTGAGTCCGCGAGGTGTTGACTGCTCAGGGTTTGTCTTTCTGACGTTCCGCGATCGCTTTGACATCGCGCTGCCACGCTCCACACGCGCCCAGACCAAAATCGGCAATCGTATCGATCCGCGTGATTTAGTACCCGGCGATCTGCTTTTTTTCAAAACCGGCAGTGGCGAAAACGGGCTGCATGTCGGGATTTATGCCAGCAACAATACCTTTATACACGCCTCAACCAGTAAAGGCGTGATTCGCTCTTCACTCAATAATGTTTACTGGCAGCGGGTGTTCTGGCAGGCGCGCAGAATATGACAAGTTGCATTCTGAATGGATGAAATAGCGTGGTGAAAAGAGAGCATAATTCGCGCCATTATTTCTTTTTTTGATGAAATAAAACTCTCATTAAAATTGGTACTTTACCCCCGGGCAAATTAATACTAAAAATAGAGCTAAAGATTTTATCATTGTGGATATTAACCCGGCATATTTGGCTTAAGTATAATTAAATGATTAATAGCTTGCATTAGGCGCTAAAACACCTTCTCTTCTGCCGTTTGGCCCTATTGCCTGACTCTTTTCATTGATATACGATGCGTCCATTGCCACTGCCTCTGGCTGTAAAAAATGAAAGTCCATATTTCGGCCGACTATCAGTCGGAAACCTGGTTTTATCCGGCTTATACGCTGGAAGGCCAGCTCACCGCGGTTGAGCTGGTCACACAGTTTGTTCATGACAGTGCGCCAATTACGTTGCCTCAGGATTTACTGCTGCCGCAGCTCGATGCAAATCAGCAGCTAAGGCTGCTGCAGGCTCAGCTTTTAATACTGGAAAAACACCGTACTTTCTTTGAGCGTAATCAGGTTAATGCGCTAATGAGAATTGACGAATCGCTGGCCGAAATGCTGTTAGAAAGTGAAATTCTGTTAAGGAAATTTAAACAGCTGCCATTTATCGTAATGGACATCAGCGAAACGTTTCCGCAATTATCTGCCGGTAAGGCACATCCGATTTTATCCCGGCTTAAACATCAATTCCGTTTATCGCTTTCACAATTCGGTGCCGGTAAAGCGCCGGCAACGGCGGTCTATGATGCACTTTTTAGTGTCCTGAAACTGGATAAACTATTTATCCAGAATCTGGCGAAGCGTGCCTCTTTTATCCCTTTTATGCAGGCGGTTATCGATAATTTCAGCAGCTATACACAGCAGATAATTATTTCGGGTATCGATGATGCGCGCCTGTTGAGTAAAGTCAGCCATCTGACCGGTGTGCACATTCAGGGTAATGTGTTCCCGGTGGTTAAAGCGGAACGGTTAGACGATCTCATCATTCCTTTTCTGACGCAAACCACCCCCTCGCAGCAGTAATTCAGGCGCTGTTTTTCATAGACGCGCCGTGCCAGACTATCCTTTATTCTCGACACGCTATCCTGGTGCTGCATTATTAAGCACCTCTGGAGTATATATGCAATTTATCAATAGCTGGCAGCAGGAGCTGACCGGGTGTTATACATCGCTGCAGCCCACGCCGCTGGCGGGAGGACGTCTCCTTTATCATAACGCGCCGCTGGCGGCGGAAATGGCGCTGGATGCTGAGCTGTTTGCCGGTGACGGCCACGGCGTCTGGAGCGGTCAGGCGCTGCTGCCTGGCATGGATCCGCTCGCTCAGGTCTACAGCGGCCACCAGTTTGGCGTCTGGGCCGGGCAGCTGGGTGACGGACGCGGCCTGCTGCTGGGTGAGCAGCTGCTTGCGGATGGACGTAAGCTGGACTGGCATCTGAAAGGCGCAGGCTTAACGCCCTATTCCCGGATGGGGGATGGACGGGCAGTGATCCGCTCAAGCGTGCGGGAGTTTCTCGCTTCAGAAGCGTTACACCATCTGGGTATCCCCGGGACGCGCGCCCTGGCGCTGGCCATAGGTGACGAGCCGGTGCTGCGTGAAACGCAGGAGCGCGGCGCGATGCTGATGCGTATCGCGGAAAGTCATCTGCGTTTTGGTCACTTTGAACATTTTTACTACGCGGGAGAGACGGATAAGGTACGCCAGCTGGCAGACTATGCGATCCGTCATCACTGGCCGCATCTGCAGGCGGAGCCGGATCGCTATCTGCTGTGGTTCACGGATGTGACAGAACGCACCGCCCGCCTGATCGCGCAGTGGCAGAGCGCAGGCTTTGCGCACGGGGTGATGAACACGGATAACATGTCAATTCTGGGTCTGACGCTGGATTACGGTCCCTATGGCTTTCTTGATGATTACGATCCTGCTTTTATCTGTAATCACAGCGACTATCAGGGCCGCTATGCGTTTAATAATCAGCCGACGATTGGGCTATGGAACCTCAACCGGCTGGCACACGCGCTGTCAGGATTACTCTCTGCGGAACAGCTGAAGCAGGCGCTGAGCCACTATGAACCTGAACTGATGCGGGTCTGGGGAGAGCGCATGCGGGCGAAACTTGGCCTGCTGACGCCGCAGGCAGAGGATAATGCGATTCTGAGCGAGCTGCTGGCGCTGATGAGCAATGAGCACAGCGATTACACCTTTACATTTCGCCAGCTCAGCTATACCGGACAGCAGGAAACGCGCTCGCCGCTGCGCGATGAGTTTATCGATCGCGACGCGTTTGACAGCTGGTATAGCGGCTATCAGAAGCGGCTGCTGCAGGATGAAGCCAGCGACAGCGAGCGGCAGGCGGTTATGCAGGCGGCCAACCCGGCAATCGTGTTGCGCAACTATCTGGCCCAGCAGGTTATCGAAGAGGTGGAGCGGGGCGAAACGGCCGCGCTCGAAGAGCTGCATCTGGCGCTGCAGCACCCCTTTGATGAAGCGGCCAGCAGCGCAGCGTTGCGCCAGCGGCCGCCGGAGTGGAGTAAAACGCTGGAGGTCAGCTGCTCCAGCTGATATCAGAAACGGCTGTCGACTGCGGCAGCCAGTTCCGCCAGTACCGCCGCGCTATCTTCCCAGCCAAGGCAGGGATCGGTGATTGACTGGCCGTAAACCAGCGGCTGCCCGGCCACCACTTTCTGGTTACCCTCCTGCAGAAAACTTTCAATCATGACGCCCGCTACCGCGCGGGAACCGGCGCGGATTTGCGCGGCGATATCACGCGCTACATCACGCTGCCGACGATGCTGCTTAAGGCAGTTGCCGTGACTGAAATCGATCACCATCTGTTCAGGCAGGCTGTATTCATGCAGGCTGGCCGCGGCGGCCGCAACGTCTTCCGCGTGATAGTTTGGCTGACGCCCGCCGCGCAGGATCACATGGCCGTGCGGATTGCCGCTGGTCTGATAAATGGTCATCTGACCTGCTTTATCAGGCGACAGGAACATATGGCTGGCGCGGGCAGCACGAATGGCGTCAACGGCAATCTGCACGTTACCGTCGGTGCCATTTTTGAACCCCACCGGGCAGGAGAGCGCAGAGGCCATTTCGCGGTGGATCTGGCTTTCCGTGGTGCGGGCACCAATGGCACCCCAGCTGATAAGATCGGCAATAAACTGGCCGATAACCATATCCAGAAATTCAGTCGCCGTTGGCAGACCCAGCGCATTAATATCCAGCAACAGCTTACGCGCGATAGCGATACCGCGGTTTACGTCAAAGCTGCCGTCAAGGTCGGGATCGGAAATCAGTCCTTTCCAGCCCACTACGGTACGCGGTTTCTCAAAGTAGGCGCGCATCACAATTTCCAGCCGATCCTGATACCGCTCGCGCAGCTGCTGCAGGCGTGCGGCATAATCCAGCGCAGCGCGCGGGTCATGCAGCGAGCAGGGGCCGATAATCACCAGCAGGCGTGGATCTTCGCCGGTCAGAATACGCGCAATACGCTGGCGGGCTGCCGTAACGCTGGCCGCGATATCAGAAGACAGCGGGTGCTGGCTGGCCAGCGCGGCAGGCGTGATCAGGTTACCAATTCGCGCCGTGCGCAGTTCATCAGTTTTGTTCATAGTGGCTCTCAAACAGGTTCTTCGCAGCGGTGATATACCGGGAAGTGATGAGGTTCACAATAAACCAATATGTCCTGAATTCAACCAGCAAAATCACAGAGATAGTAAAAACGCGGCCCGCTCAGGGTGCGCTTCAGTACATACTCCGCTGCAGACCCATAATGTCGAGGATTTTAGTGGCAATCTCCTCCACCGAATAGTTGGTACTGTTGAGATAGCGGATCTGATGCGTGCGGAACAGCGCCTCGACTTCACCGACTTCCAGCCGGCACTGGCGCAACGAGGCGTAGCGGGTATTTTCCGCGCGCTCCTGACGAATTGCCGCCAGGCGTTCCGGGTCAATGGTCAGCCCGAACAGCTTATGCTGATGTGCCCGCAGCGCAGGAGGAAGTTTGAGGTTATCCATATCGTCAGCAATAAAAGGGTAATTGGCTGCGCGAATACCAAACTGCATGGCAAGGTAGAGGCTGGTCGGGGTTTTACCACAGCGTGAAACGCCGAGCAGGATCACCTGGGCATCTTCAAGTCCGCGCAGTGAAATCCCATCGTCATGCGCCAGGGTGTAGTCAATTGCGGCGATACGCGCATCATATTTACCCAGGTTGCTCGCGGTCAGCCCGTGTGTACGGTGTGCCACCGGCATGGAAGAGACGCCCAGCTCACTCTGCAGGGGAGCCACCAGCGCCTGCACAATATCCTGACAAAACCCCTCACTCTCCAGAATAATATCGCGAACTTCGGGCGTCACGATGGAAAAAAACACCAGCGGCCGCACGCCGCTGCGCTGCCAGAGCGCGTTGATCTGCGCTTTGACCGCCTGGGCCCGCTGCACATTTTCTACAAACGGCAGGGTAACGCTGTGCGTATCAACCGGGAACTGAGAGAGCACCGCATGGCCCAGTACTTCTGCTGTGATGGCGGTGCCGTCTGAAATATAAAACACGCTGCGTTCAGTGCTCATTGAAAAGTGCTCTCTGAATGAATAGTGAATTAATGGATTTCATTTCAAATTAAACCGAAATGAAATATCCATATGTCGCTGTGCTCAGGCTGAAATAGTGTCATACCTGACGTTAATAGCATCATAAAGAAAAAGCGATCAATAAACGTCAGCATCTGCCACAGTTTCATAAATGACGCGCAGGCTCCGCATAATGTCGTTTGCGCAACAGCAATCTGCTGATAATGCTATAAAAATGGAAAATTCATTATTGCAGCAGGCTGTTAGCAATAATATCGCCGTTTGCGCAACGTCAACCCTGGCAGGTAATAGTCTGATTTTATCTCTCTTTTTTTGCTTTAACGATTCAACACTTAGTCTTTATAAACCGATTGTGCCAGGCTGCTGTGGCGAATAGCAAAATGTTCCATGTGCCCTAATCATTTAAAAGGATCATCTCAATGTCCAATCAAGACCAACAATCGCTAGTGCTCTGGTATAACCAGCTTGGCATGCATGATGTTGATCGGGTGGGGGGCAAGAATGCCTCTCTGGGAGAAATGATTACCAATTTGTCGTCGCTGGGCGTATCTGTGCCCAATGGCTTTGCCACGACATCTGACGCGTTCAATCAGTTTCTCGACCAAAGCGGACTGAACCAGCGCATTTATGCACTACTGGATATAACGGATATTGATGACGTGGCGGCGCTGGCCCAGGCGGGCAAGCAGATCCGTCAGTGGGTGGTGGACACGCCATTCCAGCCGGCGCTGGAAACGGCTATTCGTGCTGCTTATGAGCAGCTTTCTGCTGATGATGCCGACGCCTCTTTTGCCGTTCGCTCATCCGCTACCGCCGAGGATATGCCAGACGCCTCATTCGCCGGCCAGCAGGAAACCTTTCTTAATGTACAGGGGTTTGATGCCGTGCTGGTGGCGGTTAAGCACGTGTATGCATCGCTGTTTAACGATCGGGCTATCTCATATCGGGTGCATCAGGGCTACGATCATCGCGGCGTAGCGCTCTCGGCCGGGGTGCAGCGCATGGTTCGCTCCGATCTCGCAGCCTCCGGCGTAATGTTTACCATTGATACTGAGTCAGGTTTTGATCAGGTCGTCTTTATTACCTCAGCCTGGGGGCTGGGCGAGATGGTGGTACAGGGCGCAGTCAATCCTGATGAGTTTTATGTGCATAAACCCACGCTGGCGGCAAACCGCCCGGCGATTGTCAGACGCACGATGGGGTCTAAAAAAATCCGCATGGTCTATGC
This sequence comes from Pantoea sp. SIMBA_079, assembly GCF_046940275.1. Lineage (NCBI taxonomy): Bacteria > Pseudomonadati > Pseudomonadota > Gammaproteobacteria > Enterobacterales > Erwiniaceae > Pantoea > Pantoea sp. SIMBA_079. Next base: position 115,816 of record NZ_JAWRYR010000004.1, on the reverse strand, counting down.
CGACTCCCAAACGCATGGCGAGCAGGTGCGTATTGAGGATGTGGAGCAGGCAACACGCGATCGCTTCAGCCTGACCGACGACGAAGTGCAGGCGCTGGCACGCCAGGCGGTGCTGATTGAGCAGCACTATAAGCGTCCGATGGACATCGAGTGGGCGAAGGACGGGCATACCGGCAAACTCTATATCGTACAGGCGCGCCCCGAAACCGTCCGCTCAAACGGTCAGGTGATGGAGCGCTACAGTTTGCAGGGCACAGGTCAGGTGCTGGTTGAAGGACGCGCAATCGGCCACCGTATCGGCGCGGGTGAAGTCAAGGTGATCCACGATATCAGCGAAATGCACCGCATTGAGAAGGGCGACGTGCTGGTTACCGATATGACGGACCCGGACTGGGAACCCATCATGAAAAAGGCCTCTGCCATCGTGACCAACCGCGGCGGACGCACCTGTCATGCGGCGATCATTGCGCGTGAGCTGGGGATCCCGGCGGTTGTGGGATGTGGTGATGCCACCGATCACCTGCGTGACGGCCATAAAGTCACGGTTTCCTGCGCCGAAGGCGATACCGGTTACGTCTACAATGATCTGCTTGATTTTGAGGTCGCCAGTTCTCAGGTCGACACCATGCCTGACCTGCCGCTTAAGATCATGATGAATGTCGGTAATCCCGATCGCGCCTTTGACTTCGCCTGTCTGCCCAACGAGGGCGTCGGTCTGGCACGGCTGGAGTTTATTATCAACCGTATGATTGGCGTGCATCCTAAAGCGCTGCTGGAGTTTGATCAGCAGACGCCAGAATTACAGCAGCAGATCCGCCAGATGATGAAGGGCTTTGACGACCCGGTTGAGTTCTATATCGCACGTCTGACCGAGGGAATTGCCACTCTGGGCGCCGCCTTTGCGCCGAAGCGCGTTATTGTGCGTCTCTCTGACTTCAAGTCGAATGAGTATGCCAACCTGGTCGGCGGAGAGCGCTACGAGCCGGAAGAGGAGAATCCGATGCTTGGCTTCCGTGGCGCAGGGCGCTATGTTGCCGACAGCTTCCGCGACTGCTTTGCGCTGGAGTGCGAAGCCGTGAAGCGGGTGCGCAATGAGATGGGACTGAGCAACGTCGAAATCATGGTGCCTTTTGTGCGTACCGTTGATCAGGCTGAGGCGGTCGTGGCTGAGCTGGCAAAGCACGGGCTCAAGCGCGGTGAAGCGGGTCTGAAAGTGATTATGATGTGTGAAATTCCGTCAAATGCGCTGCTGGCAGAGCAGTTCCTGCAGCACTTCGATGGCTTCTCAATTGGTTCCAACGATATGACCCAGCTGGCTCTGGGGCTGGATCGCGACTCTGGCGTAGTCTCTGCTCTGTTTGATGAGCGCAATGAAGCGGTGAAAGCGCTGCTCTCAATGGCGATTCAGGCAGCAAAAAAACAGGGCAAATATGTCGGTATCTGCGGACAGGGACCCTCCGATCATCAGGATTTTGCGGCTTGGCTGATGGAGCAGGGCATCGACAGCCTGTCGCTGAATCCGGATACGGTGGTGGAAACCTGGCTGAGCCTCGCTGAGATTGCATCCGCACAGCGCGTTTAACCTCTGAACATGACGCGTATGGCCATGCTGTACGCGTCATGATTAATGCGTGCTTAAGCTGCAGGATGAGCGGCCGTTTTAGCACAATAACACGGGGTTTCAGGTGCTAAACATCCGGCCAGCTTATATAACATGTACGGCAACAGCGGTATCTGAATGCGGGCCAAAAAAAAAGCCCATCACAGGGGATGGGCAAAGACTACACACAGCAATTCTTTTACGTTACTCAGGGGAAAAAGGTTGTTTAAAAATCAGTAGGTTGATTTTCAACATGAGAAACATATTATTTATTGCGCCTGCCATAGTCTTTAAGAATCCTCTTATTAGTTTAAAGCTGATAATCTTTTGTCGCCTTTTTTACCCACTACAAGGGGCGATTCAGTACGAAAAATAATCATTCCAGCCAGCAGGGCGGACTTAAGCGCTGAAAATCGCGTTTTTTCTTAAAAACCGTTTATGAAAAAAAGCCCATCTGATAAATGCTCAGGCATGAATGTTTAAGCCGGTGCGACCATTAACCTGTCAGGGCAGCTCTTCATGCTCTGCCAGCGCCTCGATCGCCGTTTCCATATCATTATCCGGTGCCGGGGCTTCATGCATCCACACTGAAACCAGGCGATAAGAAACCGCCAGGACAACCGGGCCAATAAACAGACCTATCATGCCAAAGGCGATCAGACCGCCAATGACACCCGACAGGATCAGAATCATGGGGAGATCGGCCCCCATGCGGATCAGGACCGGACGCAATACGTTGTCGAGTGTGCCAACAATACAGCTCCAGACCAGCAGCACGGTGCCCCACGTGGTATCACCACTCCAGTAGAGCCAGATAATTGCCGGTATCAGGACAATCAGTGGCCCCAGCTGTACCAGACAGGTGAGGATCATCAGCACCGTCAGCAGCGTGGCATAAGGTATGCCCGATATCGCCAGTCCGATACCGCCTAATACCCCCTGAACCAGTGCCGTGACCACGACACCCAGCGCAACGGCCCGGATTGCCTGTCCGGCCAGCAGTACCGCCGCATCGCCACGGCCTCCCCCCATACGATAGGCGAAGTGGCGAATACCCTGTCCCACCTGCTCACCGCGCCAGTAGAGCAGCACGCTGAACAACAGCATCAACGCCAGATGCAGCATAAAGCGGCCAAAATGCCCCGCCTGCGCGACAAAAAAGCCGGTCGTGCGGCCAATGTAGGGCTGCACCTGGCGCATGATCGCTGACCCCCCGCCATCTACCAGCTTATGGTAACTGACATAGAGTTTGTTGCCGGCGAACGGTATTTCACGCAGCCAGGCGAGCTCCGGCATCAGCAGATGGCGCTGGGTAGCCCAGGCGATAACCGGCGCGCTGTTGTCAATCAGGCTGCTGACCAGCAGCGCAATCGGAATAATAAACAGCAGCAGCAGCAAAATAGTCATGGCGATAACGGCCAGGGAGCGGCGTCCCCACAGCAGATGCTGCAGGCGGATCATGAGTGGCCAGGTGGCAATCACCACCATGCTTGCCCAGGCAAAGCCCAGAATAAAGGGTTGTACCACCCAGAGACAGGCGATAATCATCAGTAAAATAAACATCAGCGAGAACAGCAGTTGCGGCAGATCCACGCCGCGTTGCAGGCTTTTCATAACAGCGATTCAACCTCAGTTAATCCTTCAGGAAGGGCCCCCGGGCCCGAAATCATCATGCGCTATTTCCTGAAAATTAAACAGGAAAAGCAGGGTCGCTGAGCGAGGGCAGGGAAATGCCAGCAGGCAGGAAAAAAATGTGATACAACCAGAGGTTAAAAAACTTACTACGCAAACGTTTACAACATCCCGGTCACGACACCATGATCCCACAAATTCCGCAGGCTCCCGGCCTGGTTCAGCAAGTTCTCGCCTTTTTACAGGCGCTCAAAGAGCAGGGTTTTACCGGCGATACCGCTACCAGCTATGCCGACCGTCTCTCCCTCTCCACGGATAACAGCATCTATCAGCTTCTGCCGGATGCGGCACTGTTTCCGCGCTCGACCGCTGATATCGCCCTGATTGCGCGACTGGCCGGCGAGTCCGCTTTTGCCAGCCTGACGTTTACTCCGCGTGGCGGCGGCACCGGCACCAATGGACAGTCGCTGAATCAGGGCATTGTGGTCGACATGTCGCGCTACATGAACCGTATCCTGGAGATTAATACTGAGCAGGGGTGGGTGCGGGTTGAAGCGGGGGTGGTGAAAGATCAGCTTAACGCCTGGCTCAAACCTTACGGTTTCTTCTTTTCACCGGAGCTCTCTACCAGTAACCGCGCCACCCTGGGCGGTATGATCAATACCGATGCCTCAGGCCAGGGATCGCTGGTATACGGTAAAACCTCCGATCATGTCGAAGGATTACGTGCGGTGCTGCTGGGCGGCGATATTCTTGATACGCGCGCCATACCGGTGGCGCTGGCGGAGCAGCTGGCCGCAACGCCGACGCCCGAAGGCCGTATCTATCAGACGGTGCTGCAAAGCTGTCGCGAGCAGCGCGCGCTGATCCTCGAAAAGTTTCCGAAGCTTAACCGTTTCCTGACCGGCTACGATTTACGCCACGTCTTCAGTGATGATATGCAGCAGGTCGATCTGACCCGGCTCTTGTGCGGTGCCGAGGGCACGCTGGCGTTCATCACGGAGGCGCGTCTTGATATCACGCCGATCCCCAAAGTCCGTCGTCTGGTCAACGTTAAATATGAGTCATTCGACTCAGCGCTGCGCAACGCCCCGTTTATGGTGGAAGCGCAGGCGCTGTCAGTCGAAACCGTGGATTCAAACGTGCTGAATCTGGCGCGTGAAGATATTGTCTGGCACTCCGTTAAGAAACTGATCACCGATATCCCTGATAAAGCGATGCTGGGGCTGAATATCGTCGAATTTGCCGGCGATAACGGCGCACTTATTGAACAGCAAATCGCCCGGCTCTGTGGCCGGCTGGATACGCTGATGGCGCAGCAGCAGGGCGGCGTAATAGGCTATCAGCTCTGTGATGAACTGGCGGATATCGAACGTATTTACGCTATGCGCAAGAAAGCGGTTGGCCTGCTGGGCAATGCGCAGGGTCGCGCCAAGCCCATTCCCTTTGTTGAGGATACGGCGGTGCCGCCGGAGCAGCTGGCTGATTACATTGCCGAGTTTCGCGCGCTGCTGGATAGCCACGGCCTGAGCTACGGTATGTTTGGCCATGTTGACGCGGGTGTACTGCACGTGCGTCCGGCGCTGGATATGTGCGATCCGCAGCAGGCGCTGCTGATGAAGCAGATTTCGGATGAGGTGGTTGCGCTGACGGCCCGTTACGGCGGGTTACTGTGGGGGGAGCATGGCAAAGGTTTCCGCGCGCAATACAGTCCGGACTTTTTTGGTGAAACGCTGTTTACTGAGCTGCGTCGGATTAAACGCGCCTTCGATCCTGATAACCGGCTTAATCCGGGTAAAATCTGCACGCCGCTGGAGAGCGACGCGCCGATGATGCAGGTGAACGGAGCGATGCGCGGCGACCTGGATCGTCAGATCCCGCTGACGGTACGCACCAGCTGGCGCGGCGCGATGGAGTGTAACGGCAACGGTCTCTGCTTTAATTTCGATGCGCGCAGCCCGATGTGTCCGTCAATGAAAATTACCCGCAATCGTATTCACTCGCCGAAAGGGCGTGCGGCCCTGACGCGTGAATGGCTGCGCCTGCTGTCGGAGCAGGGTGTTGATCCTGACCAGCTTGAGCAGGCGCTGCCGCGGCAGGGAGCCAGCCTGCGTATGCTGATCCAGCGTACGCGTAACAGCTGGCATGCTAACCGCGGAGAGTATGACTTCTCTCATGAGGTCAAAGAGGCGATGTCAGGCTGCCTGGCCTGCAAAGCCTGTTCGACACAGTGTCCGGTTAAGATTGATGTGCCCGATTTCCGTGCGCGCTTTTTGCAGCTTTACCATACGCGTTATCTGCGACCGGTCAGCGATCACCTGGTGGCCAGCGTAGAGCGCTATGCGCCGCTGATGGCAAAAGCGCCAAAAGTGTTTAATTTCTTTCTGCAGCAGCCGTGGATGCGCGAATTCAGCAAAACCCATATCGGTATGGTGGATCTGCCTCAGCTCTCCGCACCTAACCTTAAACAGCGCCTGAGCGGGCATCCGGCCATGAGCCTGACGCTGGAGCAGCTGGAGGCGATGGACAGCGCAGCGCGACAGCAGTGCGTGCTGGTGGTGCAGGATCCGTTTACCAGCTACTACGAAGCTCAGCTGGTGACCGACTTTATTTCACTGATTGAAAAACTGGGTTACCGTCCGGTGCTGCTGCCTTTCTCACCCAACGGAAAAGCGCAGCATGTAAAAGGGTTTCTGCAGCGTTTCGCCCGTACAGCGGCGAAAACCGCTGAACTGCTTAACCGGATGGCAAAACTCGGGATCCCGATGGTTGGCGTCGACCCCGCGACCGTACTCTGCTATCGCGATGAGTATCAGCAGGTACTGAAAAGTAAGCGCGGTGATTTTAGCGTGCTGCTGGTGCACGAGTGGCTGCAGCAGGCGCTGGCTGGTGGGGTAAACCAGCCCGTCAGCGGTGAGCCCTGGTATCTGTTTGCGCACTGTACTGAAGTGACCGCGCTGCCCGCTACGCCGGATCAGTGGCAGAAGATATTTGCCCGCTTCGGTGCCCGGCTGGAAAACATTAATACCGGCTGCTGTGGCATGGCGGGAACGTATGGCCACGAGGCGCAGCATCTGGAAAACTCACTCGGTATTTATGCGCTCTCCTGGCATCCGCAGCTACAGCGGCTGCCGCGCCAGCGCTGTCTGGCCACCGGCTTTTCCTGTCGCAGTCAGGTTAAACGCGCAGAAGGCAACGGCATGCGGCATCCTTTACAGGCGCTGCTGGAATTGATGTAAACAAAATGTAGGAGCCGTCACAAAGCTGGATTAGAATATCCAGCCAGCGTGACGGACAAAATCACGCTGCAGGCGCGTTGCCTGGTCCCAGTCGCCACTCTGTGCCAGCTTTTGACACAGGTGCGTCAGTGACTGGCGGGCGAACTGATACGCCTGCAGACGAAACAGCCGGTCGCGGTCATCGTTGCCCATCTCCTGAATCAGGCGATGGTGCAGCTTGCCTAAGGCGTGCAGATAGCTGCGATCGTCGCCGTTGATGTCGCAGATTTCTGCCATATCAAGGCAGGTATCATTGAACCGGCGCAGCTGCCCGAGTGAGCACTCCGGCCGGTTAAGTCTGGCTTCTGCCAGATAGAAATCTACGGTGATATCGCGTACGGCGAATTTATAGTCGCTGATTTTGTGTTGTAACCAGGCTGAAACGGTACGTGTCATAGCGCCGCCTAAACAGTTAATGATAATCATTATCATATTAAACTGCGTCAGGAATGCAATTCCCGCTAAAAAATATATTGATGTCTGTAACCTGTTACTAAAATCGGCAATAACAATCTCTTTACATTCAGTAAAGGCGTAACCTGTACACAGGTTGACAGCTTTGGGGTCTCTTTTTATAAAATGTTACGATATCAATAAGTTGTGATATTTGTCCCGAATAAAAACTGTCTGTTACAGGCTTCAGTAAAGGGACTATGCTTAATTATTAAGCAGAAAAAACAGCACGAGATGATTATCCCTGCAAAACAAGAGGTTGAAGTGATAGGCGATATCACTACCATAGGGGGATAGCCTGAGAAGGTCCAGACTTGCGAGGTACAACGATGTCATCAGTAAACGCCGCGTCCTTTTCTCCTGACGATTTTGTCTGGAAAGGACTTACGCTGACCGAGTCGGCAGCGAAACAGATCCTGACTCTGGTTGAACAGGACCCGGAAGTAAAGGGTCTGAAACTGAGCGTGAAACAATCTGGCTGTGCCGGTTTTGGTTATGTCATGGATCTGGTAAAAGAGCCAGCCGATGACGATCTGCAGTTTGAGCAGTTTGGCGCAAAACTCTTTGTGCCGCTTCAGGCAATGCCGTTTGTCGACGGCACCGAGCTGGACTACGTCCGTGAAGGCCTGAACCAGATCTTTAAATTCAATAACCCTAAAGCTCAGCACGCCTGCGGGTGCGGTGAAAGCTTTGGCGTCGAGTAAGTGAAATATGTCACGACATAGCGAAGCATCTGATGATGTACAGACCTGGGAAGGCAAGCTCAACTACAAAGAGGGCTTCTTTACCCGGTTACAAACCGACGAACTGGCACACGGCATTAATGAAGATGTCGTGCGTGCGATCTCGGCTAAACGTAACGAACCCGAATGGATGCTTGAGTTCCGGCTCAAGGCTTTCCGTGCCTGGCTTGAAATGGAAGAGCCGCACTGGTTAAAAGCGCACTATGACAAGCTCGACTATCAGGATTACAGCTACTTTTCTGCGCCATCATGCGGGAACTGTGACGACAGCTGCGCATCTGAGCCGGGTGCAACCCAGGCGTCGGGCAGCGTGGCCTCCAGTGACTACCTGACTCAGGAAGTGGAAGACGCGTTTAATCAGCTGGGTGTTCCGGTACGTGAAGGTAAAGAGGTCGCTGTCGATGCGATTTTCGATTCCGTGTCGGTCTCCACCACTTACCGTGACAAGCTGGCCAAACAGGGCATTATCTTCTGCTCATTTGGTGAAGCGATCCATGACCATCCGGAACTGGTACAGAAGTATCTGGGTACCGTCGTGCCACACAACGATAACTTCTTTGCTGCGCTTAACTCAGCGGTAGCCTCCGATGGCACCTTTGTTTATATCCCGAAAGGGGTACGCTGCCCGATGGAGCTGTCGACCTATTTCCGCATCAACGCGGCGAAAACAGGTCAGTTTGAGCGCACCATTCTGATTGCAGATGAAGACAGCTATGTCAGCTATATCGAGGGCTGCTCGGCGCCGGTACGTGACACTTATCAGCTGCACGCAGCGGTCGTTGAAGTCATCATCCATAAAAATGCTGAAGTGAAATATTCCACGGTACAGAACTGGTTCCCTGGCGGTGAAGGTGAGGGCGGTATCCTCAACTTCGTTACCAAGCGCGCCCTGTGCGAAGGCGATCACAGCAAGATGTCCTGGACGCAGTCTGAGACCGGCTCTGCGATTACCTGGAAATATCCAAGCTGTATCCTGCGCGGTGACTACTCCGTAGGTGAGTTCTACTCGGTTGCCCTGACCAGCGGTCGCCAGCAGGCGGATACCGGTACCAAGATGATCCATATCGGTAAAAACACCAAATCGACCATTATCTCTAAAGGGATATCGGCGGGTAAAAGCCAGAATACCTACCGCGGTCTGGTGAAAATCATGCCGACGGCAACCAATGCGCGTAACTTTACGCAGTGTGACTCGATGCTGATTGGTCCCGATTGCGGTGCGCATACTTTCCCGTATGTAGAAACGCGCAACAACACAGCGCAGCTTGAGCATGAAGCCACTACGTCACGTATTGGCGAAGATCAGATGTTCTACTGCCTGCAGCGCGGCATCAGCGAAGAAGATGCGATCTCTATGATCGTCAACGGCTTCTGTAAAGATGTTTTCTCCGAGCTGCCACTGGAATTTGCCGTGGAAGCACAAAAACTGTTAGCGATCAGCCTTGAGCACAGTGTCGGCTGATGCCACACGCGTTGCCGGAAGCAATGTGAAGGAATAAGTATGTTAAGTATTAAAGATTTACAGGTTAGCGTTGAAGATAAAGAGATTTTGCGCGGTCTGAACCTTGAAGTTAAACCAGGTGAAGTCCATGCGATTATGGGCCCGAATGGCTCAGGCAAAAGTACGCTTTCAGCAACGCTGGCGGGTCGCGAAGATTACGAGATCACCGGGGGCTCAGTCACCTTTAAAGAGAAAGATCTGCTGGCGCTGGAACCCGAAGAGCGCGCAGGTGAAGGCATCTTTATGGCGTTCCAGTATCCGGTAGAGATCCCGGGTGTGAGCAACCAGTTTTTCCTGCAGACCTCTGTTAATGCGGTACGTAAATATCGCGAGCAGGAAGAGCTGGATCGCTTTGATTTCCAGGATTTTATCGAAGATAAAATTAAACTGCTGAAAATGCCGGAAGATCTGCTGACGCGTTCAGTCAACGTTGGCTTCTCTGGCGGAGAGAAGAAGCGCAATGATATTCTGCAGATGGCGGCGCTGGAGCCAGAACTCTGCATTCTGGATGAGACCGATTCGGGCCTGGATATCGATGCTCTGAAAATCGTTTCAGAAGGCGTCAACAGCCTGCGCGACGGCAAGCGCTCTTTCATCATCGTAACGCACTATCAGCGTATCCTGGATTACATCAAGCCGGATCACGTGCACGTTCTTTATCAGGGTAAAATCGTTAAGTCTGGCGACTTTTCACTGGTGAAACAGCTGGAGGAGCAAGGCTATGGCTGGCTTACCGACGAAGAGTGATAATGCCCTGCAGCAGTGGCACCATCTGTTTGAGTCACGCGGCGAGCAGCGCTCGCTGCAGGCACAGCAGCACTGGCAGCAGCTGATGCGTGAAGGCTTGCCCACCCGCAAGCATGAAAACTGGAAATACACGTCGCTGGAGAGCCTGCTGGGACAGCACTTTGTGCTGCCTGCCGCGCAGAACGTCAGCCGTGAGCAGGCAGATGCGCTGGCGCTGCCGCTGGATGCAGTACGACTGGTGTTTGTTGACGGCCGCTTTCAGCCGGCGCTGAGCAGCGCGGAAACCGATCTGTTTGAGATCCAGCATGTTCAGGCAGCTGAGCGTCGCGATCTGCCGGCACCGGTACAGCCGGAAATTTTCCTGCACCTGACAGAGAGCCTGGCAGAAGAGGTAACGACGGTTCGTCTGGCGCGTGGCAAAACGGCTACCCGTCCGCTCTATCTGCTGCACATCACCAGCGGTCAGGCGGATGCGCTGAACACCGTACACCATCGTCATCACGTTGAGCTGGAGCAGAGTGCAGTAGCGGAAATCGTTGAGCACTATGTCACACTCAATGATGCTGCACACTTTACCGGCGCACGTATTACGTTTGCCGTGGCGGATAACGCGCAGCTGAAACATACCAAGCTCGCCTTTGAAACCAGCAGCAGCTATCACTTTGCGCACAATGACATCGTGATGGGCCAGGATGCACGCGTCAGCAGCACCAGTTTCCTGCTGGGTGCTGGTCTGTCACGTCATAACACCAGCACGCAGCTGAATGGCGAAAACAGCGAGCTGGCAATGAACAGCCTGGTTCTGCCGGTGGGCAGCGAAATCGCAGATACCCGCAGTTATCTGGAGCACAACAAAGGCCATTGCCTGAGTCGTCAGCTGCATAAAACCATTTCGCGGGAAAAAGGCCGTGCTGTCTTCAATGGTCATATCAAAGTGGCACAGCATGCGCTGAAAACCGATGGTCAGATGACCAACAACAACCTGCTGCTGGGCCGGCTGGCTGAAGTCGATACCAAGCCACAGCTGGAGATTTACGCCGATGACGTTAAGTGCAGCCACGGCGCCACCATCGGTCGCATTGATGATGAGCAGATGTTCTATCTGCGCTCGCGCGGTATCGCTGAAGAGGCGGCGCAGCAGATGATCATTCACGCTTTTGCCGCTGAGCTGACCGAAACGCTGGATGATGACATTCTGCGTCAGGCGGTGCTGGCACGCATTTCACAGCGTTTCCCTGGAGTACATTCATGAGTTTCGATTCCGAACGAGTCAGAGCGGAGTTTCCGATCCTGAGTCGTGAGGTCAACGGACACCCGCTGGCCTACCTTGACAGCGCGGCCAGCGCGCAGCGTCCGCTCGCGGTAATCAACGCGGAAAGTCATTTTTACCAGCACGGCTACGCTGCCGTGCATCGCGGTATCCATTCGCTGAGCGCGCAGGCAACCAGCGATATGGAAGCCGTACGCGCGCAGGCTGCGGCCTTTCTGAATGCGGCTTCGCATGAAGAGATCATCTTTGTTAAAGGCACAACCGAGGGGATTAACCTGGTTGCCAATAGCTGGGGCGGCAGTCAGCTGCAGCCCGGTGATAATCTCATCATTACCGAGATGGAGCATCACGCTAACATCGTGCCGTGGCAGATGGTGGCACAGCGTACCGGTGCTGAGATCCGCGTTCTGCCGCTCAACGATAGCGGTGAGCTGGCCACAGAACAGCTTGCCTCGCTCATTGATAGCCGCACCCGACTGCTGGCCGTTACGCACGTCTCTAACGTGCTGGGCACCGTTAACCCGGTTAAGGCGCTGGTGGCGCAGGCTAAAGCGGCTGGCCTGATTACGTTAATAGATGGTGCGCAGGCGGTCATGCATCACGCCGTTGACGTGCAGGATATCGACTGCGATTTCTACGTCTTCTCCGGACATAAGATCTATGGTCCGACCGGTATCGGCGTGCTCTATGCGCGTAAAGCGCTGCAGGAGCAGATGCCGCCGTGGGAAGGCGGAGGTTCAATGATCGACCAGGTTATGCTGCCGGTGGGAACCACCTGGAACAGTGCGCCGTGGCGTTTTGAAGCGGGTACGCCCAACACCGGTGGGATTATCGGCCTGGGAGCCGCGCTGAACTGGGTGAGTGAACTGGGGCTTGAGGCTATTCATGCACGCGAAAGCGCGCTGATGCGTTATGCGCTGGATAAACTCGCTTCAGTGCCGGACATTGTGCTTTATGGTCCTGCGCAGCGCAGCGGTGTGATCGCCTTCAACCTGGGTAAACACCACGCCTTTGACGTAGGCAGCTTCCTCGATCAGTATGGTATTGCTATTCGCACCGGTCACCACTGTGCGATGCCGCTGATGCGTCACTACGCTGTACCGGCGATGTGTCGTGCCTCCTTCGCGCTGTATAATACCGAAGATGAGGCGGATCGGCTGGCCGCTGGCCTGACGCGTATTCATCGCCTGCTGGGCTAAGCAGATTTCAGGAGTAACAGATGGCGAACCTGCCGGAAAAAGAGAAGCTGGTGCGTAACTTTAATCGTTGCGCTAACTGGGAAGAGAAGTACCTTTACATCATCGAGCTGGGTGCAAAATTACCAGAATCCTCTGAAAGCCTGCATCAGCCAGAGTATGTCATTTCAGGCTGTCAGAGTCAGGTCTGGATCCGTATGACGCCACAGGCGGACGGGTCGATGGCGTTTGAGGGAGACAGCGATGCAGCTATTGTTAAGGGATTGATCGCAGTCGTGTTTAGTCTGTATCAGGGGCTGAAAGCGCAGGAGATCCTCGACCTGGATGTGCGCCACTGGTTTGCGGAACTGGCGCTGACTCAGCACCTGACGCCGACGCGCTCTCAGGGGCTGGAAGCGATGATCCGCGCTATCCGTCATAACGCTCAGCAGCTCTGCTAAGGTACACTCTTCAGACCCCGGTTCAGCCGGGGTCTTTTCCATCCAGAAAGAGAAACCTGCATGAAACCTGCGTTACGTTTAGCTGGTGCACTGCTGCTGTCCTGCTTCGGACTCTCTGCACCTTCAATGGCTACTGAATATCCTCTCCCTGCCGACGACAGCCGCCTGATCGGCGAAAACGTTCTGACCACTATCTCTGATAATAAACAGCCGCTGGAGAGCGTAGCAGCGCGCTACAGCACGGGGCTGCTCGCCCTGCTGGAAGCAAACCCTGGTGTTGACCCCTGGCTGCCGGCGGCAGGCACGCAGATCACCGTGCCGCTGCAGATGCTGTTGCCGGATGCGCCGCGCAAAGGGATTGTGGTTAACCTGGCCGAGCTGCGCCTCTACTACTATCCGCCTGGCGAAAACCGCGTGGTGGTGTACCCGATAGGCATCGGCCAGCTGGGTGCTGCGACGCCCGATATGGTGACGCGTATCAGCCAGAAAATCCCTAATCCTACCTGGACACCGACGCCAAATATTCGCAAGCGTTATGCGAAAGAGGGCGTTACGCTGCCGGTAACTGTCCCGGCCGGTCCCGATAATCCGATGGGGCTGTTCGCGCTGCGTCTGGCGCACGGCAAGGGGCACTACCTGATCCACGGTACCAACGCCGACTTTGGCATTGGCATGCGTGTCAGCTCCGGCTGTATTCGCCTGCGTCCCGCAGACATTGAAGCGCTGTTTAACAGCGTACCGGCAGGCACGCGCGTTCAGATTGTTAATCAGCCGGTGAAATACGCTATCGAACCAGACGGTAAACGCTATATTGAGGTTCATCAGCCGCTATCACGCAGCGAAAAAGATGATCCGCAGACGCAGCCACTGGTGCGCAGCACCGCCCTGAAGGCTTTTAGCCGCAGTGCAAAAAGTGACAGTGCGCTGATTGAGGAGGCGATGACGCGGCGTTCGGGTATGCCGGTGCTGGTCAGCAGTGGGGAACCGGTCTCCGGAGAGACGGCAGATCAGGTTGTCGCGGATCCACAGGGCTGACGTCAACCGGCCAGACAGCGCCACCGGGTGCTGGGATCCGGACAAAAAAAATGGTGCCACCAGGGCACCATTTTTCAAACCAGAACTCTTACTTACGGTAAGAGTGAGCCTGGTTGTCCAGACGCTGGTTAGCGCGAGCTGCGTCATCTTTAGCAGCCTGAACGTCAGAACGCACTGCGTTCACGTCGTTGCTCAGCTGGTCAACTTTAGCGTTCAGAGTCTGAACGTCTGAAGACAGCTGGTCGATTTTAGCGTTGCTTGAGCAACCAGCCAGCAGAGTTGAACCCAGGATTACCGCGCCCAGTACCAGTTTAGTACGTTTCATTTTATACCCTCTAGATTAAGTTAATCTCCATGTAGCGTTACAAGTATTGCACAAAGCTTTTTAAGTTGAGAATAAATTTTTGATGGGAACATGCTTAAATTTGATCGTTCGCTCAAAGAAGCAGCATCTGGCAGAATATGATGAAAATATTTAGCGAAAACAGAGAGATTTAATCGGATTAACCTTAATTACACAACATATTGAATAGTTATTTTCGATTTGAATTTTTCTGGTTTTAGATTAGCGATGGAATAAAAAAAGCGCCGGTTAAGGCGCTTGTTTAAATAAAGTGTGACGTTAAATCAAATCACATGCACGGAAGCGGTGTTAGTAGTTCCGCTTGGTACCAGCGCACCGGAAACCATCACGACCACATCACCTTTCTGCGCATAACCGCTTTCCAGCGCCAGCTCTTTGCCAATGCGATAGAAATCATCGGTTGATTCAATGCGGGCGACCAGACGCGTCTCAATACCTTTGCTCAGGATCAGCTGACGTGCCGTAGTCTGGTTGGTTGTCAGCGCAAGAATGGTTGCATCAGGGAAGTACTTACGTACTGATTTCGCTGATTTTCCGCCTTCTGTGGCTACAACAATCAGCGGTGCCTCCAGTTTCTCTGCGGTCTCAACGGCACCCCGGCAGACAGCCTCCGTAATGCGCAGCTTGCGTGAGTCTTTCAGCTCATCGATGCGTGACTTCATCACGCGGTCGGTACGCTCGCAGATGGTCGCCATGATAGTGACCGACTCCAGCGGGTAGCGACCTTTGGCGCTTTCACCTGACAGCATCACGGCGTCAGTACCGTCAAGAATGGCGTTAGCCACGTCGCCCGCTTCAGCACGGGTAGGGCGCGGATTTTTGATCATGGAGTCGAGCATCTGCGTAGCAGTGATGACCACTTTACGGGCTTTGTTGCACTTTTTGATCATCATCTTCTGCGCGAAGATAACCTCTTCAACCGGTATCTCTACGCCCAGATCGCCGCGCGCAACCATAATGCCATCAGAGGCTTCGAGAATTTCATCGAAGTTGTTCAGGCCTTCCTGGTTCTCGATTTTAGAGATGATCTGAATGTTCTCGCCGCCGTGCGCTTTCAGATGCTCGCGGATCTCCAGTACGTCAGAGCGTTTACGAATAAACGATGCGGCGACGAAGTCCACACCCTGCTCACAGCCAAAAATCAGATCGCGCTTATCTTTCTCAGCCAGCGCAGGCAGCTGAATGGAAACGCCCGGCAGGTTAACGCCTTTGTTTTCACCGAGGTCGCCGTTATTCAGCACTTCACACACCACGCTGTTTTCCGTGACTTCGGTAACGGTCATACCGATCAGGCCATCATCGACCAGAACCGTGTTACCAATTTTCAGATCTTCAGTAAAACCGCCATAGGTAACAGCGACACGCTCATGGTTACCAATCACAGACTGATCGGTTGTAAAGGTAAAGGTCTGGCCCGCTTTGAGTGAAACGTCGTTGCCACCCTCCAGCTTCATGGTGCGGATTTCCGGTCCTTTGGTGTCCAGCAGAATCGCGGCCTGATGCCCTGTTTTTTCCATGACGGCACGCATATTTGCGATGCGCTGACCATGTTCGGCGTAATCACCGTGCGAGAAATTGAGACGCATAACGTTCATGCCGGCTTCCAGCAGCTGGGTCAGCATCTCTTCTGATTCGGTTTTCGGCCCGATAGTACAAACAATCTTGGTCTTTTTCATGTCAGATATCTGTATGTTGTGATGGATGATAAAGGTCGGTATCCGATGCGCGGAGCACCGAAGCGAAAATGTGACGATTGTGGCTACGGATAATACAGAAGTAAGAATAGGTGACAGGAACTGAGCGTGCAGGGAAGTTATGCGTTGCAGAGGCAGGCCGGCAGAGCGGCGTTGCGCAAATCAGAGACATTGATGGCATAGGCACGTCAGCGCTGAAACCTTTCAGGTGAAACAACGTGCCATAGTATAATCGCTAAGTATGCGAAAACCAATATAAAAGCAGCGAGGGATATCGACCTGGATCAAGGAAAACGACGTTGCGCAAGAAGAGAAAACAGCGAAGTGGTGCGCTCTAATGGACTCGAACCATCGACCCCCACCATGTCAAGGTGGTGCTCTAACCAACTGAGCTAAGAGCGCGCAATACAGCAAACTGGTGCGTCCGAGTGGACTCGAACCACCGACCCCCACCATGTCAAGGTGGTGCTCTAACCAACTGAGCTACGGACGCACTTGGTGCGCTCTAATGGACTCGAACCATCGACCCCCACCATGTCAAGGTGGTGCTCTAACCAACTGAGCTAAGAGCGCAACACGCTGTCAGGGCGACAGCGGGGACGAATATTAACGGTACACCGGAAACCTGGCAAGGGAAAAAAACAGAAAATCCGGACGACTGACCAGCATCTGTGCGAAGCGTCGCTTTTTTCAGCATTGCGGGCCAGATAAACGCCCGCTCAGCCACTTAGCGCGCCGCGCGCGCCAGAATAACGTCTGCAGGGAGGCGCTGCATACGACGAATACGCCAGATCATCATCGCTGCGGCAGTGGTCAGACCCACAATAAAACCGCACCAGAATCCGGCCGGGCCCAGCGCCGGTACAATCCAGTCAGTCAGCGCCAGAACATAGCCTGCCGGCAGTCCCAAAACCCAGTAAGCAATCAGCGTAATGAAAAAGATTGATCGGGTATCTTTATAGCCGCGCAGGATCCCGCTGCCGATAACCTGAATAGAATCGGAGAACTGATAGATCGCTGCCAGCATCATCAGCTGGGCTGCCAGCGTTATGACCGCAGGATTTGCCGTATAAAGCGCGGCGATATCGTGACGAAACGTGACGGTAAACAGAGCAGTGCACGCCGCCATGGCAAGGCCCACGCCCTGACCGGTCCAGGCGGCGGTGCGTGCGCCTTCTGCAGAGCCTTCGCCCAGCCGGTAACCCACGCGAATCGTGGTGGCCACACCCAGCGACAGCGGCAGCACAAACATCAGTGAGCTGAAATTGAGCGCAATCTGGTGCCCTGCAACATTCACAATGCCCAGCGGTGACACCAGCAGCGCCACCACGGCAAACAGCGTGACCTCAAAAAACAGCGCCAGCGCTACCGGTAACCCCAGCGAAAACAGCCGCATGAGAATGGCACGCGAGGGCGCTGACCAGCGGGAGGCCATGCGAATATCGCGCATCGCCGGCATCCGCTGGAGCCAGAAGCGCATAACCAGGAACATCACCCAGTAGACTGAGGCGGTGGCCACACCGCATCCCACGCCGCCGAGACGCGGCATACCAAAATGGCCATAGATAAAAATGTAGTTCAGCGGGATATTGGTCAGCAGCCCGAGAAAGCCCAGCAGCATGGCGGGTTTGGTTTTAGACAGGCCGTCGCACTGGTTACGTGCCACCTGGAAAAAAAGATAGCCCGGCGCGCCCCATAGCAGCGCATGCAGGTAACCTTCCGCTTTTATCGCCAGACTGGCGTCAATATCATGCATGGCGCGGATAAGATAGCCCGCGTTCCATAGCACAACCATAATCACAAGCGCCACGGCCAGCGCCAGCCAGTAGCCCTGGCGCACCTGCTCAGCAATGCGTTCACGTCGTCCGGACCCGTTGAGTTGCGCAACGGCAGGCGTCAGTGCCAGTAGCAGACCGTGACCAAAAAGAATGGCGGGAAGCCAGATAGAGGTGCCAACAGCAACGGCGGCCATATCCGTGGCGCTTACCGCACCGGCCATAACGGTATCTACAAATCCCATCGCAGTCTGGGCTACCTGAGCGAGGATCACCGGGATTGCGAGGGTCAGCAGCTGACGCGCTTCTGTTAAATACTTCTGCACGTATCACCTGTTTAATTAAGAGAGAGCGGGAGACTATTCCCGGCGAATGCGCGCTCAGTGTAGCCAGAGCCTGCATGCGGAACAAACGATGATAACAAATTTATTTGTCTTTTATGCAACCATTGCGCATGCGCAAATTAAGTTGTGCTGGCAGGCTGTGATAAGCTAAGACAAACGCGTGGAGAGGATAGTTATGTTTACGGGTATCGTGCAGGGTGTGGCGGAAATTGTCGCCATTGAAGAGAAAGAGCTGTTTCGCACTCATACTGTTCGTCTTGATGCAGCTCTGCTGCCAGGGCTGGAGCTGGGCGCGTCTGTGGCGCACAACGGCTGCTGCCTGACCGTAACGGCCATCGAAGGCGATCGGGTCAGTTTTGATCTGATTAAAGAGACGCTGCGCATTACTAATCTGGGCGCGCTGCAGGTGGGTGACAAAGTCAATATCGAGCGTGCGGCTAAGTTCAGTGATGAAATTGGCGGGCACCTGATGTCGGGTCATATTATGACCACTGCGGAAATCTGCAAAATTATTCAGTCGGAAAATAACCGTGAAGTCTGGTTCAGACCGCAGGATGCCGGGCAGATAAAATATATTCTGCGTAAAGGTTATATCGGTATTGATGGCATCAGCCTGACGGTCGGCGATGTGACAAAAACCAAATTCTGCGTTCACCTGATCCCGGAAACGCTGGAGCGCACCACGCTGGGAAGCAAAAAGCTGGGGCATAAGGTCAATATCGAAATCGATCCCCAGACGCAGGCAATTGTGGATACCGTTGAACGCGTTATGGCGCAGCGTGAAGCAGACCTGATTGCTGCGGCAACCTCACCGGGCGGTGCGGCAGAATAACCTTTGTAAAAGGCGCGCCATGCGCCTTTTTCATCTAGCGCGCCACGCGCAGCCCGCCTTCATAGCCGTGACTGAACACAACCTGCCACAGCTGAATGTCCCGGGCGCGAAAGGCGCCAGCACACGCGTTAAGGTAATAGCTGAACATCCGCCTGAAGCGCTCATCGTAGCGGGCAGAGAGCTGCGGCCACGCGTCCTGGAAACGCGTATGCCACGCCATCAGCGTGGTGTCATAATCGGTCCCGAAGTTGTGCCAGTCCTCCATGATAAAATAAGGCTCACTGGCGTCCGCTATCTGTCGCACGGAGGGCAGGCAGCCGTTCGGGAAAATATATTTATCGATCCACGGATCTACGCGCATATCGGTCCTGACCGCCCCGATGGTATGCAGCAGAAAAAGGCCACCGGGTTTCAGATTGCGATTCACCACTCTGAAGTAAGTCGCATAATTTTTCGGGCCGACATGTTCAAACATGCCCACGGAAACAATGCGATCAAACTGTAGTGCAAGATCGCGATAATCCTGCAGCAATATTGTGACGTCCAGGCCGGCGCAGCGCTGCTGTGCCATTTTCTGCTGCTCCTGAGAGATAGTGACGCCATATACGCTGACACCGTAGCGGCGGGCAGCAAACTCCGCCAGCCCGCCCCAGCCACAACCGATATCCAGCAGAGACATGCCGGGTTCAAGCTGCAGTTTGCGGCAGATCAGATCCAGTTTTGCTTCCTGCGCCGCATCCAGCGTTTCCGCATGATGCCAGTAGCCGCAGGAGTATTGCATAAACGGGTCGAGCATCAGGCGGAAGAGGTCGTTACCCAGATCATAGTGCGCTTTGCCAACCTGCCAGGCGCGCTTTTTTGATTGCAGATTGGTGATCCGGGCTGCGGCGATGCGCAGGGTATCTTTGAAGTGGTGCGGCAGCTGCTGATCAAGATGATGCCTGAGCGCGCGATGAAAAAACATATCCGGTCGTTCACACGTCCACCATCCATCCATGTAACTTTCGCCCAGACCCAGGGAGCCTTCCTGCAGTACGCGCTTAAAAAAGTCAGCGTGATGTACCTGAATATCCCACGGTCGTGAACCATTAACGCGAATATCTGCCTGTTCAAGTAACTCCCGGACGATACGGAACCACGGATTCTCTTCGGGACTTACCGCTTCTGCACATGATGAACTCATAGCTTCTCCATCACCTTGTAAACGTGACCTGTGAAACAGGAGGGTCTGCATCAGGTCTGTGAAAGAACGCAGGGTCGTGCCGTGCGCAGCTAAACCACATTAACAGAGGTATGAATAGTCCGGATTTGCGCGAGGCGCAGTCGTCTGGCCACACGCAGGCACCGTCCCGGAAATACCGGACGCGCTTTTATTGTTTTGACCGACAGACGAGCCAGTGACCCGCAGCGCGACTGCGCGGGCGGGTCACTGTCAGGTAAAATAGCGCGAGGCCGGCTCAGGCGTTCTCTTCGCAGGGATGGGGGATGTCAGCGGATTTTACTGTCGCACGCTGCCAGATGAAGCCCACCCAGGCAAGAACCACCGTACTTACCATTACCAGCGTAGTGTGATAAAGCGCCTGCTGCAAACCCGCTGAGACAATCAGACTGGCAAGGAAGCATAAGCCAAGCTGCAGCAGATTCTGTAAACCCGCTGCTTTACCGCTGGCATGCGGGAACGGCGCCAGCGCGCTGGCAACCACAATCGGGTAGATAGCGCCGTTTGCCAGAGCCATACCGCAGAAAGGCAGCAGCAGGGCAAACAGCGACGGGGCGGGCTGCAGCGCAACCGCAAACAGGCTCACAATGCTCAGGCTGTAAATCAGCAGCAGCCACGGCAGCAGCTGCGCACCCTGGAAACGATTAAGCAGCGCACGACAGCCAAAACCGCCAATCAGAAAGGCAATCGTCTGCGGCACATAGCTAAGCCCGATATCTGCCGGGGTTAAGCCTGCCGCCGCCAGAATAAAGGGTGAACCTGTCAGCCAGGCAAAAAAACTGGCAGAGCAGGCGGAGTAAATCAGGACATTGCCGCTATAGGCGCGGGTTGCCAGCAGCGCCAGCCAGCCAGGCTGATCGCCGCGCGCTGCAGGAGAAATTCGCGGCGAGCGGAGCTTAAGCGTCCCTGCCAGCAGCACCAGCGTAATCAGCGTCAGCACCAGGAAGATAGTACGCCAGTGAAAATGGCTCATCAGCCAGGCGCCCAGCAGCGGAGCCAGAGCGGGAGAGAGCGCAACCAGCGGCATGATAGTGGCAAACACTTTATTGGCCTGCGCTTTAGGGTAGCGATCGATAACCAGCGCCTGCCAGCTTACGGCGGCGGCGCACACGCCCACGGCCTGAATAAAACGCAGTGCCAGCATCAGCCAGACGTTGTCTGCCCACAACATGGCCAGACAGCTCAGGGCAAATATCGACAGGCCAGCCAGGAGAACCGGTTTGCGGCCAATACGGTCAGAGAGTAATCCCCAGCCTACCTGCGCACAGGCAAAGCCCGCCAGAAACAGGCTCAGGCTGGCGCTGATAACACCCGGTGCGGTGGCAAAGTCACGCTGCATGTCGCTGAATGCAGGCAGATACATATCCGTGGCAAGAAAGCCGAGCATGCTCAGCAGCGCCAGATAAGGCAGAAATCCTTTTGAAGACATCACTATTTTTCTCATTTGGCAGGGAAACGCGAAGGAGTGTAAAAGGGTGCAGTCAGCTTTGTGAAACGCTAATATTTGCAGAGTGCTATTAAATTTTTTGAAGGCAAAAAATATGTGGTCTGAATATGCGCTTGAGGTGGCAGATGCCGTGGCTCGCACCGGAAGTTTCAGCGCGGCGGCACAGGAACTGCACCGCGTGCCTTCTGCCATCAGCTATACCATCAGGCAGCTGGAAAGCTGGCTTGCCGTGGAGCTGTTTGAACGCCAGCATCGGGAGGTGGTCCTGACGCCGGCAGGCGAGCATTTTGTGCGTGAAGGGCGCTCTGTTATCAAAAAAATGCTGGCGACGCGACGTCAGTGTCAGCAGCTGGCCAACGGCTGGCGCGGCCAGCTCAGCATTGCCGTAGACTGCATTGTTAAGCCGCAGCGCACGCGCCAGCTGGTTAAAGATTTCTATCGCCATTTTCCCGATATGGAGCTGATCATTAGCTATGAGGTGTTCAACGGCGTATGGGATGCGCTCGCCGATGGCCGGGTTGACGTGGCCATTGGTGCCACGCAGGCGATCCCGGTCGGCGGGCGCTTTGCTTTTCAGGATATGGGTGCCCTTAACTGGCGCTGCGTGGTCAGTCCGGATCATCCGCTGGCGCAGAGCGCACATCCTGATGAAGAGGCGCTGCGCGCATGGCCGTCGCTGGTGCTGGAGGATACGTCGCGCGCACTCCCGCGTCGTATGACATGGACGCTGGATAATCAGCGCCGGCTGGTGGTGCCGGAGTGGGAAACCGGGATCGACTGCCTGCAGGCTGGCCTGTGCGTGGGGATGATCCCGGGACATCTGGCGCGACCGCTACTGGATAGCGGCGCGCTGGCAGAACTGATCCTGCCGCAGCCTTTTCCGGACAGCCCCTGCTGCGTCAGCTGGGCCGGGCAGCGGGCATCACCGGCACTGACGTGGCTGCTGGCTTACCTGGGTGATGCTGAGACGCTAAACCATGAGTGGCTCAGCGAACGCCGCGCTTAGCGGCGATAGTCGCGAAACGGACCGTCCCCGACAGAGCGACGCTCAATCAGGCTGGGCTGAACTTCAATCGTTTGCGGCTCTTCGCGTTTGCTGGTGATGCGATCCAGCAGCATCTCCAGCGCTTTCTCGCCCAGCTGCGCTTTAGGCTGATGCACCGTCGTCAGCGCCGGCGTAAAGTAGCGGGCATTGCGCACATTGTCATAGCCGATCACCGAAATATCCTGCGGAACGCGCAGGCCCATCTCATCGGCGGCGCAGATCGCGCCCATTGCCATGATATCGCCGCCGCAGAACACAGCGGTAGGGCGTTGCTTCTGGCTCAGGATCTGCTGCATCGCCTGATAACCCGATTCAGGCTCAAAATCGCCCTGTACGATCCACTCGGCACGCACCGTGATACCCGCTTCATGCATCGCCTGTAAAAAGCCGGCGTGCCGTCCGCCGCCGGTATTACGCTCCAGCTGACCCGGAATCGCGCCAATATCGCGATGACCACGTTCGATCAGGTAACGACCGGCCAGATAGCCGCCCTGGAATGCGTTATCCTGTACGGTATCAGTAAAATCACCGCGTGAAGCGCCCCAGTCCATCACCACCATCGGGATATTACGATTCTCTTCCAGCATCTTAAGCAGATCGTCCGGATACTCAGAGCACATCACCAGCAGGCCATCGACCCGTTTTTGCGCCATCATCGACAGATAGGCGCGCTGCTTTTGTAAGTCGTTATGCGCATTGCCCAGTATCAGCGTATAGCCCTGAGCGAAGCAGTGATTCTCAATTGCTTCAATAATTTCAGCAAAGTAGGGGGCTTCACTGGAGGTTGCCAGCAGACCCAGCGTCTTAGTGTGATTGACCTTCAGGCTGCGGGCGACAGCGCTGGGAGAATAGTGCAGCGCTTTAATTGCTTCCCACACGGCATTACGCGTCTCTTCAGCGACAAAGCGCGTTTTATTGATGACGTGCGAAACCGTGGTCGTTGATACGCCAGCGCGTTTTGCCACATCTTTAATTGTTGCCATGAAAATGGACCTCTTAAACCTATCGCAACTTTATGATAAGTATAGTGTTAAACGTTTGCGTCTGCGCAGGGTTTTCTGCCCGATTTCAGCATAAAAATGGCTGATTTAAGGCGAGTAATTAACCGTGGCAGATAATGACAGCAGCGTGCGCAAAAGGTGTTGCGCAACGAAAGGCGGCGATTCTAGCAAGGTGAGGGTCATAAAACGAGATGTTTACCTGCGGCCAGGCGAAAATAATTCTATTCCGGCGATAGATACGAAAGCGTGTGGTGCAGGCAGAAAGCGGCAACGGAGACTTCAGGCGCAGTGCGGCTGCTGATAACTGCCGTGACCTTGCGGCTGTGCCGGCGTGAAGCGCGAATGCGTTACGCCGTGCGGTTCTGCGTGTTGCGCAACCGTTAGCGAATGGTTTTAGGGGTCATCATACGGCGTGCGCCAACATAATGTTTCTGCCAGTAATCTTCACCCAGCGCGCTGATCTGAATATCCTTGCCGGTGCGCGGCGACTGAATGAATTTGCCGTTACCCAGATAAACGCCAACATGATCGGCGGTCCCGCGATTATTGATGCGGAAAAACACCAGATCGCCTTTCTCCAGCATTTCACGCTTGATGGGGGCAGCGTCGCGCAGATGATACATTTCATTGGCCGTACGCGGCAGTTTAAAACGAACCAGATCTTTGTAGGCGTACCAGACCAGACCACTGCAGTCGAATCCGGTAAGCGGAGAGGTGCCACCCCACTGATAAGGTTTGCCCAGCTGGCCCATGAGTTTAGTCATGGCGGTTTCACGTGCTTTCTGATAGCGCAGGCGGTGAGATTTACTGAGCCTGACACCGGTCAGCGTATCGGTGGTCTCTTCTGCTGCCACTGTTTTCCGGCTGGTACGCTGATGACCATATTTTTTACCGGCAGAGGGTGCAGCCCCTTTTTTGCGGGCGGTGCGTGTAGTGGCAGAAGGCTCTGCGGGGAGGTTTTTTTTGGTTTTAACTTTTTGTACAGGCGTGACGCGTGTTTTTTTAGCCGACGTTTTAACCGGGCGTCGTTTGCGGCGCTCATCATCGCGCGCGCTCTTTTTCTCCGCTTTCTGCAGGCTGGCGTTAACCGGCTTGTGCGGTGAAGCAGCGGCCACGTTAAAAAACAGCTGAGCAAAAGCCAGTATGAAAAGCGTAATCAGTAAACGCATAGTCCGGTTACAGGTTCGGCAGGCTGCAGAAGCAGACCGCGGCAATATTAGAAAATTCTGATCAGCGATCAGCGCCGGATTGATTCTAATCCACTTTTTTTACAAAAGGTAAGGTCTTTTTTATTAAATAGCTCATAGTAGTGGCTGTGTAGCAAAAATGAGCAGTTTCAGGTGTTTAACACAGCAGGTTTATTGCTAATCGTGTATTAATACACACTTCGTCATACGCCTGGGGCAACAAACTTAACAAACATGGCGATTCAGGCTGCAACGAGACAAATTCCCGTTTTCAGTCACGGGACGAAGTCGCTACAATAAACAAACACGAAGTGAAGAATTAAGGAAGGCAAAAATGAGTACTGTTGAAAAAATTCAGCGCCAGATCGCAGAAAATCCGATCCTGCTGTATATGAAAGGATCGCCAAAACTGCCAAGCTGCGGCTTCTCGGCTCAGGCTGTGCAGGCGCTCTCTGCCTGTGGTGAACGCTTCGCGTATGTCGATATTCTGCAGAATCCCGATATCCGTGCTGAAATGCCAAAATACGCTAACTGGCCAACCTTCCCGCAGCTGTGGGTGGATGGGGAGCTGGTCGGTGGCTGCGACATCATCGTTGAGATGTTCCAGCGTGGTGAACTTCAGCCGCTGATCAAAGAAACCGCTGAGAAACACAAAGAAGTGGAATAAAGCAAAAGGCCGGCGCTATGCCGGCCTTTTTCATTATCTTACTCTGCCGCGCTTTCGCCGGGCTCGTCACCTTCAGCTTCAGCATCGTTTAGCGCCAGCGGCCAGCCGCCCAGACGCTTCCACCGATTAACCAGCTCACAAAACAGCATTGCCGTCTGCTCTGTATCATACAGCGCCGAATGCGCCTGCGTGCTGTCAAAATCAATACCTGCCGCCTTGCATGCTTTTGCCAGTACCGTCTGTCCCAGCACCAGCCCGCTCAGCGCCGCCGTATCAAAGGTGGCAAACGGATGGAAAGGGTTACGTTTCAGGCTGGCACGCTCAGCTGCCGCCGTGACGAAGCTGTGATCAAAATTGGCATTGTGCGCCACAATAATCGCCCGGTTGCAGCCACTCTCTTTAAGGCCTTTACGCACCTGTTTAAAGATGGCGTGCAGCGCCTCATATTCGCTCACTGCACCGCGCAGCGGGTTCGAAGGATCGATACCGGTAAACGCCAGCGCTTCAGGATGAAGAAGGGCACCTGCAAAGGGTTCAATGTGGAAATGCAGGGTCTCGTCACGCTGCAGCCAGCCATCCTCATCCATTTTCAGGGTCGTGGCGGCAATCTCCAGCAGCGCATCCGTCTGCGCATTAAAACCGGCGGTTTCGACATCAATAACTACCGGATAAAAGCCGCGAAAGCGTTGGTTAAGGGCGTTCTGGGCGTTCGATTCAGACATCAGGATCTCATAGCAGTGAAAAGGGCAGCGCGCATTATGGCAAAAAAGGCGGGAGGGTGCAGCAGATGAGAAAAACCAGCCCGCAAATTTGCGGGCTGGCGTCAGGCATCAGTTACCGAGACCATGACCGGCATGCTTGTTTTCAATCAGCTCAATTTTATAGCCATCGGGATCTTCAACAAACGCAATGATGGTA
Source organism: Pantoea sp. SIMBA_079 (assembly GCF_046940275.1). Taxonomy (NCBI): domain Bacteria; kingdom Pseudomonadati; phylum Pseudomonadota; class Gammaproteobacteria; order Enterobacterales; family Erwiniaceae; genus Pantoea; species Pantoea sp. SIMBA_079. The sequence continues at coordinate 89,428 of NZ_JAWRYR010000004.1, read as the reverse complement.
CTGCCACCTTTCACCGGACCCGCTTCACGGGTTACGTTTCCGCCTGCACTGCGGATGCGCTCGCAGGTGGCTGCGACATCGTCTACGCCCAGTGCGATGTGACCATAAGCGTTACCGAGGTCATATTTTTCTGTGCCCCAGTTATAGGTCAGCTCAATGACTGCACCTTCGCTCTCTTCGGTGTAGCCAACAAAGGCCAGCGTATATTTATATTCTGCATTTTCACTCTGACGCAGCACGCGCATACCCAGTACGCGGGTGTAAAAGTCAATTGAGCGTTGCAGATCGCCAACGCGTAACATGGTGTGAAGTAAACGCATAATATCCTCTTTTCGAAATAGTCAGATTTTGACGCAGAAACAGTGCAAGTATAGCGGGTAACGGGGCTGCCGCATCGCTGTGCGGCAGGTGTCAGTTACAGTGTCGGATAGTCGATATACCCTTCCGCACCGCCGCCGTAGAAACTTTCCGGACGCTGCGGATTAAGCGGAGCATCCTGCTGCAGGCGTGCAACCAGATCCGGATTGGCAATAAAGTCGCGGCCAAACGCCACGGCATCAATCAGACCGCGCGCAATCAGATCATCCGCTTTTTCCACGCTATAGGCGCCGGCACCGATAATCACACCAGGGAAAGCCGCGCGAACTTTTTCACGGAACGCATCAGTGTAAGGCTTGCCACCCGCCCAGTCTGGCTCAGAAAGGTGCAGATAAGCCAGGCCGCGTTTGCCCAGTTCGCTGATATACCAGAGCGCCGCTTCTTCTTCATCCGGGCCATTTTCCAGGTTCTGAAACGCCCCGACAGGTGAAACGCGGATCCCGACGCGATCGGCAGACCAGTTTGCGATGGCTGCATCCACCACCTCCAGCGCAAAACGGCCGCGCTTCTCAATCGAGCCGCCATACTCATCGTCGCGCTTGTTCGAGTCAGGCGACAGGAACTGGTGCATCAGATAGCCGTGCGCCGAGTGCAGTTCAAGCAGGTCAAAGTCAGCTTCGCGGGCATTGGCTGCGGCCTGTCCGAAATCCTGCACAATCTGTTTGATTTCATCAACGGTCAGTTCGCGCGGCACTGAAGTCTCTTCGCGATAAACGCTGCCATCAGCGGCACGCAGCGAGGTGCGGGTTCCGGCAGGCAGGGCAGAAGGCGCAACCGGGGCATTGCCCTCTGGCTGCACGCTGTAATGCGAGATGCGGCCGGTATGCCACAGCTGGACCGCAACGTGACCCTGAGCAGCGTGAATGCCTTCGTTGATCATTTTCCATGCATCAATCTGCTGCTGCGTATGCAGGCCCGGTGCGCCCGCGTAGCCTTTAGCCTGGAAAGAGACCTGCGTCGCCTCAGTAATAATCAGGCCTGCTCCGGCGCGCTGCTGATAATACTCAGCCATCATAGGCGTAGGAATGTCACCCGGTTCAATGCTGCGCAGTCGCGTCAGCGGTGCCATAAATACGCGATTAGGAACGGTAATTGCACCCACTTTCAGCGGGGAGAATAGCTGTTTGCTCGCCATGTTACTTCCTCTATTAGACCGGTCGTCTATAAATATCAGTTTTTAAAATTGCGGGCCGTTAAGCCACTGTTCGATAGTGCTGAGTGCCAGATTAATGGAGTCTGGTTCGCGGGAAATTTTGCTCTGCAGGCTCGCTCCCAGCCAGAGCAGGTAGCAACGCTGTGCAAGCTGCGCCGGGGTCTGATTAAATAACAGCGGCTGTTCAGCCGCCGCTTCTGTCAGGCAGTGTGCGTAAGCGGCTATAATGGCGCTGGCACCGCGCTGCAGTGCATCACGCATCGGTTCTGAGAGATCGCATACCTCAGCCGACAGCTTGACGCCCAGGCAGCCCATAATGCGTCCCTGCCCGGCAAACAGCTGCTGACCGGAGCAAAAATGTGCCAGCAGTCGCTGACGTGCGGGCAGGGACGGTAGCGTGAGCTGTTGATTAATCTGCTCCAGATAATTAACGAAATAGCGTTCCAGCAGCGCGACGCCAAATGCTTCTTTGGAGCGGAAATAGTAATAGAAAGACCCTTTAGGCACCGCCGCCAGCGTGAGCACTTCATTGAGGCCCATTCCGGTAAAGCCGCGCTGCAGACAAACCTGCTCGCCGGTAGCGAGCAGGTGTTCACGGGTTTCATTACGTTGCACACTTTTATTCATGGCTGGAAGCCTAGTAGACCAGTCGGTCTAATGCAAGCGTCAGCTTTTTTGCTGGCACGATTTGATCATATCCAGCTGTGGCTGATAAACCTGTGTCCGGATATCGAACAGGCCCAGCAGCGTATGAAACAGGTTATCCTGCGAGACCGGCAGCGTCGCGGCCTGCCGCCGCAGACAGGTCTCATCCAGATGAAACGCGCTGGCGTAGCCGGGTGAGAACCACATCAGCAGCGGGATGTGCGTCTGCTGTGACGGGGCAAGCATCCACGGCGCGCCGTGCAGGTACATACCGTGTTCGCCCAGCGATTCACCATGATCGGAGAGATAAACCAGCGCCACATTAAAGCGGTTGCTCAGCGCTTTTAGCTTGTCGATAGTCTGGCTCAGCATATTATCGGTATAGAGCAGGGTATTATCGTAGGTGTTAACCAGCGCCTGCGGATCGCAATCCTGAATCTGGTTGCTGTCACAGGTGGGGGTGAACCGGCGGAACGCAGCCGGATAGCGCAGATAGTAGGCCGGGCCGTGACTTCCCATCTGATGCAGTACAATTACGCTGTCGTTATGTAAACTGTCAACGTAATTATCGAAGCGGTGCAGCAGCACGTCATCGAGGCAGAATCCGCTATGGCAATATTGTGGTAACGACCACTGCGTCATGTCAGTGTGCGGCACGCGGTTGCATGCGCCTTTGCAGCCGCCATCATTCTCGCGCCACAATACGCTGACTCCGGCGTGAGCCAGCACATCCAGCACGCCCTCCTGGTGATGTGCCAGGTCCGCATCGTAATGTTCGCGCGGCATAACAGAGAACATGCAGGGCACAGAAACCGCCGTCTCGGTGCCGCACGACGTCGCATGTGGATAGTAAATCACCTGCTGTTTCTGCAGTTCCGGGTTAGTCTGGCGCGCATAGCCGCCCAGCGAAAAGTTCTCCGCACGTGCCGTTTCCCCTACAACCAGTACAACCAGCGTTTTTTTAGCCGCCTGCGCGATCAGCGGGCCTTTGTGCGCATCCTGTCCGATTTTAATCAGCGCCTGGCTGCCCTGCAGGTAGCGCTTATCGATATAATGACCGGCACCGCTGATCACATTGGCTGGCGTGATCATTTTTACCAGTCCTTTGTTATTACGGATGAGTGACGCGTAATCTTTGTAGAACAGGGCAGCCATCAGCAGGATCACCAGCAGCGCACCCAGCGCACCCGCCAGCCGCTGCAATACGCTCCACCACCAGCGCTGACTGCGCCTGACGCGCACAACAGCGATAAGCAGCACCGGCAGCACTCCTGACAGCAGCATCCAGACAAGCCAGCGCGGGCTTATCAGCGCATTTGCCTCCTGCACGCTGGATTCAAAAACGTTTGCCACCATATTGGTATCAATCACGGTCCCGAAGCTGAACATAAAATAGCTGGCCGCTGCACTGATCAGTATCAGCACGCTCAATAGCGGCTTACGCACCCAGGGCCAGGCAAACAGGCAAAACAGGAGATAAAAGGCAGCAGTCAGCACCACTGGCATACTGGCGGCAAAAAGGTAGTCATGCAGACGGGTATAGGTGATGATTTTCCACGCCTGGCGCAGAAACAGCGCATTCAGACCAACGGCAAACAGCAGAGCTGCCAGCAAATTAAACTGGTTTTCGTGACAATGTAACTTAATAGAAGATTTCATTGGGGTTCGTTATTAAGCCGGAATGGACGCACAGTAGAGAAGAAATCTGAGGATAACCTTAATCGCACATCAGATGATAACTTTTGTTAAAGTTAAATAACACTTAATGATCGGCACGAAGAGCGGGGCTAAACCGTTTTCTTTTGGCGGCACGACTTGCAGTTCACGCGGAAACTGTTATCACTATGTTATCCAGCGGTGAATCAGAGGCAGATGTGGCTGAACAACTCGAATTTTTCCCGGTACCCAGCCCCTGTCGCGGCATCTGTCAGACCGATGCCCGCGGTTACTGTCGCGGCTGTCTGCGAAGCCGTGAAGAGCGCTTTAACTGGATGCGCTTCAGCGATGCACAAAAACGCGAGGTGCTGCGGCTGTGCCGGCAGCGCTATCTGCGTCTGCAGCGTCAGCAAAAGCCGGACGCGGGGCAGGATCCACAGCAGCCTTCACTGTTTTAAGCGCTGATTCTGCCATCAATTCGTTATACTCCCTGTTTAACATTCAATGCAGGGAGTTTTGTTATGTTACAACCACAGGCTATCGCCCCTCAGGGGCCGGCGTTCTCTCCTCTGGTGGTCGGCTACTGGCGGTTAATGGAGTGGGGGATGACACCACAGCAGCTGGTCTCATTTATTGAGTATCATCTCTCTCTGGGGCTGACCACGGTCGATCACGCGGACATTTATGGCGATTATCAGTGCGAAGCGGCGTTTGGAGCCGCGCTGCGCCTGGCGCCACAGTTACGTGAGCAGCTGCAGATTGTCACCAAGTGTGGCATCGCAACGCGGGCCAAACCTGAGCATCAGATCGGCCACTACATCACCGATGCCAGTCACATTCTTCGCAGCGCGGAAAACTCACTCTCGCATTTTGCAACCGACTACCTCGATCTGCTGCTTATTCATCGTCCCGATCCGCTGATGGACGCCGATGACGTGGCGGAAGCGTTTATGCAGCTGCATCAGAGCGGTAAAGTACGCCATTTTGGCGTCTCAAATTTTACGCCAGCACAATTTTCGCTGCTGCAGTCGCGCCTGCCGTTCACGCTGGTGACTAACCAGCTGGAGATCTCGCCGCTGGAGCAGACGGCGCTGCTGGACGGGACGCTCGATCAGTGCCAGCAGGCGCGCATGCGTCCTATGGCCTGGTCCTGCCTTGGCGGTGGCCGTCTGTTCAGCGATCCGCATTATCAGCCGCTGCGCGATGAGCTGAGTCAGGTTCAGCAGGAGACAGGTGCGGCCACGATTGAGCAGGTGGTTTACGCCTGGATCATGATGCTGCCGAGCCGGCCACTGCCAATCATTGGTTCCGGTAAAACCGGCCGCATCGGTCAGGCGGCAGAAGCGGCTGCGCTGACGCTGAATCGCCAGCAGTGGTTCCGCATTCGTAAAGCTGCGCTCGGTTATGATGTGCCCTGAAGCGTAAAGCTTCGTCAAACTGCAGCAGCGCGGGCAAAAAGCGTCCAGACTTACTCAGTCTGTCAATTGTAAGGAGACGTTATGAAAAGAACGCTTATTGCTCTTGTGACGCTGGCCTGTTCGGCGGGTGCACTTGCCGCTTCTCAGGAGGTCACGTTGCATCAGGTTTCTGCACAGGGGGTCGGCGAGGCCGTGGGCAACGTGACGATTACGGAAACGGATTACGGTTTGCAATTTACGCCGGCGTTGTCCGGAATGAAACCGGGTATTCACGGCTTCCATGTCCATGCCAAAGGCAGCTGTGAGCCGGGTGAGTCACAGGGGAAAACCGTGGCAGCCGGCGCAGCGGGCGGCCATCTGGATCCGCAGAATAGCGGCAAACACCTCGGTCCTTATGCCAGCGGGCACCTCGGCGATCTGCCGGCGCTGTATGTCACAGATGACGGCAAAGCCAGCTATCCGGTTGTCGCCCCGCGCCTTAAATCACTTGGTGATATCAAAGGTAAAGCGCTGATGGTCCACGTGGGCGGTGATAATCATGCAGATCATCCTGAACCGCTGGGAGGCGGAGGCGCGCGCCTCGCCTGTGGCGTAATCTGATCAACGGCGGGCAGCGCAGAAAGGGCTGCCCGCTGCAATAAAATTCTGACAACGTTTAATGCTACTCAGGACGATTATTCCGCTCTATCATAGTGATACAGTCAGAGGGAACCACTCAGGGGCAGGAATGAAAAGCTTAGGGATAGTGCTGCTGGCACTGTTACTTGCAGGGTGCGATCGACCCAGGGAAACACAGTTACATCTCGACGCCAGCCGTCAGCTTCAGCGCAATATAGATACCAGCCCGCTGCGCGCCAGCTGCGAGCATATTGCCCGCGGGCGGGAGTGGCTGACAGCGCGCAGTGTGCAGCAGCTGGAAAAGCACCATTGCCAGAACGTGTTGCGCAGCGCCAGTGAAACCAACTTCCTTAATACGGCAATCTATACGCAGACTATGCCGGTGGTTTGCGGCTCCATTCAGGGGCGCAGCTTTACCGGAACCACACTGACCCGTCGGTTTATCTACTCTTATGATGAAAAAGCACTGGTGATCAGGCCGGAAACCGAACAGGACAAAAGCCGGTTTGAAGATCGTAAAGCGCTTGAGCAGCTGCAAAACGACTTTCAGAACCAGTGGGCAAAATATTGCCGGTAACGACTCCGGCAGCGCCTGCTGCGGCTGGGACAGCGTACGCTTCGCGAGCGAGCAGAGACCGGGCAGGCCGTTAAGCCGCATCATTCCCCGGTGAAGCCGCCCGAGGCCTGGCCTGCTATTTGTATTTTATCCTCTAAACTCGCAAAATAGTGTAAAATCTGGCTTGATAGCTAGCAAGCTAATTATAAGGAGATGAAATGGATACGCCGCTTGGAACCGACCTGTCGCGCCTGGTGCGCATCTGGCGCGCGTTAATCGATCAGCGCCTGAAGCCGCTGGAGCTGACCCAAACCCACTGGGTGACTTTGCATAATATTCATCAACTTCCGCCAGAACAGTCGCAGATCCAGCTGGCTAAAGCGATCGGTATTGAGCAGCCCTCGCTGGTGCGCACGCTGGATCAGCTGGAAGAGAAGGGACTGATCACCCGCTCCACCTGCGCAAACGATCGGCGGGCGAAGCGCATCCGGCTGACCAAAGAAGCCGCACCGATTATCGGGCAGGTCGAGCATGTTATTGATGCCACCCGCGACGATATTCTGGCCGGGATCAGCGCAGAAGAGATCAATCAAATGGTCACGCTGATTGCGCGACTTGAGAAGAATATTCTGGAATTACAGCATCGCGAAAAATAAAAAAACCGACGCCAGGCGTCGGTTTTTTTGTGCAGCAGAGTTAGCGCGGAGAAACCGTGACCTGGCTGCCGTTGGAGGCCAGTACGACACGCTGTCCCGGTGAATAACGGCTGGCATCCTGCTTCTGCACGACCATGATGGTATTTCCATCATCTTTGCGGATTTCCAGCTCAACGCCGTTGGATTTGTTGACGGCACCCTGTACACCCTGGCCCGCAACGCCGCCCAGTACCGCACCGCCCGCAGTTGCCAGGCTGCGACCCGCACCGCCGCCGATAGTGTTACCCAGGAAACCGCCCAGCACCGCACCGCCAATGGCGCCAATCACATTGCTGTCATCGCCACCCTGAATTTTAACCGGGCGCACTGATACCAGCGTACCGTACGACACATTTTGGACCTGTTTGGCTTCACTGGCGCTGTAAACATCGCCCGAAAGGGTGTCATTGCTGACACAGCCTGCCAGCATTACACCGGCAAGGGCCACGGCTATGAAACGCTTAATCATCAGAAAGCTCCTTTATAAAAAACGCCATGTTCTCATCCTGCTCTGCACAGAGTATAAGACAGAAAGCGGCGCATGGATGCGATGCCGCACAATCAGTGCCAGCGTTGCAGCATAGAGTATGCCTCATCAACAAAAATTCAATCAGCCGGTAAAAATATTTCTGCTCTGCTGTACTGCGCATGGCAGAGTGAAAAGCAGAAAGTTATCATCGTATTAGAGAGGCGGCATCAGCAGAATGCCGGCGCCGGCATCCGCCGGATAATGAGGAGCTATCGTGATAAAGTCAGGACGCTATATAGGGGTTATGTCAGGCACCAGTCTGGATGGCGTGGATGTGGTGCTGGCGGCTATCGATAGTCACATGGTGGCGCAGCAGGCGAGCTACTGTCACCCGTTTCCGCCCGCCCTGCGCCAGCAGGTACTGGCTATATGTCAGGGACAGCCGCTGACGCTATCGCAGCTCGGGCAGCTCGATACCGCACTGGGTAAGCTGTTTGCCGAAGCGGTGGTGACCCTGATGCGTCAGCAGGCGCTGGAAGCAGAGGACATTGTGGCAATAGGCTGCCACGGTCAGACCGTCTGGCATGAACCCGGCAGCGCGGCCCCCAATACGCTGCAGATTGGCGATAATAACCAGATTGTCGCCGCCACCGGCGTGACCGTAGTCGGCGATTTTCGCCGGCGTGATATGGCGCTGGGCGGCCAGGGTGCGCCGCTGGTGCCTGCGTTTCATCAGGCGCTGCTCATGGACAGCAGTGAACGCCGCATGGTGCTGAATATTGGCGGCATCGCTAACCTGTCGCTGCTGATCCCGGGGCAGCCGGTGCGGGGCTTTGATACCGGACCCGGCAATATGCTGATTGATGCCTGGATCTGGCGTCATCAGGGGGTAAGCTACGATCTTAACGGCGCCTGGGCCGCCAGCGGACAGGTCGTGCCCGCGCTGCTGGAGCAGATGCTGAACGATCCCTGGTTTGCGCTGCTGCCACCGAAAAGCACCGGGCGGGAGTACTTTAATCCTGACTGGATAGAGCGTCAGCTGCAGGCTTTTCCGGCGCTGGCACCGGAGGATGTGCAGGCTACGCTAAGCGAACTGACGGCGCTGACAATTGCACAGCAGATCCAGCTCAGTAACGGCTGCGACCGTCTGCTGGTGTGCGGCGGAGGTGGCCGCAATCCGCTGCTCATGGCGCGGCTCGCGGCACATCTTCCCGGCACGGAAGTTACCCCTACCGATGCTGCGGGCGTCAGCGGGGATGATATGGAAGCGCTGGCCTTTGCCTGGCTGGCGTTCAGAACCCTTTCTGGTCTGCCAGGCAATTTGCCTGCCGTTACCGGGGCGCGTGAAATGAGCGTGCTGGGCGCGATCTATCCGGCGAACAGCCGGCCGACACGATAAGGAGAAGCAATGAAAAGATATATGCTGGCAGCGGGCTGCCTGGCACTGAGCGGCTGCGGTATGCTGCAGCAGTCAGCGCCACAGCCCGAAACGCTGCACTATCAGTGCGGTACGCTGCCGCTGACGGTCACGCTGGATAACAGCAAAGAACAGGTCAGCTTTATTCTTGACGGCACACCGCTGACGCTGAAACAGACAGTATCCGCATCCGGCACGCGCTACAGCGACGGCCACTATGTTTTCTGGTCGAAAGGCACCAGCGCCTTTGTTGAGCGCAATGACAGAGTGATTATCAACGACTGCGAACTGCAGGATGCGGCAAACACCCACCGGTCTTAAGAGAGTTAAGAGAGACGCTATGAGCGACAGCGACAGCCTGCAACAGATTGCCCATCTGCGCCGGGAATATACCCGCGGCGGCCTGCGGCGCAAAGATTTGCCGGAGGATCCTCTGATCCTGTTTGAACAGTGGCTGCAGCAGGCGTGTGCCGCGCAGCTGCCCGATCCCACCGCCATGACGGTGGCGACAGTAGATAGCAGCGGTCAGCCGTATCAGCGCATTGTACTGCTCAAGCACTACGATGCTGAGGGCTTTATCTTTTACACCAACCTCGGTAGCCGGAAGGCGCTGCAGCTGGCAGACAATCCGCGCATCTCACTGCATCTGCCGTGGCACTTTCTGGAGCGTCAGGTGATGGTGCTGGGCGAAGCAGAGAAACTCTCGCCGCTGGAGGTCATGAAATATTTCCATAGCCGGCCGCGCGACAGCCAGATTGGTGCCTGGGTTTCAAAACAGTCGAGCCGCATCTCTGCGCGTAGCGTGCTGGAGAGCAAGTTTCTGGAACTCAAACAGAAATTCCAGCAGGGTGACGTCCCGCTGCCCACTTTCTGGGGCGGATACCGCGTGCGGTTTACTGCCGTGGAGTTCTGGCAGGGCGGCGAACACCGGCTGCACGATCGTTTTCTCTATCAGCGCAGTGAGAATGGCTGGACGATTGACCGGTTAGCGCCGTAAAACCTGCTTTTCCCGGTTTCAGCGCTGGCGCCGTGAGCGTCAGCGCTTTATGCTATAGCCCTCTTTTTTTTCGTCTCCGCATCGTAGCGGAAAGCTGTGTACCAGCCCAGGTGCAGCCCGATCAATTTGGAGTCAGTGATGACCAGCAGTAACCTGATACAACAATTGCAGGAACGGGGCCTTGTGGCCCAGGTAACGGATGAAGAAGCGTTAGCAGAGCGACTGGCGCAAGGGCCAATTGCCCTCTATTGCGGCTTTGACCCTACCGCTGATAGCTTGCATTTGGGCCATCTGGTGCCGCTGCTCTGCCTGAAGCGTTTTCAGGATGCCGGACACAAGCCGGTTGCGCTGGTGGGTGGAGCCACCGGCCTGATTGGCGATCCCAGCTTTAAAGCAGCGGAACGCAAGCTCAATACCAGTGAAACCGTAGGCGAGTGGGTGGAAAAAATCCGCAACCAGGTTGCCCCATTCCTCAGCTTTGACTGCGGAGATAATAGCGCTATCGCCGCGAATAACTACGACTGGTTCGGCGGCATGAATGTGCTGACGTTCCTGCGCGATATCGGTAAGCATTTCTCTGTTAATCAGATGATCAACCGCGAAGCGGTTAAACAGCGTCTGAATCGTGAGGATCAGGGGATCTCTTACACTGAATTCTCTTACAATCTGCTGCAGGGCTACGATTTTGCCGAGCTTTATAAGCGTTATGGCGTGGTGCTGCAGATTGGCGGCTCTGATCAGTGGGGAAATATCACCTCGGGTATCGACCTGACACGTCGTCTGCATCAGCAGCAGGCCTTTGGTCTGACCGTACCGCTTATTACTAAATCAGACGGCACCAAGTTCGGTAAAACCGAAGGTGGCGCCGTCTGGCTGGACGCGAAAAAAACCAGTCCTTATAAGTTCTATCAGTTCTGGATCAACACCGCTGACGCGGATGTTTACCGCTTCCTGAAGTTCTTTACCTTCATGAGCCTGGATGAGATCAACGCGCTCGAAGAAGAAGACAAAAACAGCGGCAAAGCGCCGCGCGCTCAGTACGTGCTGGCCGAGCAGGTCACGCGCCTGGTACACGGCGATGCAGGACTGGCTGCGGCCAGACGCATCACAGAAAGCCTGTTTTCAGGCAGCCTGAGCGACATGACCGAAGCAGACTTTGAGCAGCTGGCGCAGGACGGCATGCCGGTTATCGCGCTCAGCGCGGAAGACGATCTGCAGCAGGCGCTGGTTGCCGCTGAGCTGGTGCCGTCACGCGGTCAGGCCCGTACCATGATCGGCTCTAATGCGGTCTCTGTGAACGGAGAGAAACAGTCGGATGCTGAGTATCGTTTCAGCGACAGCGACAAGCTGTTTGGCCGCTTTACGCTGCTGCGTCGCGGCAAAAAACACTACTGCCTGATAAACTGGCAGTAAGGTGTCAGGGCCGGTTTCCGGCCCTTTTTCATGGCAAGGCAGTACAGGGTTATAATGAAAAATATTCTCGCAATTCAGTCTCACGTGGTGTTTGGCCACGCCGGTAATAGCGCGGCAGAGTTCCCGATGCGCCGCATGGGCGCAAACGTTTGGCCGCTGAATACCGTTCAGTTCTCCAATCACACTCAGTATGGTCACTGGACCGGTACGGTCATGCCGGCCAGCCATCTGACTGAGATTGTCAACGGCATTGCCGCCATCGATCGCCTGAAAACCTGCGATGCCGTACTCAGCGGTTATCTGGGGTCGGCAGAGCAGGGTGAGCAGATTCTGGCGATCGTGCGTGAAGTTAAAGCCGCTAACCCGGACGCCTGGTTTTTCTGCGATCCGGTGATGGGGCATCCGGAGAAAGGCTGTATCGTGGCGCCGGGTGTGGCAGAGTTTCACTGTAAACAGGCGCTGCCCGCCAGCGATCTGATTGCCCCCAATCTGCTGGAGCTGGAAATGCTGAGCGGGCAGACGGTTGCTGATATTGATCAGGCAGTGGATGCGGCGCGTCTGCTGATTGCGCAGGGGCCGAAAGTGGTGCTGGTCAAACATCTGGCGCGTGCCGGCCGGCGCAGCGACCGCTTTGAGATGCTGCTGGTTACCGCTGATGAGTGCTGGCATATCAGCCGCCCGCTGGTGGACTTTGGCGTACGTCAGCCGGTAGGCGTGGGCGATCTGACCAGCGGTCTGCTGCTGGTGGATCTGCTGCACGGTAAATCGCTGCAGCAGGCGCTGGAGCATGTCACTGCAGCGGTATATGAAGTGATGCTGAAAACCCACCAGATGGGAGAGTATGAGCTGCAGCTGGTCGCGGCACAGGACGCTATTGCGCAGCCGCAGCAGCATTTCGCGGCAGAAAAACTGTAATCGTACGGCAGGCCGGTCACCGCGCCGGCCTGCCGCGAGGCTTACGCCAGACCTTCTGCCTGCAGCGCCGCCTGAACCGCCGGACGCTCACTCACGCGGGCAAACCACGCGTCCAGCGCCGGCATCCCGTCGAGCTGCAGCTTCACTGCTTTTGCCCAGCGCGTAACCACATACAGATAGATATCGGCCACGGTATAGCGTGTGCCCAGCAGCCACTGTTTATCCTCCAGCGCCGTATTCACCAGCTGAAACTTTTTCTCCAGCTGAGCACGCACCTGAGGCTTGTACGCGTCTGGCGTATCGGGGCGAAACAGCGGCGTAAATCCCTTGTGCAGCTCGCTGCTGACAAAACTCAGCCACTCCAGTGTATGGTAGCGCGTCAGACTGCCGGTCGGGGCCAGCAGGTGATAATCGGGTTTGAGATCCGCCAGATACTGCACAATCGCTACGCCTTCTGTCAGTATCGTTCCGTCATCAAACTGCAGCGCCGGGACCTGACCTTTAGGGTTGATCTGCCAGTAATCTTCGCCCTGTTCCGTTAGCTTGCTCTGCAAATCAACATTCACCTGCGTAAAGTCGAGGCCGCATTCGCGGGCGACAATATGGGGGGACAGGGAACAGGCACCGGGCTTGCAATAGAGTTTCATTGTTGCATCTCCTCAACAAATGATATGAGTGACGTGACAAATGCGGCACGCCGGATAGCGGACTCTGAGTAAACTACAAGGGAAAAAGGGAGATGGGAAGGAACTTATCAGGAGAAAAGCGGCTCCGCGACGCCATCAGAGATGGCATAACGCAGAGCCGTATGCGGTTACTCGCTGGCGCCGGCGCGCTTCAGTGCACCGTCAGACGCATCCTGCGTCATGCGATTAAGCAGCGGGGCAGTGACCAGCATCAGCAGGGCAATAACGCCGGTGGCGATACCAATCTGCTGAAAGACCTGGCTGTAAACCGCCAGTGAGGTGTGCGGATCGGTCACGTTCTCCGGCACCGCCATCAGGTTGGCCACTTTACCGGCGATCATTGCTGCGCCCGCGGTGGTCAGGAACCATGAGCCCATGATAAAGCCCATCAGACGCTGGGGTACCAGCTGCGCCACCATTGCCAGACCCAGGCCGGAGATCATCAGCTCACCAATACTCTGCAGGGCATAGCTCAGGATCAGCCAGTTGACGGAGACAATTCCTGCCTGATTTGCAAAGCCGGCACCGAGCGGCAGTACCAGAAACGCGCCGGAGCAGAGCACCATGCCAATGGCAAATTTATGTGGCATTGGCAGCTTATCGCCCAGCTTGTTATAGACAGCAGCCAGCAGCGGACTGGCGACCATGATCCAGAATGGATTCAGCGCCTGGAACTGTTCCGGCTCAAACGCGATGCCGAAAATGGCATGCTCTACGTTGCGGATCGCAAAGAAGTTGAGCGAGGTAGGCATCTGCATATAGAGCACAAAGAATACAATCGCTTCCACCATCAGCAGAAACGCCACAATCATTTTGCGGCGCGCCGCACCCTGCAGCGTGAACGCTTCTTTGGCAAAGATCAGAACAATGCCCAGAGCAACAACGCCGAGCGTCATGCGCGCAATGCTTTGGTGATGCAGCAGCCAGGTGGCGAGTGCGATCAGCACCGCGACGCCCACGATTGTCAGCAGCAGTTTACCCACCTGCAGCGGAGCAAAGTCCGGCTTCGAACCGTACTCTTTCACCAGGCGTTTAAAGAACAGGAAGTTAAGCAGCGTGATCACCAGCCCCACGACGGAGAGCGAGAAGGCGGCACCCCAGCCATATTTCGCTGCCAGCCATGGCGTCAGCATCATGGAGAACAGTGAACCGATGTTGATCGACATATAGAACATGGTGAATGCGCCGTCGATGCGCGGATCGTCTTTCGCATAGCAGGTCGAGAGCAGCGAAGAGGGGTTCGCTTTGAACAGGCCGCTGCCCACGGCAATCGTCGCCATACCGACGTAAACCAGCGTGGTGTCATGCCCGGAAAACGCGATCAGCGCATAGCCGAGCGCCAGCACCATCACGCCTAGTACAATCACGCGCTTGGTGCCGAGTACTTTGTCACCCAGCCAGCCGCCGATAGCCACCAGGCCATAGACCAGCGCGCTAAATGAGGTAAACAGCGTAATAGAGTCCGCTTCAGACATCCCCAGCTGTTTAACCAGGTAAACCGCCATGATGGCCTGTAAACCGTAGTAGCCGAAGCGCTCCCACAGCTCAATGGAGAAGATCAGATAAAATGCTTTAGGTTGCCGGAAGGCGTTGAGGCTTACCGCCTCGTCAGTGTGTTTGTTTGCAGTTGACACGTGTACCTCAGTTTATACATCGCCTGTTTTGTAACAGGAATTAAGTCTGCGTCGGTCTGGGTCATCCCGCGCAACATTGTTATTAGAAAGGAAAAACGGCGCCTAATTTGGCTGAATCGGAGCCACAGGGCAAGTATTTTTTACACGCTGGAATACCCGATGCCGGCAGGGCGATCTTCGCGACTAAGCGAGATGACTTAGTGTTTAATAGGGTGTAAATCAATTGTAACAGAATAAACATGCGATATATGGGTTTAAGAAACCCGTTTACTGAAATAAACCGCCAGGTGGCAGTAAAACAGAATAACAGACTAATGATGAATATTTATACGGCATATATTGCTGCTTAATAGTGAATTTTGGGCACAATAGGTTGATTGTTGAGCTAAAAGCGCAGGATGGCGTTTCCGAAACGCTACTTTGTTGATCTGGTGCACAAATTTTCCAATTAATTAATCAGGTGAAAAAAGAAACTGCACTTTTCAGGTGCGGCAGGGCCTTTTTACCGGCGGATAAACTGGCAGAGCATGGCACGGCTCAGCCGGCATCAGACGCCGTTTGCGGCTGACGGAAACATCAGCTCACCTTTTCGGGCGAATAATCAGCAACGGGCAGACGCTGTTTCTCATAAATTTCATATACTCATGTCAGCAAAATGTTGTGTGCCGGTTATCGTTGACGATGAAACTGGCAGTGTTTTCAGCGTACTGGCGATGCCGTGCCGTCAGTCAACAATGAGGGAAAATGATGCCGTTGATACTGGGTGAGTTATCTGGTGTCCCGCAATGGGTGCCTGCTGTATTACTCGTCACACTGTCGCTCGCACTGGGCTTCCTGGCGCGATTTGTTCTTCTCAGCCTGATCCGTTACTGGCAGGGGCGTGATAAAAAACTGTTCAAATCTCTCGAAAAACATCTGCGCGGCTCAATGTTTCTTATTTTACCGCTGTTATTCATTAGCGCGGGCGTAGATTATGTTAATATTCAGCCGGAGTCGCTTGGCTTTATTAATGCCACACTGCACATCTTTATTATATTATCCTTCTGCTCGCTGATGATCAGGATGATTAATGTCGCGCAGGACATGCTGTTTATCCGTTATGACATAAATATCTCAAATAACCTGCGCGCACGAAAAATTCGCACGCAGATTATGTATGTGAAAAAAGTGGTCATCGTCGTGCTGGTGACACTCTGTTTATCTTTGATTTTGCTGAGCTTTCCGGGTGTGCGCAAGTTTGGCACGACGATCCTTGCCGGGGCCGGGGTGGCCGGTATAATTATCGGGTTTGCATTACAGAAGTCGCTGGTTAATCTGTTTGCCGGTATTCAGATTGCTTTTACCCAGCCAATAAAAATTGATGATGCGGTGGTAGTAGAAAAAGAGTGGGGCTGGATTGAGGAAATAAACCTGACCTATGTCGTTGTACGTCTCTGGGATTTGCGCCGCCTTGTACTGCCGATAACCTATTTTACGGAAAATCCGTTCCAGAACTGGACGCGTAACAACGCACAGATTTTAGGTTCCGTATTTCTTTATCTTGATTACTCTATGCCGCTGGAGCCGCTGCGCGACCATTTTGAAAAAATACTTAATGAAACCCGGCTCTGGGATCGGGAGACGCAGGTGCTGCAGGTCACTGAGACCACTGAAAAAACCATGACCATCAGGCTACTGATGACGGCCCATAATTCACCTACCGCTTTTGACCTGCGCTGTTACGTGCGGGAGAAGATGATTGAATATATCCAGCAGCACTATCCGCAGTGCCTGCCGCATGTACGGGCTACGCTGAGCAGCCCGGAAGCGTAAAATGGCGCGCGGTGCAGTAAAAAGGCATCGCGCGTTCAGATCTCCGTCTTGTCACGGTATTCGCACAGGTCTTCAATCAGGCAGGCCCCGCAGCGCGGCTTGCGCGCTATACAGGTATAACGCCCGTGCAGAATCAGCCAGTGATGGCAGTCGACTTTAAACGCGGCAGGCACCACTTTCAGCAGTTTCTCTTCAACCTCTTCCACATTTTTACCCGGCGCAAAGCGTGTACGGTTACTGACGCGAAAGATATGCGTGTCGACGGCGATAGTAGGCCAGCCAAAGGCGGTGTTCAGCACCACGTTGGCGGTTTTACGGCCCACGCCCGGCAGCGCCTCAAGCGCGGCACGATTTTCCGGCACCGCGCCGCCATGCTGCTCCAGCAATATGCGGCAGGTTTTAATCACGTTTTCCGCCTTGCTGTTAAACAGCCCGATAGTTTTAATGTACGCTTTGACGCCGTCAACGCCGAGCGCCAGCATGGCCGCCGGGGTATTCGCTACCGGATAAAGACGGGCCGTGGCTTTGTTTACGCTGACATCGGTCGCCTGAGCCGAGAGCAGGACCGCAATCAGCAGTTCAAACGGTGAGCTGAACTGCAGCTCAGTGGTCGGATGCGGATTGTTATCACGCAGACGGGTCAGGATCTGCAGGCGCTTCTCTTTATTCACACCGCTTTCCCGATTTCACCTGGCGCAGCCACTGTTTTAGCTTCCGCTTCAGCGCGCAGCGCGGCGCGCTGTTTCATTTTCTGATCGATAAGATACTTTCCTGCCAGCAGCATGCCGAGACCGATAAAGGCGCCGGGCGGCAGCATGGCCAGCAACATAGGTGAATCAAAGTGCACTACTTCAATGCGCAGCGAGGTTGCCCACGGGCCGAGCAGCTGATCGGCACCGTTGAACAGCGTACCGCTGCCAATCAGCTCGCGAATGGATCCCAGCGTGACCATGGCGCAGGTCGCGCCCATACCGATAGCAAATCCATCCAGCGCGGAGAGCGGGATACTGCTTTTTGACGCTACCGCTTCAGCGCGGCCCACGACAATACAGTTGGTGACGATCAGCGGAATAAAGATCCCCAGCGACTGATAAAGACCGTAGGCATAAGCGTTGATCAGCATCTGAACGCAGCTGACAACCGAGGCGATAATCATCACATAAATCGGGATGCGGATATCTGCCGGTACCCAGCGGCGTGAGGCGGAGATGGCACTGTTGGTAATGGTCAGCACCAGCGTCGTGGCCAGCCCCAGCCCCAGCGCATTGGTTGCGGTGGAGGTCACCGCCAGCAGCGGACAGAGTCCCAGCAGCTGTACCAGCGCAGAGTTATTTTTCCATAAACCGCCAATCAGCAGATTTTTCGCTTCACTCATGGTGTTTCTCCACATTCCGGCAGCGAACGCAACGTCGCTGGCAGCGTTTCAATATAGAGCGCCGTGCGTTTAGTGGCGTTAACCACCGCGCGCGGCGTAATGGTCGCACCGGTAAACTGATCGAAATCGCCGCCATCTTTCTTCACGGCAAAGTGCGGGTCATCGGCCCCTTTGACCTGTTTTCCATTAAAGCTGTTGATCCAGTCAGAGATGCGCAGCTCAATTTTATCACCCAGTCCGGGTGTTTCGTGATGTTCGATCACCCGCACGCCCAGCACGGTACCGCTGAAGTCGGCGCCTACCAGTAGCTGAATCGCCCCGGAGTAGCCATCGGGGGCGGTGCTTTCCAGCGCCGCGGCCACCGGCTTGTCGCCTTTACGGGCGATATACAGGTGATGCGGCTGCTCGTTACCCAGCGCCGCGTTGCGCACCAGATAACACTCCTGCTGAATAGCATTATCGTACAGCGCGGTCGGTACCACCTGATCCAGCAGGTTTTTCTGCTGCAGCGCAGTCTGATGCTCAACGGTGGGTTTGGTCACATAGTTCACCACGGCGGTTACGCCGGTCGTCACCACGGCAAACATCCCCAGCGTCACCGCGTTTTTGCGAATAGCGTCGATCATGCCTTAATCCTTCCGGTGACCATAAACGCGCGGCTGAGTGTAGTAGTCAATCAGCGGCACGCAGATATTTGCCAGCAGCACGGCGAACGCTACGCCATCCGGATAGCCGCCAAAGCTGCGGATCAGCCAGACCAGCAGACCGATCAGCGCGCCATAGATCAGACGCCCCCGGTTAGTGGTGGAGGCGGTAACCGGATCGGTGGCGATAAAGAATGCGCCCAGCATTGTCGCCCCCGAAAAGAGGTGGGTGAGCGGTGTATTAAGCGTCTCAGGCGAGAAGATCCAGCCGAGCGTGGCGCACACCGCCAGCGAGGCCAGCATACTGGCCGGGATATGCCAGCGAATCGCATTTTTTGCCAGCAGCAGCATGCCGCCCAGCAGATAGCCCAGGTTGACCCACTGCCAGCCCAGCCCTGCCAGTACTCCGGCGTAGATGGGCTGTGCGTGAAGCTCTTCGGCGCTGTGGCCGGCACGCAGTCCGGTTTTAAACGTATCGAGCGGCGTGGCCTGACTGATGCCATCCACCCCAAGCTGCAGCTGCTGCATGGTTTCGCCTGCCAGCGTATGGCCGCGGAACACCATACTGAGTGAATCCATCAGGTCCGGTTTTACCGCCTGCAGCGCATCGGGCGGCAGCCAGCTGGTCATCTGCACCGGGAAAGAGATCAGCAGCACCACATAGCCGACCATTGCCGGGTTGAACGGATTCTGACCCAGTCCGCCATAGAGCTGTTTGGCAATCAGAATCGCAAACAGGGTACCCAGAACAATCAGCCACCAGGGCGCAAGCGGCGGCAGGCTGATCCCGAGCAGCAGCGCGGTCAGCAGAGCTGAATTATCTGCCAGCACCGGCTTAACGGCGCTGTGACGCAACCGCAGTATCGCCGCTTCGGTCAGCAGCGCTGTCGCAATAGCCAGCACAACCTGGATCAGAAAACCACTGCCGAAGAAATACCACTGCGCCGCCATGCCGGGCAGGGCGGCCAGTACCACCAGCAGCATTATGTTACCGGTGCTGCGCCGGTTATGGGTGTAGGGAGAGCTTGCGATACGAAAGGCCATTTATTCCTCAGTGGTCGAAGGCTGCTGCTGCGCTTTACGCGCTTTAGCACGGGCGACCGCCGCAGCGATGGCCGCTTTGCGTGGGTCTTCAGGTTCAGGTTCAGCCGGTACCGCCTGCGGCGGTGAGCTTTCTGCCTGCGCGGCTGCTTTTTTCGCTTTGGCGCGGGCAACGGCCGCGGCGACGGCAGCTTTACGCGGATCCTCTTCCGCTGCCGGCACAGGCGTTTCGGCAACCGGCGCGTCTGCGGTTGTGGCCTGCGCGGCTGCTTTTTTCGCTTTGGCGCGGGCAACGGCCGCGGCGACGGCAGCTTTACGCGGATCCTCTTCCGCTGCCGGCGCAGGCGTTTCGGCAACCGGCTCGTCTGCGGTTGTGGCCTGCGCGGCTGCTTTTTTCGCTTTGGCGCGGGCAATGGCCGCGGCGACGGCAGCTTTACGCGGATCCTCTTCCGCTGCCGGCGCAGACGTTTCGGTAACCGGCTCGTCTGCGGTTGTAGCCTGCGCGGCTGCTTTTTTCGCTTTGGCACGGGCAACAGCCGCGGCGACGGCAGCTTTACGCGGATCCTCTTCCGTTGCCGGCGCAGAGGCTCCCGCTGCCGGCATATCAGCAGGACTCACCTCAGGACGCTCCGTGGCTGCCTTTTTCGCTTTCGCACGCGCAATTGCGGCTTCCACCGCTGCTTTACGCGGGTCGCTCTCTGCCGTGGCTTCGCTCTCTGGCTGAGCCGCTTTTTTCGCTTTCGCCCGGGCGATTGCGGCTTCCACCGCCGCTTTACGCGGATCGCCGGTCTGACGACTAACCGGCTGCGTCTCTGCCTGGGTTGCCGCCTGCTGCGCAAGCGCCTGGGCGTGACGCGCTTCACGTTCGGCTATTTCCTGCTCTGGCGATTTCGCCTGACGCGCTTTAACGCGTGCAGCGGCAGCGTCGCGTTCACCGTTATCGCTGCGTGCAACGCGCTGCTTCGCTTCTTCATGACGCGCTTCACGCGCCAGTTTCTCGCGTTCCAGGCGTGCCTGACGCGCCTCAAAGCGCGCCTTGGCTTCTGCCGTACGTTTTGCCTCAAGATCGATAGCGCGCAGCTCAGCTTTTTCCTGCCGGTAATACTGAACCAGCGGAATATTGCTTGGACAGACATAGGCGCAGGCGCCGCATTCGATACAGTCATCGATATTATGCGCGCGCGCTTTTTCATGATCGCCGCCCTGGCTATACCAGTAAAGCTGCTGCGGCAGCAGCTTCGCCGGACAGGCATCCGCGCAGGCGCTGCAGCGGATACAGGATTGCTCTTCCTGCGGTGCAGCCATTTCGCTGGCGGCAGGCGCCAGAATACAGTTGGTAATTTTTACCACCGGCACGTCGAGGGAGGGCAGGGTAAAGCCCATGAGTGGCCCGCCCATGATCACCATCTGACGCGGACCCGGCTGAAAACCGACCTGGCGCAGCAGGTGACTGATCGGGGTACCAAGACGCCCCCAGACATTGCGCGGTTGCGCAATCGCCTCGCCGGTCAGCGTGACCACGCGCTCGGTGATGGGTTCACCATCAACAATCGCACGCTTAACCGCCCAGGCGGTGCCGACGTTCTGCATCAGGACGCCAATATCGGTTGAGCGTCCGCCGTGCGGCACTTCCCGTCCGGTCAGGATTTTTGTCAGCTGTTTCGCGCCGCCAGAGGGATATTTTGTCGGGATAACCCGGATCTCAATATCGCGTTCGCCGCGCAGCGCCTGTTTCAGGGCAGCAATGGCGTCAGGTTTGTTATCTTCAATACCTACCAGAACGCGTTCTGCCTGCAGCACCCAGGCGAGGATCCGGCAGCCTTCCAGCACTTCAGCTGCGTGATCCTGCATCAGCCGATCATCAGCGGTGATATAAGGCTCGCACTCTGCGGCATTGATGATTAACGTTTTGACACCCTGCAGGCCGCCACGCAATTTAGTGGCGGTCGGGAACCCGGCGCCACCCAGCCCGGCCACGCCGGCGCTGTGGATGCGCCTGATGACCTCTTCCCGGCTCAGCGCGCGGTAATCAGGCTGCGCGTCACGCTCGATCCAGCGATCGTCACCGTCAGCCCGCAGGAAAATGCACAGCTCTGAGAGCCCGGACGGGTGCGCCGTCATGTGCGGCGCGATAGCCTCTATGGTACCTGAGGTTGGCGCATGTACCGGCAGCATACGTCCGCTGCCAAAAGTCAGCGGCTGACCGCGCAGCACGCGATCGCCTGGCGAGACGCAGAGCTCACCCTCATGGCCAATATGCTGCTTCAGGGGAATAACAAACTGCTCAGGCAACGGCAGCGTGCTCAGCGGCGTGCCGTTAGACTGTGTTTTCATTTCCGGCGGATGAATACCGCCCTGAAAATCCCACAGCTTCTCTTTGCGAAACAGATTTAACAGATTAAGCATGATGTTCTGCCGGGATCACTTTTACAGGAATAGTGTTGAGATCCCACTTCCAGCTTGCTGGGGTGGTGGCGACCGGGCGCATCTCAATGCAGTCAGTCGGGCACGGAGCGACACACAGGTCGCAGCCCGTGCAGACGTCGCTGAGCACGGTGTGCATGGCGCGCGTGGCACCCACAATGGCATCCACCGGGCACGCCTGAATGCACTTGGTGCAGCCGATGCAGTTCTCTTCGTCGATCCACGCGACGGTACGCACCGGCGTAAGGATGTCGGCACCACCATCAAGTGGCTGCGGCTCAACGTTCAGCAGTTCAGCCAGCCTGAGCATGGTCTGCTCACCACCCGGTGCACATTTATTGATCGCTTCACCGTTATTACCTACCGCATCCGCATAAGGGCGGCACCCCGGGTAGCCGCACTGGCCGCACTGGCTTTGTGGCAGTACGGCATCAATCTGTTCGACAATAGGGTCTTCTTCCACCTCAAAACGGCGCGAAGCGTAGCCGAGCAGGCCACCAAAAATCAGCCCCAGCGCGCTGAGTACAGCAATTGCTATCCAGATAGCGGTCATATCAGAATTTCACCAGACCGGTAAAGCCCATAAACGCCAGCGCCATCAGGCCGGCGGTAATCAGGGCGATAGAGTTACCTTTAAACGGTGCCGGCACGTTAGCCAGCACCAGACGTTCACGCATGCCGGCAAACAGCACCATCACCAGTGAAAAGCCCAGCGAGGCGCTAAAGCCGTAGAGGGCGGCCTGCAGAAACGTATGGTTAAGATTAACGCTCAGTAATGGCACACCCAGTACCGCACAGTTGGTGGTGATTAACGGCAGGAAGATCCCCAGCAGCCGGTAGAGAGATGGACTGGTTTTCCGCACCACCATTTCTGTGAACTGGACCACGACGGCAATCACCAGGATGTAGGCCATGGTGCGCAGATAAACCAGATCCAGCGGGATCAAAATCAGGTGGTTAACCAGCCAGGCGCACACCGAAGCGAGGGTGATAACAAACGTGGTGGCAAGTCCCATGCCAATGGCCGTTTCCAGTTTTTTTGACACGCCCATGAACGGGCAGAGGCCGAGAAATTTGACCAACACGAAGTTGTTCACCAGCACTGTGCCAATAAAGAGAAGCAAGTAATCGGTCATGGTTTAACCTGGGAAGCCTAAAGGCAGATATTATCCGGAAATGAGAGCTACATCTCAACCTTTACGCCGGCGGGAGCAGCCCTGAGAGCACGCAGAATTAAATTCCTGACGAATTACGGAGCAGTAAACGTATGTTTAACCCGCCGTGAGCGCTTAAAGTAGGGAACGAACAGGGCGGCAGCCAGTAGCGTCAGAAGCAAAGTCTGCAGCGCTTTGCCGTCTGCAACCGGCGTAAACGCAAAGGTTTTCAGCGCCAGCAGTACGGTCATCAGCAGCCAGATTGTATAGTGGCGTGGCAGGCGCCGTGAGCGTCTGCAGAATATCCAGCCTACCCAGATACTGTAGAGCCAGACCGCAGTGGCAGTAAGCAGGGAAATCAGCCACGGCGATAACAGCAGATTAGCGTGTGAAAACAGAGTGGTGCGCAGCTCGCTGTCAAACAGAGGACGCAGGTAGAGCGCGATAACCAGTGCGCTGGTGAGCATGGTCATAATCAGCCAGGCCAGCGGCAGTAGCAGCCAGCCCCCGATGCGCGGTGAGTGAAGAGATTCAGACATAATTAAACCACATAGCGCCACACTGACTTAGGTACACAGCCCAGATCGTATAATCGGCCACCAGAGACCAGTTCAGCGCGGCGATGATCGGCAGCACGATACATATTGATGATGTCATTATCATCGGTCAGCGAATAGTTGAGATGATCGTAGAGTTTTTCAAGACTCTCAAGATTATTCACTTTGCGAAATTTTAGCAGGTAATCCAGCGCAGTCATGATTGCCATTAAACAGAAAGAACGATTGAGGGCTCAAGTATAGGGAGCACGCTGCTGCTGTCTATATATCCGTGTTAAAAAAATTCAAAATTCAGACCAGGTAGATTAATTACTTAAGTAGTAGCAATTTTTTTAGTTATGCCGCGCGGTTTCACAGCAAAACATCTATTTTGAAAACATCTTATTTCCCCTGCTGTGAGAAAAACTAACAGGGGATAACCGCCGCGCTTTTTTTATTTATTTTTTGCCGGCAATTAAGTCCCGCCGGCACAACGGGTTGATTAAGCCAGCGTACCGTCTGGCGTAGTGTGCGGGTTATCACAAAATTGCTTATTGCTTTATGAACAACAGCATAACCATTCTTTACGCAGCCGTTGTAATCGCTTCCAGCCTGTTCAAATCTAACCAGTTCTGTTTATTACAGTTATTTATCCCCTTCGATAATAAAACACAGCCGTTTTATCCATAAAGCTGACGGTCACTAATCATGCTTCAACAGCGTAACTCCTTTAAATCATTCTGTTTTGTGAGTTACGTCGCGCTAGTTTTACCTGAATTACGTCAGGCTTAATCTGCGTTTGTACCCCGACTACACACTCCCTTCAGAGGAATGAAAACTATGTGGAAACGTTTACTCCTGACCGCCATGGTAAGCGCCGCGCTTAGCACGCCGGTGCTGGCTGCTGATATGACAGTGGGATTCTCGCAGGTTGGTTCAGAATCGGGCTGGCGTGCAGCTGAAACCAGCGTAGCGAAAAGCGAAGCTAAAAAGCGCGGCATTACGCTGAAAATCGCCGATGGCCAGCAGAAGCAGGAAAATCAGATCAAAGCAGTACGTTCGTTTATTGCTCAGGGAGTGGATGCCATCTTCATCGCGCCGGTGGTGCAGACCGGCTGGGAGCCGGTGCTGGAAGAAGCGAAAGATGCCAAAATCCCGGTATTCCTGCTGGATCGCGCCATTGTCGTTAAGGATAAATCCCTCTACATGTCAGTGGTGACCGCAGACAACGTGCTGGAAGGCAAGCTGATTGGTGACTGGCTGGTGAAAACCGTCGGCGACAAGCAGTGTAACGTTGTCGAACTGCAGGGAACGGTCGGTGCCAGTGTGGCTATTGATCGTAAAAAAGGGTTTGCAGAGGCGATAGCCGGACATAACAACATTAAAGTGATCCGTTCTCAATCCGGTGACTTTACCCGCAGTAAAGGTAAAGAGGTGATGGAGAGCTTTATTAAAGCTGAGAATAACGGCAAAAACATCTGCATGGTGTATGCCCACAATGATGATATGGCAATCGGTGCCATCCAGGCGATAAAAGAAGCAGGTCTGAAGCCGGGCAAAGATATTCTGACGGGGTCGATTGATGGCGTACCGGATATCTATAAAGCGATGCTGGCCGGTGAGGCCAATGCCAACGTAGAGCTGACGCCAGATATGGCCGGCCCGGCGTTTGATGCGCTGGAGAAGTTTAAGAAAGATGGCACCATGCCACCAAAAATCATTAAAACGGAGTCGAAGCTCTTCCTGCCGGCGGATGCGCAGACAGAACTCGATAAAAAGAAAAACATGGGTTACTGATCCCTGCAGCCGCCCTGCGGGGCGGCTCTGCTGACGTCAGCGAGGTAGAGCCTGATGAGCACCATCGATGATACACCGCTGCTCACGCTGAGCGGCATCAGTAAAGGGTTTCCCGGCGTAAAAGCGCTGGACAACGTGTCGTTTACTATCCGCAAAGGCGAGATCATGGCGCTGCTGGGTGAAAACGGCGCTGGTAAATCAACGCTGATTAAAGTGCTGACCGGCGTCTATTCACGCGATGCCGGTACTGTCACCCTTAACGGAGAGGCAATCACGCCGCACAGTACGGCAGATGCGCAGCGCGCAGGGATCGGCACGGTCTATCAGGAAGTTAACCTGCTGCCAAATATGTCGGTGGCGGATAACCTTTATATTGGCCGTGAGCCAAAGCGTTTTGGCATGGTCGATCGTCGCAAAATGAACCGTGATGCTGACACGCTGATGCGCAATTATGGCTTCGCGCTGGATGTAACGCGCCCGCTGGGACATTACTCTGTCGCCATGCAGCAGATTATCGCTATCTGCCGCGCGGTCGATTTGTCCGCACAGATACTGATTCTGGATGAACCCACGGCGAGTCTGGATGCCAGTGAAGTAGAGATGCTGTTTACGCTGATGGCGCAGCTGCGCGCCAGAGGCATGAGTCTGATATTTGTGACCCATTTTCTTGATCAGGTGTACCGTATTACCGATCGCATTACCGTGTTACGCAACGGCCAGTTTATTGCCACGCGTGATACCGCCTCACTGCCGCAAATAGAGCTTATCAAACTGATGCTGGGGCGTGAGCTGCTCGAAACCGCACTGCAGCGGCAGGGCAGCACCTTACGCAGCGATCAGCCGGTGGTAGCGTTTGAAGATTACGGCAAAAAAGGCACCATTGAACCCTTCAGCCTGCAGGTCAGGCCGGGCGAGGTAGTCGGCCTGGCGGGTCTGCTCGGCTCAGGCCGCACTGAAACCGCAGAGGTGCTGTTTGGGATCCGGCGTGCCGATCGCGGTACTGCGCGCATTAAAGGCAAGGT
Organism: Pantoea sp. SIMBA_079; assembly: GCF_046940275.1. NCBI lineage: Bacteria > Pseudomonadati > Pseudomonadota > Gammaproteobacteria > Enterobacterales > Erwiniaceae > Pantoea > Pantoea sp. SIMBA_079. The sequence continues at coordinate 62,973 of NZ_JAWRYR010000004.1, read as the reverse complement.
GCAGACTATTCGCACCCCGGCGCAGGCCTCCCGCCTCGGAATGGGGTTCTGTCCCGAAGATCGTAAAACAGATGGCATTATTGGTGCGGCTTCCGTGCGTGAGAATATTATTCTGGCGCTGCAGGCTCAGCGCGGCTGGCTGCGTCCAATCAAACGACGCGAGCAGCAGGCTATTGCCGATCGCTTCATTAAAAGTCTCGGCATTCGTACGCCGCATGCCGACCAGCCGATCGAGTTGCTGTCAGGCGGCAATCAGCAGAAGGTGCTGCTGTCGCGCTGGCTGGTGACCAAACCCCAGTTTCTGATCCTGGATGAGCCCACGCGCGGCATCGATGTGGGGGCGCACGCTGAGATTATTCGTTTGATCGAGTCGCTCTGCGCGGATGGTCTGGCGCTGCTGGTGATCTCTTCGGAACTGGAAGAGCTGGTTGGCTACGCCGATCGCGTAGTGATTATGCGCGATCTGAAGCAGGTGGCTGAAATTCCACTCGAGCAGCTCTCCGTGGCGTCCATTGTGAACGCCATTGCTGAGGGAGGCGCACAACATGCTTGAATCACCTATGACACAGTCAAAACCTGAAAGACGTAAGCTGAAACTGCCGCCGGGTATGCCACAGATCGCCGCGCTGATTCTGGTGCTGCTGATTGACAGCCTGGTCGCGAATAACTTTTTTGCCATTCATATTCAGGATGGTCGTCTGTTTGGCAGCCCAATCGATATTCTGAACCGTGCTGCGCCGGTAGCGCTGCTCGCCGTGGGGATGACGCTGGTGATTGCGACCGGCGGAATTGATCTGTCCGTGGGTGCGGTTATGGCGATTGCGGGCGCAACGGCGGCCACGCTGACCGTCGCCGGACATAGCCTGAGCGTGATTGTACTGGTAACGCTGGGCACCGGTCTGCTATGCGGCTTATGGAATGGGGTGCTGGTCGCGCTGCTGAAGATTCAGCCGTTTGTGGCCACGCTGATTCTTATGGTAGCGGGGCGGGGCGTGGCCCAGCTGATTACGCAGGGGCAGATCGTGACGTTCAACAGCGAGAGCCTGGCGTGGTTTGGCAGCGGCTCGCTGCTCTGGTTACCGGTACCGGTGTGGATCACGCTGCTGGTGGCGCTGGCCGTCTGGTTGCTGACGCGCAAAACAGCGCTGGGGCTGTTTATTGAAGCGGTGGGCATCAACCTGCGCGCGGCGCGCAATGCAGGCGTTAACGGCTGGCTGGTGGTGATGTCGACCTATGTGATTAGCGGCTTATGTGCGGCGGTGGCCGGACTGATTGTGGCGGCCGATATCCGGGGTGCTGACGCCAATAACGCCGGCCTGTGGCTGGAGCTGGATGCCATTCTGGCCGTGGTGATTGGCGGCGCATCCCTGATGGGCGGCCGCTTTAATCTGGTGCTGTCGCTGATGGGTGCTCTGATTATCCAGTCTATGAATACCGGGATCCTGCTGTCGGGTTTCCCGCCGGAACTGAACCAGGTGGTGAAAGCGGTGGTCGTGATGTGCGTGCTGTTGCTGCAGTCGCCGCGTTTTATCGCCATGCTGAAGGGGAAGCGTTCAAGATGATAAAGCGTCATTTGCCATTGATGATCACGCTGCTGGTATTTGTGGCAGGTTATCTGTTCTGTCTGAGCCAGTTTCCAGGCTTCGCATCAACACGGGTTATCTGCAATATTCTGACGGATAACGCTTTTCTGGGCATTATTGCCGTGGGCATGACCTTTGTGATTTTGTCCGGCGGCATCGATCTGTCTGTAGGGGCGGTGATCGCCTTTACCGGCGTGTTTCTGGCACGCATTATCGGTGATTTCCACCTGGATCCGCTGCTGGCGTTTGCAGTGGTTCTCGCGCTGGGGGCGCTGTTCGGCGCCATGATGGGCTGGCTGATTGATGCGCTGAAGATCCCGGCGTTTATTATTACGCTGGCAGGTATGTTTTTTCTGCGCGGCTGCAGTTACCTGGTGTCAGAGAATTCCATTCCGATCGATCATCCTCTTTACGCCACGCTGTCAGGCCTGGCGTGGAAAATCCCTGGCGGCGGACGGCTGAGCCTGCTGGCGGTGATTATGCTGGTAGTGGTCGCCGGGGGCATTATTCTGGCGCACCGTACCCGATTCGGAAATCAGGTATACGCTATTGGCGGCAATCTCACCTCGGCGCAGCTGATGGGCGTGTCGACCCGCGCGACGACCATTAAGGTTTATATGCTTTCCACAACGCTGGCGACGCTGGCCGGTATTGTGTTCTCTATCTATACCTCAGCCGGTTACGCGCTGGCCGGGCTGGGCGTAGAGCTGGATGCAATTGCTTCGGTAGTGATTGGCGGTACGCTGCTGTCGGGCGGTGTGGGTACCGTGCTCGGCACGCTGTTTGGCGTACTGATTCAGGGTCTGATTCAGACGTGGATTAATTTCGACGGGACGCTGAGTTCGTGGTGGACCAAGATTGCTATCGGCATCCTGCTGTTTGCTTTTATCGCCTTGCAGCGCATGCTGACCGTGATGTGGGATCGCCAGCAAAACGCACCGGTCAAACGCCTGACCCCGTAGGGGCGCATTTATACGCCCCTGGCCTCCATCCGGCATCATCCCACCCGTAGGGGGCGCATTAATGCGCCCCTGGCCGACACCGGCTCCTCAGCCATACGCATTCATGCGCCCCTGGCTGACACCGGTTCTTCGGCCATACGCATTAATTCGCCCCTGGCCGATATTGGCTCTTCGGCCTCCATTCATTTCGATACCACGGCCGGTAAAGCCCGGGGCGATCGCACAGGAACCCGGCGTCCAGCCGATCGGCCGCGCCATCCCTGGCGCGGACGCTTTGCTCTTCGCCCCGGGCTTTACCGGCCTGCCAGCCCCATCACGCGTTGCCAGAACCCCATCTTCCCGTACCGGATATCTGCAGAAACCAGGGCGGCATTAATGCCGCCCCTGCGGCGTGCCACCGTTACCCCGGAGGGGGCGCATTCATGCGCCCCTGGCCGACACCGGTTCTTCGGCCATACGCATTCATGCGCCCCTGGCCGATATTGGCTCTCTGGCCTCCATTCATTTCAATACCACGGCCGGTAAAGCCCGGGGCGATCGTAAAGGAACCCGGCGTCCTGCCAATCGTCCGCACCATCCCTGACGCGGACGCTTTGCTCTTCGCCCCGGGCTTTACCGGCCTGCCAGCCCCATCACGCGTTGCCAGAACCCCATCTTCCCGTACCGGATATCTGCGGAAACCAGGGCGGCATTAATGCCGCCCCTGCGGCGTGCCACCGTTACCCCCGTAGGGGGCGCATTAATGCGCCCCTGGCCGACACCGGCTCCTCAGCCATACGCATTTATGCGCCCCTGGCCGACACCGGCTCCTCAGCCATACGCATTAATGCGCCCCTGGCCGATACCGGCTCCTCAGCCATACGCATTAATGCGTCCCTGGCTGACACCGGCTCCCTGGCCTCCATTCATTTCGATACCACGGCCGGTAAAGCCCGGGGCGATCGTAAAGGAACCCGGCGTCCTGCCGATTGGCCGCGCCATCCCTGGCGCGGACGCTTTGCTCTTCGCCCCGGGCTTTACCGGCCTGCCAGCCCCATCACGCGTTGCCAGAACCCCATCTTCCCGTATCGGATATCTGCGGAAACCAGGGCGGCATGCCACCGTTACCCCGTAGGGGGCGCATTTATGCGCCCCTGGCCGATATTGGCTCCCTGGCCATACGCATTAATGCGCCCCTGGCCGACACCGACTCTTCGGCCATACGCATTCATGCGCCCCTGGCCGACACCGACTCTTCGGCCATACGCATTCATGCGCCCCTGGCCGACACCGGCTCTTCGGCCATACGCATTCATGCGCCCCTGGCCGATATTGGCTCCCTGGCCGATTTTAAACCGGGAATTTCAGGCAATAAAAAAGCCGCGACGGCGCGCGGCTTAATTTCTGGTCAGTTATCAGAATCAGCGGGCTAAGCGGTAATAGACTTCGTTCCAGCGCAGCGCGTCCTTAAACGCAGGCAGGCGGGTTTCTTCATCGATCACCATGACTTCAATACCGTTCAGTTCGCCGTAGAGATACATATCCTCCAGATCCAGCGCCTGGCTGAATACCGTGTGGTGCGCGCCGCCGCCAAGGATCCAGGCTTCTGACGCCGTTGCCAGCGACGGCTGAGCACGCCACAGCGCACGGGCAACCGGCAGCTTTGGCAGCGGTTTAGGCTGCTCAATCGCATCCACCACGTTAACCAGCAGGCGGAAACGATCGCCAAGATCGATCACGCTGGCATTGATCGCGCGTCCGGCCGGCGTCGAGAAAATCAGGCGCGCCGGATCGGCCTTGCCGCCAATACCCAGGAACTGAACATCAATCAGCGGTTTCTCCTCTTTGGCGATAGAAGGACAAACTTCCAGCATGTGCGAACCCAGCACCAGATCGTTGCCCGGCGAGAAGTGATACGTGTAATCCTCCATAAAAGAGGTACCGCCCGCACGTGTACCTGCCTGCACTTTGAGAATGTGCAGCAGCGCTGCGGTTTTCCAGTCACCCTCGCCGGCAAAGCCATAGCCCTGGCCCATCAGACGCTGCACTGCCAGCCCTGGCAGCTGCGTCATACCGTGCAGCGTCTGGAAGTTGGTGGTAAACGCTTTACACCCTTCATCCTCGAGGAAGCGTTTCAGGCCCAGCTCAATGCGCGCAGCGTCCAGCACGTTCTGCCGCTTGTCGCCGTTAACGGCTGCCGCCTCGCTGAAGAGATACTGACTCTCATACTCATCGATCAGCGCGCTGACGTCACCGTCGCTGACGCCATTGATCACTTCAACCAGATCGCCCACGCCCCAGCCGTTAACGGCGTAGCCAAACTGGATCTGGGCGGCAACCTTGTCACCTTCAGTGACGGCAACTTCACGCATGTTATCGCCAAAACGGGCAACCTTAAGCTGCTGGCTCGCCTGTTTTGCCAGCACGGCGTTGATCCAGCGGCTGATACGCTGCTGGCTGGTGCGATCCTGCCAGTGGCCGGTGATCACGCTATGCTGTAATCCCATACGTGCGCCGATGAAACCGAACTCGCGGCCGCCGTGTGCGGTCTGGTTCAGGTTCATAAAATCCATATCCATGCTGTCCCACGGGATCTCTGCATTAAACTGGGTATGGAACTGCAGCAGCGGCTTATTTAAAACGCTCAGTCCGCCAATCCACATTTTTGCCGGCGAAAACGTGTGCAGCCAGGTGATGATGCCGACGCACTGGTTGTCGTGATTCGCTGCCCGGCAGAGCGCCAGCGCCTCATCCGGCGATTTGACCAGCGGCTGAAGCACCAGCGGCACCGGCAGTGTACCCGCCTGATTAAGCCCTTCCATTACCTGACGCGCGTGCTCTTCCACCTGGCGCAACGTTTCCGCGCCGTAGAGGTGCTGTGTACCGATAACAAACCACACGTGCTGTGCGTTATGCTGTTCCATTAAACCACTCCTTTACTGTGCGGATAGGGTGCGCGGCGCGTACTGTGGTTCAGCCGCCTCACACCAGTTTTGATAACGTTGATAGAGCTGCTGATACGCCGCTACGCGCTGTGCGTCGGGCTGCAGCGTGACTGCAATCGGGCTGGCCATCACCTGCTGAGCGGCAGGTACGTCGGGATAGACCTCTGCCGCCACGGCCGCAAAAATTGCCGCACCCAGTGCGCAGCACTCGTCCGACGCAACAATATCCAGCGGACGGTTCATCACATCACAGCACGCCTGCATAATGGCAGGGGATTTGCGGGCGATCCCCCCCAGCGTCAGAATGCTTTTTACCGGAATCGCCTGCTGCTCAAAGCACTCCATAATGGCCCTTGCGCCAAAAGCCGTGGCGGCGATCAGCCCGCCAAACAGTGCCGGTGCATCGGTGCCCAGATTAAGATCGGTAATGACGCCTTTCAGCCGCTGATTGGCATCCGGGGTACGGCGACCATTAAACCAGTCCAGCACCACCGGCAGATGATCAAGTTGCGGATTGGCGGCCCAGGCTTCGGTAAGCTCGCGGATCAGGTCCTGCTGCAGCGCAGCCAGCTGCGGTTGCAGTTCAGGATGACGCTGCGCCGCCTGTTGCAGTGGCCAGCCGAGCAGGCGGCTGAACCAGGCATAGATATCGCCAAAGGCCGACTGGCCCGCTTCGCAGCCAATCGCACCAGGGACAACGCTGCCGTCGACCTGGCCGCAAATGCCCCGGATCGCGCGGTCGCCGACGGTTTCACTGTCTGCAATCAGAATGTCGCAGGTTGATGTACCAATGACTTTTACCAGCGTATAGGGCTGAGCACCGGCCCCGACCGCGCCCATGTGGCAGTCAAAGGCGCCGCCAGAGATAACCACCTGTTCCGATAAGCCGAGGCGGGCAGCCCATTCAGCGCTCAGCGTGCCAACCGGCAGGTCGGCGGTCCAGGTATCGGTAAACAGCGGTGAATCGAGCTGTTCTGTCAGCATGGGGTCAAGCGCGTTGAGAAAGGCCACGTCCGGCAGGCCCTGCCACTCCGGATGCCAGAGCGATTTATGTCCGGCGGCGCAGCGCCCGCGACGCAGCTTATCGGGGGCGGTCGTACCGCTTAGCAGCGCCGGCACCCAGTCGCAGAGTTCAACCCAGGAAACAGCCGCCTCCCGCACGGCGGCATCCTCCCGCGAGACGTGTAAGATTTTCGCCCAGAACCATTCGGAGGAGTAAATGCCGCCAATATAGCGGGTGTAGTCGGTAAAGCGCCCGCTGTGACACAGACGCGTGATCGCTTCAGCTTCTTCAATGGCAGTATGATCTTTCCACAGCACAAACATGGCGTTGGGATTTGCGGCAAATTCCGGTCGCAGCGCCAGGACATTACCGTCGCGATCGACAGGCGCCGGCGTTGATCCGGTTGTATCCACGCCGATCCCGGCTACCGCCGCGCGCTGTTCAGGCGTTAATGCCTGCAGCACGCTGACCAGCGCCTGCTCCATGGCATCGATGTAGTCCTGCGGATGATGACGAAACCGGTTAGCGTGCGCGTCGCAGAACTGGCCCTGCGCCCAGCGCGAATAGTTGACCACCGCTTTTTCCAGCTCTTTGCCGCTGTGGCAGTCAACCGCCAGCGCACGCACTGAGTCACTGCCAAAATCCAGCCCAATTGTTATGGCGCCAGCACCCATCGGGATTCTCCTGTGTGAGTTATATGGGTTCTATCCTGCGAGGCAATGTCCCGGGCCGTTAGTCATCAGTGGCTGACAATATGTACTTTTCTGTCATCGGAGAGGTTGTGTGATCGGCCGCAAAAGTCAGGCACCGGTTAATTTTGCTGAATATATGGATATTTTTGCCTTCGTTTTGCTATGTGATACCGCTCTACATTTTGTGCCGCATTTCTCGCTACAACTAGCCCAGCGTTTGCACAGCCTTTCAGCAACTCTTGAGCTAACGCACTGATTTTGCGCTGTACAAGAAAGCAGAATTCAGATGGTAGCGTTTACACAAAAACGTTAATAACAGCGATAAAACACCATTGTGCCGGAGAGCATCATGCATAAATTCACTAAAGCGCTGGCGGCCGTCAGCCTCGCCGCGGTTATGTCACATTCCGCTATCGCCGAGACGATGAAGCTCGGTTTTCTCGTTAAACAACCTGAGGAGCCGTGGTTTCAGACCGAATGGAAATTTGCTGATAAAGCCGGCAAAGATCTGGGTTTTGAGGTGATTAAAATTGCGGTCCCCGATGGTGAAAAAACGCTTAACGCCATCGACAGCCTCGCGGCCAGCGGTGCGGAAGGTTTTGTCATCTGCACCCCCGATCCCAAACTCGGCTCGGCCATTATGGCGAAAGCGCGCAGCTACGATCTGAAAGTGATCGCGGTAGATGACCAGTTTGTCACGGCGAAAGGCAAGCCAATGGAGACCGTTCCGCTGGTAATGATGGCGGCAACAAAGATCGGCGAGCGCCAGGGTCAGGAACTCTATAAAGAGATGCAGAAACGCGGCTGGGACGTTAAAGAGACGGCGGTGATGGCGATCACCGCTAACGAACTGGATACGGCGCGTCGTCGTACCGGCGGCTCGATGGCGGCTATTAAAGCAGCAGGCTTCCCTGAGAAGCAGATTTATCAGGTCCCGACCAAATCCAACGATATTCCCGGTGCGTTTGATGCCGGTAACTCGCTGCTGGTGCAGCACCCGGAAGTGAAACACTGGCTGATTGTCGGCATGAACGATAACACCGTGCTGGGCGGCGTGCGTGCCACTGAGGGCCAGGGTTTCAAAGCGCCGGATGTGATTGGTATCGGCATTAACGGCGTGGATGCGATCAGCGAACTCTCTAAAGGTTCCGCGACCGGTTTCTATGGTTCACTGCTGCCCAGCCCGGACGTTCACGGTTATAAGAGCAGCCAGATGCTCTACAACTGGGTCACTAAAGGCGAAGAACCTGCCAGATTTACAGAGGTGACGGATGTGGTGCTGATCACCCGCGATAACTTCAAAACCGAACTGGCGAAGAAAGGGCTGATGTAACGCACAGGGCGCGCATTCATGCGTACCTGGTTTGCAGGGTGCGCATTTATGCGCACCTGAAATCCGACGGGCATTATCAGGAGTTTCCATGGAGACCGATCAGGCATTTCTCTCTTTTCATGGCATCAGCAAAACCTTTCCTGGCGTAAAAGCACTGCAGGATATCGGCTTTGAGTGCCGCGCCGGTGAGGTGCACGCGCTGATGGGCGAAAACGGCGCAGGAAAATCAACGCTGCTGAAGATCCTCAGCGGCAGTTATCAGCCCACAAGCGGCGAAATCCGCATCCAGGGCGAGGCAAAACACTTCACCAATACGGTTGATGCGCTGGATGCCGGCGTCGCCATCATCTATCAGGAGCTGCACCTGGTACCGGAAATGAGCGTGGCGGAGAATATCTATCTCGGCCAGCTGCCGCATAAACGCGGTCTGGTAAACCGCAAACTGCTGCGTTATGAAGCCGGACTGCAGCTGAAAAACCTCGGGATGGATATCGATCCCGATATGCCACTGAAATATCTCTCACTGGGTCAGTGGCAGATGGTGGAGATTGCAAAGGCGCTGGCGCGCAACGCCCGCATTATTGCGTTTGATGAACCAACCAGTTCGCTCTCAGCGCGCGAAATTGAGCATCTGTTCCGCGTTATCCGTCAGCTGCGGGCCGAAGGACGGGTGGTGCTTTATGTGTCGCATCGCATGGAGGAGATTTTTGCCCTGAGCGATGCAATTACCGTGTTTAAAGATGGCCGCTATGTGCGCACGTTTACGGATATGCCCAATACCCACCACGACGATCTGGTCGAGGCGATGGTCGGGCGCAACCTGGGCGATATCTATGGCTATGCGCCACGCGAGCTGGGCGCCGTTCGTTTTCAGCTCGACCAGGTCGAGGCGAAAGGGGTGCGCATGCCTGTCTCACTGACCGTGCGCGCGGGAGAAATTGTAGGGTTGTTTGGTCTGGTAGGCGCCGGACGCAGCGAGCTGATGAAAGGGCTGTTTGGGGCCACAAAACTGCGTGGCGGCACGGTTTCACTTGATGGCAGGCCGCTCACGATCCGCCAGCCGATTGATGCCATCCGGGCGGGCATTATGCTCTGTCCTGAAGATCGCAAAGCGGAAGGCATTATTCCGGTGCACTCCGTGCGGGAGAACATCAATATCAGCGCGCGACGCCATAACCTCACGGCGGGCTGCCTGATCAGACCTGCCTGGGAGGCGAAAAACGCAGAAAGCCATATCCGTTCGCTCAATATCAAGACGCCTGGTCCGCATCAGCTGATCATGAACCTCTCCGGGGGCAACCAGCAAAAGGCCATTCTGGGTCGCTGGCTCTCGGAAGAGATGAACGTGATCATGCTGGATGAGCCAACGCGCGGTATTGACGTTGGCGCGAAGCATGAAATTTACAATCTGATTTACCAACTGGCAGGCAAAGGGATTGCGGTGCTGTTTGCATCCAGCGATCTGCCCGAAGTGATGGGGCTCGCCGACCGCATTATTGTCATGCGCGAAGGTGAAATTGCCGGAGAACTGACGCACGACACGGCAACCGAACAGCTGACGCTCAGTCTGGCGATGCCGAAAACCCCTCAAGCGGCCGCCGTGGCCTGATGTACAGGAGAGCAACAATGGCTTCATCTACCACTTCCAATACGCCACCGGTGCAGCGCAGCGGGCTGCAGCTGGGACGTATCTGGGACAATTTCGGCATGCTGGTGGTTTTTGCGCTGCTGTTTATTGTCTGCGCCATCTTTGTGCCGAACTTTGGCACGTTTATTAATATGAAAGGGCTGGGCCTGGCGATGTCGATGTCCGGCATGGTGGCCTGCGGTATGCTGTTCTGTCTGGCGTCGGGCGACTTTGATCTCTCCATCGCCTCGGTTATCGCCTGCGCCGGCGTGGTGACGGCGGTGGTGATCAACATGACCGAAAGCCTGTGGATTGGCGTAGCCGCCGGGCTGCTGCTGGGTATGGCGACCGGTTTTGTGAACGGATTTGTCATTGCCCGGTTAAAAATCAACGCCCTGATCACCACGCTGGCAACGATGCAGATTGTGCGCGGACTGGCCTATATCTTCTCTGACGGTAAAGCGGTAGGCATTGAAGATGAACGCTTTTTTGCGCTGGGTTATGCTAACTGGCTGGGCGTGCCGGCACCTATCTGGCTCACCATTGCCACCATGGTTGCGTTTGGTTTCCTGCTGAACAAAACCACGTTTGGCCGCAATACACTGGCAATTGGCGGCAATGAAGAAGCTGCCCGGCTGGCTGGCGTGCCGGTAGTGCGTACCCGCATCATTATCTTTATCCTTTCAGGACTGGTTTCAGCCGCCGCGGGCATCATTCTGGCCTCGCGTATGACCAGCGGTCAGCCCATGACTTCGCTGGGCTATGAACTGATTGTGATCTCGGCCTGCGTGCTGGGCGGCGTCTCGCTGAAGGGCGGCATCGGTAAAATTTCCTATGTGGTGGCGGGGGTGCTGATCCTGGGGACCGTAGAGAATGCGATGAATTTACTGAATATCTCGCCATTCTCACAGTATGTCGTGCGGGGTCTGATACTGTTAGCCGCAGTGATTTTCGATCGCTATAAACAGAAAAACAGAGCCGTTTGATCCTGGCGGCGCAACCCGGGTGTTGCGCCGCGCGTCATGCTGAGAGTGAGGGCACTATGTACCATCGCGAACCCCCCAGTGAACAACAGAACCCCCTGCTGCCGGGCTATCCGTTTAACGCCTGGCTGGTAGCGGGACTCACGCCAATTAACGCGCAGGAGCCGCTCGACTTTTTTATCGATCGACCGCTGGGGATGAAGGGCTATATTCTCAATCTCACCATCCGTGGCAAAGGCCGGATCTTTGATGGCGAATCCGCTTTTGACTGTGAGCCGGGTGACCTGCTGCTGTTCCAGCCGAAAACGCCGCACTACTATGGACGTGCACCAGACAGTCCGTGCTGGCACCATCGCTGGGTCTATTTTCGGCCGCGCGCCTACTGGATCGACTGGCTGGAGTGGCAGGATCAGAAGCAGGGCGTGGGCCGGCTGCGTCTGACCGAAGCGCTGTGCGGCGAATTTGATCGCCTGTTTGCCAGCATTGAACAGACGCACAACTCCGGGCGTCGCTTTGCTGAAGAGCTGGCGATGAACCTGCTGGAGCGTCTGCTGCTGCGTGCGGTGGAAGAGGATCCGCGCAGTCATCAGCAAATTCGCGATCCGCGTGTGATTGAAGCCTGCCAGTTTGTGACCAATCATCTTGCCAGCGAAGTCAAAATCGAGGAGGTGGCGCGGCATGTCTGTTTATCGCCTTCGCGGCTGGCGCATCTGTTCCGCGAACAGATGGGCATTAATCTGCTGCGCTGGCGTGAAGATCAGCGGGTGATCCGCGCCAAGCTGCTGCTGCAGACAACGCAGGAGCCTATCGCCTCCGTGGGACGGGAAGTAGGTTATGACGATCAGCTCTACTTTTCACGCGTGTTCCGCAAACGCGTGGGCGTCAGCCCGAGTGATTTCCGCCGCCGCAGCCAGGATGCGCACGACGCGCTCGAAGCGCAGCAGAACTGGCCGGAGCCTGGCCGGGCGATCTCTTTCAGCTGATTCCACCTTGTTCTCACCGGCTGATTCGTCTTAAATCAGTCGGGTATATGACAAAAGGAGTGAGAATGAGCGATAAACTACGTGTCGGCCTGATAGGCTATGGCTTTGCCAGTAAAACCTTTCATGCCCCTTTAATCGCCGGAACAGCCGATATGGAACTGGCAGCGATCTCCAGCAGTGATGCCGCTAAAGTGCATGCTGACTGGCCCTCGGTACAGGTCGTCGCCGATCCGCAGGCGCTGCTGGACGATCCCACCCTGCAGCTGATTGTGATCCCCACCCCCAATGACACCCATTTTCCGCTGGCTAAAGCGGCCCTGAATGCCGGCAAGCATGTGGTCGTTGACAAGCCTTTCACCGTCACGCTATCGCAGGCGCGTGAGCTCGATCAGCTGGCAAAATCCAGAGGATTGCTGCTGTCGGTATTCCATAACCGCCGCTGGGACAGCGATTTTCTGACGCTGAAAATGTTACTCAGTGAGGGCACGCTTGGCGAGATACGCTATCTGGAGTCACATTTCGACCGCTTTCGCCCGGAAGTTCGCCAGCGCTGGCGCGAGATGAAGGGACCGGGCAGCGGCATCTGGTTTGACCTCGGCCCGCACGTGCTGGATCAGGCGCTGCAGCTGTTTGGTATGCCGGTCGCGATCAATGTGGATATGGCAGAGCTGCGCCCGGGCGCGCAAACCACTGACTATTTCCACGCGGTGCTGACTTACCCGACGCGCCGCGTGGTGCTGCACGCCAGCATGCTGGTGGCAGCAGAGTCACCGCGCTTTGTGGTACACGGCACGCGCGGCAGCTACGTAAAGTATGGGCTCGATCCGCAGGAGGATAGTCTGAAATCAGGCGCCAGACCGCCGCAGCAGGCGTGGGGCTACGATATGCGCAACGGCACGCTGACGCTGGCGGAAGGCGATATGCTGGTGGAGCAGGAGCTGCTGACGCAGCCGGGCAACTATCCGGCCTACTATGCGGCGATCCGCGACGCGATAGCCGGCACGGGGCAAAATCCGGTGCAGGCAGAAGAGGCGATACAGGTTATGGAGCTGATTGAGCTGGGTCTGCAGTCTGCAGAGAAGCGTCAGACGATGTCACCGCGCTGATGTTACGCGCCGCCGCAGGGCGGCGCGTTATCTCTGGTGCTTAGCGCCTCAGCCTGCTACGCGCTGGCGCAGCGCCGCTTTCTCCGCTTCGCTCAGGAATGCAATCGCCACACCATTTTCCTGCGCCTGGCGGATCTCTGCCAGAGAGAGACCTGCTGCAGGGGCCGCCACCTCATATTCATGCGCCAGTTCCACACCCTGAACCGCCGGGTCATCAGTATTCAGCGTGGCCAGAATACCGTGCTGCAGGAACGCTTTCAGCGGATGCTTCTCCAGCGAGGAGACGGTGCTGGTCTGGATGTTTGAGGTCAGGCAGGATTCGATGCCGATACGCTGCTCAGCCAGAAAATCCATCAGCGCCCGATCTTCAATCGCCTTAACGCCGTGACCGATACGCTCCGCGCCCAGTTCGCGAATGGCCTGCCAGATACTCTCCGGACCCGCCGCTTCGCCGGCGTGCACGGTGATGCGAAAACCGGCGTCACGTGCCCGGTTGAAGTGGCTCAGAAACTCACTGCCCGGAAAGCCCAGCTCATCGCCCGCCAGATCCACGGCGGTGATACCGTCGCGATGTGCCAGTAATCCTTCCAGCTCGCGCAGGCACGCCTCTTCACCAAAGGTGCGGCTCATAATGCCAATCAGATTGACATCCACACCGTACTGCTTCACGCCCGCACGCACACCATCAATTACCGCTTCTGTTACGCCCGCTACCGGCAGATTATGGGTCATCGCCATATAGCCCGGAGAGAAGCGGAGTTCCGCATAGTGAATGCCTGCACGCGCTGCATCTTCGACGTTTTCCAGCGCAATGCGGCGACAGGCGTCGAGATCGCCCAGCACCTTAACGCCCCAGTCGAGCTTCTGCAGAAAACTCACCAGGTCGGGTTCGTTAGCGGTGACCTGCACGTGAGGACGCAGTGCTTCAAGAGAGCTGGCGGGCAGAGAGAGGTTAAACTGGCGGCCGAGATCGAGAATAGTTTGGGCGCGGATATTGCCATCAAGGTGGCGGTGAATATCGGTAAGAGGAAGCTGCTGGTCGATCATGGCGCACTCGCTTGTCAGGAATAAAGTGCAGAGCATTATAAAAATATCTTGCGCAACTGCGCCAGCGATTTGCGCAAAGCGGAGAACAGATGGTGAATATTAGAGCGAAAAGGCGCCGCCTCTTCCCGCAGGATGAGGCGGCGTACCGCAGAGGTTACTGTGGCATGCCTTCACTGGTTGGCATTCCCAGCATATAGCGGGAGAGGAACTGCTCCAGCGACATCTTGTCACCGTTCATCGTTACCTGACCGTTCGCATACTGCAGACTGGTGACAATATTATTATCCTGCTGCTGCGTCAGACGGAACATCTGGCCCATCGCAGCCACGCCTTTGACCTGCTGATCGGCCAGCTTCTGCGCGTCATCTCCCTGATATCCTTCTGCCAGGCCAACATGACGCATCGTTTCTGTTGCCATTGGCATATTGATATTCAGTTTGCCATCCAGCGTTTTCAGCATGCGATCCACTGCTGCCCCCAGGCTCTGCGCCTCGCCGCTGACTGCCGCCGGATCGTTGAAGCCGATATTCAGGTTAAACGTGCTTTCACCTTTATCATTTTTCCAGCTCAGCGGCGCAATGCTCACCGCCGGCGCGCCTTTCAGCAGCAGCGGCAGGTTGTTGCGCAAAATGGTCTGCACGCTGGCCTGATAGCGAATCGGATCCTCAGCAACACCCGGCTGGCGCAGCAGATCCTGCATCTGGGCATTGTAAGTATCGGAGAAGGTTTTCACCGCCTGCGCATCAAACTGCGAAAACTTCATCGCCAGACGCGCTTCGCCGAAAGGCTGCTGCTGCAGGTTGATATTCCCCACTTTGTAATCAATGGTGCCGCCGATTTTGCCCTCTTTATTATCAAAAGAGGATTTACCGTCGATGTTCTGCAGCGTCATTCCCTGCTGACCGTTGATGCTCGCTTCCAGTTTATCCAGCGTGATGTTCTGATCGCCCACGCGCACGCCTTCCGGGCTCAGGTGAGTATCACCGCCCAGTGCCAGACCGTTCAGGGTGAACAGCACCGGCTGCTCCAGCTGATTTTTGCTGGTGACGGCGATGCTGGAAAACTCACCTTTCAGGCTGACTTTATCGCCTTTGCTGTCGGCGCTGACGTCAAGCTTACCGCCGTTGGTAGCCAGCCGGTCGCCGGTCTGTGCGTTGCTGTAGTCCACTGGCAGCAGGGTCAGCGCCGTATCAGTAGCCCCGCTGTAACCAATACGCGTATCGGCTGCAACCAGTGATTTGCCGTCAGTCAGCGCGAACAGTTTTTTCACCGCGTCAGTATTGGCAAGCTCTGAGTGCACTGAGGCCATTGCCGGCAGAATATTGCCACGCTTCAGTTGCGCAAAGGGGAAAGGGCCGTGATCGATGGTTTCATTCAGCACAATGGTCTGACCCGGCTTAAGCAGCGGGTTATCCACCGTTTGCGAGCTCGCCTGAACAACCAGTTTCGTGCTGCTGCTGAACAGGCCGCGCTGATAATCCTGATAGCTCAGCGTCAGGCGGCTGTTGGGTGCCCAGGCGTTAATCTGGCTGTTGGCATGTTGCAGCATCTCATCCTTATGGCTCTCAATCTGCTTGCCGGTAAACCACGCTGCGCCGGTCCAAACCACACCGAGCGCGATAATCACACCTGCTGCAACCTGAGTCTTTTTCATCGCTGAGTCATCCTTATCCTTGCGTTCGCGCCCCGTCAGGGTAACGCGCCGGGTGAAGAAAAACGCCCGCAGGCGTTTAAAGTAATCGTCTGAAAGGATAGCAGTTAACCGGCGCAGCGTCAGCCGTCTGCAGTGAGCGCGCAGAAGACGCGGGCCAGACGTCCGCTGCCTGAGGCTGCAATCGGTGCTTCGCGGGCGGCAACAAAACAGGATTCGCCTGGCTGCAGGATAAGCTGGCTATCCGCGCTGGCAAGCCGTGCTTCACCCTCAATACAGAACAGCAGGGCGACGCCGGCCGGTGCCAGCGGCTGCGCCACGGCAGAAAGCAGGTGAATGGCAAAAGCAAAATCATCCACCGGCACCGGAAAATGCAGCGCCTGCGCATCGCGCTCAGGCTGCAGCCGCAGCGTACCGGCCGCGCGGGCGGTAAAGTTCAGGTTAGCCAGCAGCTCCGGCATATCGATAAATTTTGGCGTCAGGCCGGCACGCAGCACATTATCTGAATTTGCCATAACTTCCAGTGCAGTGCCCTGCAGGTAAGCGTGTGGCGTTCCGGCAGAGAGAAACATCGCTTCGCCGGGCTGCAGCAGCAGCTGGTTAAGCAGCAGTGGTGCAAACAGACCGTTATCGTCCGGGTAATCAGCCGCCAGCTGCCGTACAGTCAGCCACGGCTCCGCATCCCGTGACGCTGCCACTGAGCACAGGATCGCCAGCGCACGCCTTTTTTCATCCCCCTGCAGCGAGAACAGCGTGGCAAACAGGCGGGCAAGGGCATCTGGCGTGGCCTGCTCAATAAAGTGTCCAATCTGCGGATGCGCGCCCGCTACCGCGCTCAGCAGCGACACCATTTCAGGCCGCTCGCGGAAACCGTTCAGCGCCTGGAAAGGCGTAAGCGCATAGAGCAGCTCTGGTTTATGGCTGGCATCTTTATAGCTGCGCTGCGGCGCATCCGGAGCAATACCGGCCGCGTTTTCACGGGCAAAACCGGCGGCAGCTGCGTGTTTGTCCGGATGCGCCTGCACGGAGAGCGCTTTCGCCGCGCAGAGCACCTTAAACAGAAACGGCAGTTCACCAAACCGGTCAGCGACGGCGCGGCCCAGCATTGCCACCGGATCGCGCGCGATCGCATCGCGCAGCGAGCGGGGCTGGCCCTCAGTAACCAGCGTTGACGGGCTTTTCGGGTGCGCGCCCATCCACAGTTCTGCCAGCGGCCGGCCCTGCGGATCGGCGATACCATACAGTGCCGTTAACGCCGTTGTGCTGCCCCAGTCGTAATACTGCAGTGAGTTATTCAATTTATGCATATTTTGCCCTCAGCTGAACAGTTATTGCCCAGTAAAGCAGAAAATGTCAGCAATTAGCGCGACCTGTGTGCAGGAAACGCGATGTGACCGCATACTGTTTTATTGATTCGGATCGCCAGCAGGGTGTTCAGACGTCCCATGCAGGTATCACTTCACTACTGAGTAAGGAGAAGAGGGCTATGGCAGCCAGTCGCACTGAAAAAGATTCAATGGGTCCCATCGATGTGCCGGCAGACAAACTCTGGGGCGCACAGACGCAACGCTCGCTGGAGCATTTTCGTATTTCAACTGAGAAAATGCCGGTTGAGCTGGTCCGGGCTCTGGCGCAGACCAAGCGGGCAGCGGCGGAGGTGAACCGCGATCTGCAGCTGCTGCCGGACGATCGCGCGGCAGCGATTATTCGCGCGGCGGATGAGGTACTGGCCAACCAGCACGCCGATCAGTTTCCGCTGGCGATCTGGCAGACCGGCTCCGGCACCCAGACCAACATGAATATGAATGAGGTACTGGCCAATCGCGCGAGCGAAATCCTCGGCGGTGAGCGCGGTATGGCGCGGCGGGTGCACCCTAATGATGATGTGAATAAAAGCCAGAGCTCTAACGATGTCTTTCCCACCGCTATGCACGTGGCGGCCGTCACGGTACTGCGCGAGCAGCTTATTCCGCAGCTGGAGGTGCTCAAAACCACACTGGCCCGCAAAGCGGATGCATTCAGCGATATTGTGAAAATTGGCCGTACGCACCTGCAGGATGCCACGCCGCTGACGCTGGGGCAGGAGATCTCCGGCTGGGTGGCCATGCTGGAGCATAGCCTGAAGCACGTTGAAAACAGCATTCCTCATCTGTCTGAGCTGGCGCTGGGCGGCACCGCCGTGGGCACCGGCCTGAACACGCATCCTGAATACGCCGTCCGCGTGGCGCGGGCGCTGGCCGCGCTGACCGGTCAGCCATTTGTTACCGCGCCCAACAAATTTGAAGCGCTGGCAACCTGCGATGCGCTGGTGCATGCGCACGGCGCGCTGAAAGGTCTGGCGGCGTCGCTGATGAAAATTGCCAACGACGTCCGCTGGCTCTCTTCCGGTCCGCGCTGCGGCATTGGTGAAATCAGCATCCCGGAAAATGAGCCGGGCAGCTCGATTATGCCGGGTAAAGTGAATCCGACGCAGTGTGAAGCGATGACCATGCTCTGCTGCCAGGTCATGGGCAACGATGTGGCGATCAATATGGGCGGGGCGTCCGGCAACTTTGAGCTGAACGTATTCCGTCCTATGGTGATTCATAACTTCCTGCAATCGGTACGGCTGCTGGCCGACGGCATGGACAGCTTTAATCATCACTGTGCAACAGGCATTGAGCCGGTGCGGGAGCGCATCGATCAGCTGCTTAATGAGTCTCTGATGCTGGTAACCGCGCTGAATACGCACATTGGCTATGACAAAGCGGCTGAGATTGCCAAAAAAGCCCATAAAGAGGGCCTGACGCTTAAAGCGGCCGCGCTGCAGCTCGGTTATCTGGATGAGGCGCAGTTCGATGCCTGGGTGCGCCCGGAAGAGATGGTTGGCAGCATGAAAGCGTAATCCTGCAGGGGGCGGCCGCGCCGTCAGGCGAGGCGGTCGCTCCAGAGGTGCAGACGCGGGATGATCAGATGCAGCGGCTGCGCCAGCGGTTTATAGCGATGGGCGATGTTCTCTGCGTCGTAATTCAGCAGTTCGCCCAGTACCGGCACCTGCGTTTTGTCACGACACAGTACCAGCAGCGGAGAAGGGCAGGCCAGCTGCGTCTGTTTCTTCTCGCTGGCGCGCCAGACGCGTGCAATAGGCTGCACTTTGACCGGCCGTTTGATTTTCAGCTTTGCGCTCGCGGGCAGCGATCGCACCAGCTCCAGCTCCAGCTGAACTTTTTCTGCCCATTGCTCGCGCGTCCAGGGCGCCTGAGCGCGATTTGCTTTCAGGCTGCGCTCCAGCTGCTCAATAACGGCTTCCCGCGTCAGATTTTTAATGATGTTTTTATTGGCCCAGCCAAAGCGCAGCGTATCCGGCGCATGAAGCAGGGGCACGCTGCGATAGGCATTCAGCGTAATCAGTCCGCGCAGATGCTGATGCACAAATTCAAAGCGCGCTTCGCTCGGTAAACCGGACTCCACGGTTATCAGCTGCTCCAGCCGCTGCTTGAGCGCGTTGATCTCGCTGACCTGCAGGGTAATCTGTTCAGCAGCATGTTCGTCTGCCTCAATACAGAGCGCACCGGGCAGCCGTACGGCCGCTTTAGTACTGAGCTTTTCTGACTGATGCTGCATAAACAGCCGGCAGTAGTGAGTGAGCGCCATCTCGCGTGCGCTTTTCCCCAGATGCTGGGTAACCGTTATTTTATCAATCTCGTCATGTTCATGACCTTTTTCAATTGCCGGCAGGCTAAATACGCGAGCCACCAGCAGCGGCTGCTGCTCAATGCTGGCGCGCAGCGCGCCGAGGCGCTGTTCCAGCGTATTGACGCACTCATGTAAATCAGCGACTAAATCGTAGCGAGCCATTATGTTCTCCTTTGTTACAACATCCTTAATGTACCTGTGTACACGTTGCTGGCAAGAGGCTATTTTAGTTACAGCATACTTATTAATTTTATATAGATCCTGACAGAAGCCACGGAGTGGTTAGCTGCTTAACAGCAAAGAGCGTTCAGCCTGAAGAATATCCATGCTATAACAACGCTTTATCTTATATGGGGCCACCCTGTGCGCTATCATGCAAAACCCGCTATTCCGGCTATTATCACGCTGGGTGCGGTCCAGATCCTTTCATGGGGCGGGTCGTTCTACCTGATGGCTGTGATGGCCGCTCCGATTATCGCTGAAACCGGCTGGCCCCGGCAGTGGGTCTATGGCGCACTGTCACTCGGTATTCTGGTCTCGGGTTTGCTGGCGCCGCTTAGCGGCCGTCTGATTGCCCGTGGATACGGACCGGCACTGCTGGCAGGCGGCGGTATCGTGATGGCTGCAGGCCTGGTGCTCATGGGGCTGAGCTATCGGCCCGGCTGGTTTTTTGCTGCATGGCTGCTGATAGGCACAGGGATGGCCATGAGCCTTTACGATTCGCTATTTGCGACGCTCGGCACGCTGTATGGCGGACAGGCGCGCAGCGCCATTACCGGGGTGACGCTGATTTCGGGCTTATGTACCACGCTGGTATGGCCGGGAACGGCATGGCTGATTGCGCTCGCCGGCTGGCGTGACGCCTGTTTTATTATTGCTGCGCTGCTCACGCTGCTGGTATTCCCCGCCTATCGCTATGCGCTGCCGCCGCCGGTGATGCAAACAGAGAGCAGGGGAGGTGAGACCGGCGCCGCCTCTGATGCCCTGCAGAACGCCCCCTCATCACAACTTTTCTGGCTGCTGTGCGCCATTTTCACCCTCGCTTCGGTTATTATGACCGCCATCTCGGTTCAGCTTATTACGCTGCTTCAGTCAGGCGGTTATTCACTGAGCGCGGCGCTGGCGCTCAGCGCCATTCTCGGTCCCTGTCAGATCGGCTCGCGGCTTCTGGATGTCCTGTTTAAGCGTAGTCACCCCATATGGACTGCCTTGTTCTCTGTGGGACTGGTCGCAGCGGGGCTAATGCTGCTGGCGCTGTTTCCGGCCATGGCGCTGGTTGCGATGATGCTGTATGGCGCCGGGAACGGCTTGCGGGCCATCGTACGCGGTACATTACCGCTGGTTGTGGTCAAACCAGAGCATTATGCCGTGGTCACCGGTCGTATGGCGCGGCCGGCGCTGATAGGGCAGGCGCTGACGCCGCTGGCGGGCGGCTGGCTGTTTGCCCGTGCCGGCGCTGATATCACGCTCTGGGTGCTGTGCGGGCTGGCAGGCGTAAATGTATTGCTGGTCATGCTGCTTAAGCAGCAGTTACCGGCGCAGGCGTCGTCCGTGCAAAACTAAGCAGCTTGTGCGCAAACCGCCTTGCAGATGGGGAATCCGTGCCCTGTAAGGCCGGGGTTGCTTCTAAAAAGCAACAGTGTTTGTTATATTTATTGCTCATTGTTCACTCATTGACGCGCTATAAAAACAAAAAGATAAGCCGCAACTCAGGATATTGAAATGTTAGATTATCGCTTCCCGACAGCTCTGCAGATGGTTTTAAGTGTCGCGATGGCGGAGCAACTGGGAAAACGCTCGACCAGCGCAATTCTGGCGTACGGTCTGGAGGCGAATCCCAGTTTTATTCGTAAACTGATGGTTCCGCTGACGCGCGATGGCATTATTGTTTCGACGCTGGGTCGTACCGGCTCAATTCATCTGGGCCGGCCCGCAGCGGAAATCACGCTACGCGATATCTATACGTCAGTGATTGAAGACAAAAAACTGTGGGCGTCGCGACCGGATGTTGCACCGCGTTGTCTGGTCAGCGCCAACCTCTGCTGGTATTTCAAATCGATTGCTCAGGAGGCGGAAGAGGCGTCGCTGAAAGTGCTGGAGACGCGTACCGTGGCGGATGCGCTGAACGAACTGAAAAGTAACGATACCAGCAATTGTGAGCCGCTGCCGGATGTTGAGCCCGCCGGACTCTGCCAGAAACCCTGATAACACCGGTGCGTCATACGCAGCCGGAACGTCAATAGCATATAAAAAAGCCCGGCTGCAGCCGGGCTTTTGCATGTATAACGTTGTTATGCTGACGTTGCGCTTTCTGCAGGGGCGCGTCGTGTCACCAGCTTGCGCAGCGTGACGTAAAACACCGGCGTCAGGAACAGGCCAAACAGGGTAACGCCAAGCATACCGGCAAACACGGTAATTCCGGTCACGCCGCGTACTTCCGCGCCAGCGCCTTCGCCGAGAATCAGCGGAATCGTACCGGCGATAAACGCAATCGAGGTCATCACAATCGGCCGCAGACGCAGACGACAGGCTTCCAGTGCGGCGGCCGTAATGCTTTTACCCTGCATCTCCAGCTCACGGGCAAACTCCACAATCAGAATGGCGTTTTTGCACGCCAGCCCCATCAGCACCACCAGCCCGACCTGGACAAACACGTTGTTATCACCGCCGGTCAGCCAGACGCCCGCCAGCGCTGAAAGCATGGTTACCGGCACAATCAGGATCACCGCCAGCGGCAGCGTCCAGCTCTCATAGAGCGCTGCCAGCACCAGAAATGCCAGCAGGACCGCAACCGGGAAAACGATAAATGCGCTGTTGCCCTGGGTTGCCTGCTGATAACTCAGGTCAGTCCATTCGATATTCATGCCGTTGGGCAACATCTGTTCTGACATGGTTTCCAGCTGCGCCATCGCCTGAGCGGAAGAGAGCACGCGCGGATCGGCATCGCCAATCAGATCCGCAGCGGGATAGCCGTTGTAGCGGATCACCGGATCGGGCCCGTAGGTGGTGGTGACATGCACCATGCTGCCGATGGGCACCATTTCGCCCCGGTCATTACGGGTACGCAGCGAGGTAATATCTTCAACGCTGTCCCGGAAATCCCCGTCTGCCTGCGCCATCACGCGCCAGGTACGGCCAAATTTGTTGAAATCGTTAACGTAGGCCGAACCCAGATAAACCTGCAGCGTGGTGAAGAGATCGGGCAACGCCACGCCCTGCGCGCGGGCTTTATCGCGATCGACCTGCACATCAAGCTGCGGGACGTTGGCCTGATAAGAGGAGATCGGAAACATCATGCCCGGCGTCTGCATCACGGCACCGGAGAGAGTATTAATAGCCTCCTGCAGGGCGCCATAGCCGAGACCGCCGCGATCCTGCACATAAAGCGAGTAACCTGACCCCTGGCCCAGACCCAGGATCGGCGGGGGCATAATCGAAAAGCCAAAACCCTGCTGAATTTTCGCGATTTTGGCATTCAGCTCAGCATTGATTTCTGCCGCGCTGCGCGTGCGTTCGCTGAAGGGTTTCAGGCCAAAGAATACCGTGCCGGCATTCGGCGTATTGGTAAACTGCAGCGCGTTCAGTCCAGGAAACGCAACCGCATAGGCGACGCCGTCAGTATGCATGCCAATCTCGCTCATCTCGCGGATCACCGCATCGGTGCGCGCCAGCGAAGCCCCCTCCGGCATTTTTACGCCGCCGATCAGATAAAGTTTATCCTGTGTGGGAATAAACCCGCCTGGCACGCTGTGGAACATAAAGCCTGCACCGGCAAGCAGCAGCAGATAGACCGCAAACACCGCGCCGCGCCGGCGCAGCGTGCTGCCGACCAGGGATTCATAGCCCGTTGCGCTGCGCTGGAAGAAACGGTTAAACGGACGGAACAGCCAGCCAAACAGACGGTCAATCAGCCGGCCGGGCAGATCTTTCGGCGCGTGATGGCCTTTCAGCAGCTTAGCCGCCAGCGCCGGCGAGAGCGTCAGCGAGTTAATGGCGGAGATCACCGTCGAGATGGCGATGGTCACGGCAAACTGCTTATAGAACTGCCCGGTCACGCCGGAGAGAAACGCCATCGGCACAAACACTGCGCAGAGCACCAGCGCGATGGCGATAATCGGCCCTGATACTTCGCGCATCGCCTGGTGTGCGGCAGCCACCGGCGTCAGACCCTGTTCGATATTGCGCTCAACGTTCTCCACTACCACGATGGCGTCATCCACCACAATGCCGATAGCCAGCACCAGCCCGAAGAGGCTGAGGGTATTGAGTGAGAAACCCAGCAGCCAGAGCACGCTAAAGGTACCGACCACGGACACCGGTACCGCCAGCAGCGGAATAATGGAGGCGCGCCAGGTCTGGAGAAACAGGATCACAACCAGCACAACCAGCACAATCGCCTCAAACAGCGTCTGCACCACGGCGTGGATAGAGTCGCGGACAAACACCGTAGGATCATAAGGCGCTGCCCACTGCACATCCTCCGGGAAGCGGGTTGCCAGCTCGTTCATCTTTGCCCGCACCGCGTCGGAGAGATCAATTGCGTTTGCCCCCGGTGCCTGAAAAATACCGATGCCGACCGCATCCTTGTTATTCAGCTGCGAACGCAGGGCGTAGCTGCCGGAGCCCATTTCAATGCGCGCCACGTCGCGCAGCCGCACCAGAGAACCGTCAGCCGTGCTTTTCAGGATGATAGCGCCAAACTGCTCCTCGCTCTCCAGCCGCCCCTGGGTGTTGATAGAGAGCAGGAAATCGCTGGCTTTGCGGGTGGGTTCCGCGCCGAGCTGGCCGGCAGAGACCTGCACGTTCTGTTCGCGCATGGCGGCAATCACCTCTGCGGCCGTCATGCCGCGTGCGGCGACTTTGCCGGGATCGAGCCAGACGCGCATCGCATATTCGCCGGCGCCGAAGATCTGAATCTGGCCGACACCGGGCAGGCGTGCCAGCTCATCTTTTACCTTCAGGGTGGCGTAGTTGCGCAGGTAGAGCGAATCATACTTGCCGTGGGGTGAAAAAAGATGCACAACCAGCGTCAGCGTGGGCGACATTTTCTGGGTGGTCAGCCCCAGCTGGCGCACCGCTTCCGGCAGGCGTGCTTCAGCCTGCGCCACGCGGTTCTGCACCTGAACCTGCGCCTGGTCGGGATCGGTGCCGGGGCGGAAAGTCACGGTGGTGACCAGTACGCCATCGGAGCCGGCCACCGACTTCATATACATCATATTTTCAACGCCGTTGATCGCCTCTTCCAGCGGCGTGGCGACAGAATCCGCGATCGCTTTTGGGTTAGCGCCGGGATATTCGGCACGTACCTGTACGCTGGGCGGCACCACATCCGGGTATTCGCTGATCGGCAGCAGCGGAATGGCAATTAACCCGGTGGCAAAAATCAGTATCGACAGCACCGCCGCGAAAATGGGCCGGTCGATGAAAAAGCGAGAGAAATCCATAGAGTAGGGTCTCGGTTAAGGGGCGGGGCGCATTGCGACAGACTGAGCGTGCACCGGCATGCCGGGCATAAAGACTTTTTGCAGGCCGTTAACGATCACGCGATCGTCAGGCTGCAGACCCTGCTGAACAATACGCAGTCCGCCGGAGAGATCGCCGGGCCGGATATCCCGCCGCTGCGCTTTTCCTTCTGCGTCAACAATGTAGACATAACGGCGATCCTGATCGGTAAGAATTGCCTTGTCATCAATCAGCAGCGCGGTGAAATCAGCGCGACCCGGCAGCCGGACGCGGGCAAACAGCCCCGGCGTCAGCTCGCGCTGTGAATTATCAAGCCGTGCGCGCATGCGGATGGTGCCGGTACTGGCAGTGAGCTGGTTATCCAGAAAATCTACCGTGCCTTGATGCGGGTAGCCGTGCTCGCCGGTCAGGGCAACCTGCAGCGGCAGGGCGCCGCGCTGTTCGCCCTGGCGTGCCAGCTGCTGATAGTGCAGGAATGTCGCTTCGTCGACATCAAACCAGACGTACATCCGATCCTGGGAAACCAGCGTGGTCAGCACGCTGGCGCTGTCGCCTGCGGTGACCAGATTACCGGCGGTGATCAGCGCGCGGCTGGCCCGGCCATCAATCGGGGCGGTCACGCGGGTAAAACTCAGGTTGAGGCGGGCTATATCAACCGCCGCCTGCGCGGCCAGCACGCTCGCCTGCGCCTGCTGCGTAGCGGAACGGCGCTGCTGCCAGATCTCGCGGGACACCACCTGGCTGTTAACCAGCTTATCGGTACGATCCGATTCACTGCGCGCCAGCGCCGCCTGCGTGCGCGCACCGGCGAGCTGCGCCTCAGCCTGCGCCAGTGCGGCACGGTAGCTGCGGTCATCAATGGTAAACAGCACCTGACCTTTTTTAACTTCATCGCCTTCGCGATAGTTTACCTGGTCAATATAGCCGGAGACGCGCGGGCGCAGCTGAACGCTTTCAACCGCTTCGATCCGGCCATTAAAGGTATCCCACTCGCTGACCTGCTGCCGGATCACCTGTGCGGCACTTACCTCCGGCGGTGGTGGCGGGGCGTTTTGCGCCACGCCGCGATCGCAGCCCGCCAGCAGACTTGCCAGCAGCGCCGCGCCAGCCAGGCCAATAGCCTGACGAACCCTGTTATTTTTTTCGGGCATTATTGTTATTCCACGTTAATGAAGAACGAAAGACGACGTAAAAATATGCAACTTTGTCGATTGCATTAATCGGGAGGAGTGTAGGTCTCAGCGAAGTGCATCTGCAAGAATATCTGATACACTTTATGTGCGGTCCGGCGGGGGCCTCAGCGCAGACAGAAAAACCCTGCTGTGAGTACGGCATTTAATGTAATAATAAAACTTGCATTAAGTGCGATAGTCAGTCACCCTTAAAGTGTAACTGCAACTGATACTGATACTGTTCGTAACGGCGACGGGAGAGAATGGGATGATGAGCGACGCGTTTATGCACGATCTGATTGACTGGATCGATAACAATATCGAAGCACGGCTGGATCTGGATACCGTGGCTGACCGGGCGGGCTACTCTAAGTGGCACCTGCAGCGTATGTTTAAAGAGCACACCGGTTATCCGCTGGGTGAGTATATCCGGGCCAAAAAGCTGAAAAAATCAGCGGACCGGCTGACCACGACCAATGAGCCTATCCTGAACGTAGCGATTTCGCTGGGGTTTGATTCACAGCAGTCATTTAACCGCAGCTTTAAGCGCCAGTATGGCGTAGCGCCTGGCGCGTGGCGTCGTCACGCTTCACATGCACCCGGTGCCATGCAGTAAGTTTTCCGCCAGGGCCAGCCACGCTGGCCCGCGTCAATTTCCCGCCTGAATCTGCTATGCTGACCTCCTTTTTTTCAGGAACGTCGCTATGGCAACATTACGCTGGATCGGCCTGCTGCTGATCGTTATTTTTTGCTGGACCGGGCTGCGGCCACACTTCAGCGCTCCCCCTGCCAGTCCCACGACGGGCCACTCCACGCCTTCCTCCTCTGCCACCATTGATGCACTGACGCAGGCCGAACGCGTTGCGGACTGGCTGGTGCAGCATCAGCGTCTGCCTGATTTTTACCTGACCAAAGCGGCCGCGCGCCGTCAGGGCTGGGTACCGGATAAAGGCAATCTGTGCGAGGTTCTGCCGGGGCACGCCATCGGCGGTGACCGCTTCAGCAATCGTGAACAGCAGCTGCCGCGCCAGGCAGGACGGCAGTGGTATGAGGCGGACGTCAATTACCGCTGCGGGCGGCGTGGCGCTGACCGTCTGATCTACTCATCCGACGGACTGATCTATCTCACCCGCGATCACTATCGCAGTTTCAGTAAGGTGCACTGACCGTGCTGACTATGCATATCGATTTCGCCACGCTGCGCGATCGCGCAGCGTTTTATCAGGCGCTGAATGCGCAGAGCGGTGCGCCCGCAGCCGCGGGCACCAACCTGGATGCGCTGTGGGACTGGCTGACCGGCGGCATGGCGCTGCCGGCTACGCTCTGTCTGTTGCATGCAGAGCAGGCTGCACAGCAGGCGGAGTTTGCGCCGGTGCTGGCGCTGCTGGAGGAGGCGGCGCAGCTGCTGGATGGCGAGCTGCGCCTGGTCTGGCGCTGATCAGGCGTGCAGCGGCAGCAGCAGCACCGACAGCGTCTGCCGCGCGCCGGAGGGCAGATCGCTGCCGCCCGTGTAGCCGTTATTCTCCACAATCAGCTGGTTAAGTCCGACCAGCCAGTCATAGATATAGAACGCCGTATGGTTAGCGGGCGCAGCCGTCAGGCGCGTCAGGCGCTGGCCTGGCGAGAAGCTGACGCTTGGCGCAGGCGGGCGGGAAAAAATCGTCTGGCCACGATTCACGCGACTCTCAGGCCGCTCGCTCTCCGGGCGCTGTAAAAAACCGAGCCAGGCGACAAAATCACCCAGCACCGTCATGGCGCGTGAAACCTGACGATCGGTGCGTGCTTCATGGGTGCTGCTGTCCGGCTCATTCAGCGCCGCCTGCAGCCTTGTCAGCAGCTTAAGGCGGAAACTGGCCACAATCAGCTCCTCGGTCAGCAGCTCCATAGCGGGTTTGTCGACGTTCAGCAGCGTCAGCAGACTGCGGTTCTCGGGCAGCTGGCGCAGATGCGCCAGCCACAGCGTCAGGACCTGCTGCGGGAACTGCTGATCGCTGCGGACGCTGGTATTCTGCGGCTCGCCGGCGGGCGCGGGCTCGTCGCTGAACAGATCAAATTCAAAGCCAATACCGAAATAACTTTGCTCTGCAGCGGGTTTGCCGCTGTGCGCCGTTACCGCGCCGCTGCTCTGACTCAGCCAGAGCTGGCGCACGGCATCGCGCGACGGCTGCAGCCGCTCCAGCAGCTCGCCGTGCAGACCCGTGCGGTGCTGCAGACATTTCAGCAAGGTATCGGCGATGGTCTGTTTACGCAGCGCCTGCTCGGGCGAGGCGCTGGCTTCTGTCCACGGCTGTAGCCGGGCCGCAACTTTCTGCTGCAGCGCCCCGGTCTGCAGCGCCAGACGGTCGCGACGCGCCTCGGGCTGCATCTCTTCCTGCAGCCAGCTGCTCATGCGATCGACGCCGGCGCGATCCTGCGCCAGCATGGAACCCCAGCTCTGACCCGGCTGGCCGATCTGACGCTGTACCGCCTCGTCGACATTGATTTGCTGCGCCTGATAGCGCGCGTCATAAGGGGTTATGGCCCAGATCAGGCGCGGCTTCTCACTGCCACCTGTGACGCTCTGCTGCATCTGCCATTCACGCAGCGCGCTGGCCGCGGGATTCGCATCGTGCCGCTGGCTGGCGGCGGTACAGATCAGCATCAGGTCAATACCCTGGCGCGTGGCGTAAAAACCGGGCAGCAGGGC
Organism: Pantoea sp. SIMBA_079; assembly: GCF_046940275.1. Taxonomy (NCBI): domain Bacteria; kingdom Pseudomonadati; phylum Pseudomonadota; class Gammaproteobacteria; order Enterobacterales; family Erwiniaceae; genus Pantoea; species Pantoea sp. SIMBA_079. Next base: position 34,083 of record NZ_JAWRYR010000004.1, on the reverse strand, counting down.
GCGCTTCTGCTCCAGCAGTTGCGCACGCAGCGGATTGCGCAGACGCAGTTGCGCCTGCTCCTCCTGCAGCTGGCGATCGGGGAGCGTACCGGGAGCAGGCAGATCCAGCATATCCGCCTCATCATAGAGCGCCTGACGCGGCGTGGAGCTCAGCGGTATGGTCAGCTCCAGCGTCAGCAGCGCCAGTTCACCAAGCGCGACCCGCTGTGGCTTACCGCTGCGGTTGGCCACGACCGGGCACACCTCAATCATCTCCTGCAGATCGGCGTCGTGACTGATGAGCTTTTCGGCCGGCAGCTGCGCATCATCCACCAGCAGCGAAAGCGGAGCCAGCACGCGTGGCGCGTGGCGCAGCTGCTGAAGCAGGTGCAGCAGCGGACGCAGCGTGTCGCTAAGGGCAGGCTGATTGGGCCAGAGCAGGGCATAAAGCTGCACGCGGTCATCGACGTTCAGCCAGGGTGCCAGCTCGGCCGCCTGGGGCCAGAAATGGCGATCCAGCGCTTCCGCGTGACGATGATGACGGCGGCTCCACCCCCACAGGGTGATGAGCGCGTCACTCTCTGCGCCAGGCTGTGGCTCGCTCTGCCGGTGACGCTGCAGGCGCTGCAGCGTGGTCTCAATGACGCGGGTATCCGCGGCATCACTGTCAATGCGGGCGCTGGCGAGCAGCAGGCGGATCAGCTCCGCTTCATTCAGCAGCGTCAGTTCTACCGGCCACGCGCCGGAGGGCGCTTCGCGCTGGTGACTGAAGCGCGTGGCCGCAGCGAAATCGAGATTGCCGGGATTGATATGCTGAAAATAGTTGAGCACTTTGTCGCTGAGCCGGGTCATCAGCTGACCCTGCGCGTCGCCCACCATTTCACTCAGCAGCCAGGCTTTACCCGCCTGTGACTGACCAAACAGCGCCAGCGTAACCGGGCGCGCCAGCTGCAGCGCCAGCGCGTGGCTCTCAGCGCGCGCGCGGCGCAGCTGCAGGCGCAGCGTATCGGCTTCCAGCGCAAGACGCGGCGAGTGCGGCTGATGGGTATCGATCCAGCCGAGCGCGCTGTCCAGCGTTTCCCGCAGCAGGCTCAGGCGCTTAGCCGGGGTGGCGGTGGTTTTTCTGGTGGTTCTCATCGTTTACAGACGCTCCAGCAATCGATAGCCTAAAAATTCGTTAATATTCATGATATTTAAATGTTTTTTTCAAAACAATCCGAAGTCCACTCAATTTTCTGTCCGGGTACGTCTATTGAGATAATGCGTTAATGCCCGTCAGTCATCGGGAACGTTTAAATCTATGAATATAGAAAGATAAGCCAATTTTACGCTTTGAGTCGCTGATCTTATCCCTGGAAAAGAGTAAAAAAATGGACGCTAAAAACGGGCTTATTTTGCTGATTGCCTGTACCGGAGCGATTCACATGTCTGGTTTTCATTTACTCATGGTCTTCAATCATGTCATGCGCCATGCGCCATGCGCCATGCGCCATGCGCTATGCGTCGCGTAAAATACACCCATCAATTACAGGGGGATGGCACCGGACTTTACATTCTTGATCCTTCATTACGGTGTGCTTATCGTTGTCGCCCCAGACATCTTTGCTGTAGCAAGTTGGTTTCACGAAAATGGCTAAAAAAGGGGAGGATAAACCTCCCCCTATAACTTAACTGCGTTGTTCGGCGACAGGTGATTTCATTTCAACTGAATTATGACTGTGTCCGGGTTGAGGGACACGAATAATAAAGGTCAGTAGATAAGCAAAGATATAGAGGCCGGTATACGCCCAGACGACTCCGACTATATCAAAAAAAGGCAGGACTACTGACGCAATAGCAGGCGCAATGAAATTGCTTAACCCGGCAGATAGATTATAAATAGATACAGCTGCACCTTTATGGTTTGGCTCTAGTGTAGGAAATACTGCAGTCATTGGCACGAATGCGGCAACGAAAATGCCAAGCATGACAGCTGGTATAGTGGCGACCCAAAAATTATGACCGGCATATACTGGTAAGTAGTAAAAAGACAGGGTCGATATGGTCATTCCCAGGCAACCAAACCAGCGAACCTGACGTATCCAGCCAATTTTTTCACCGGTTATTCCCCAGAAAATATTGGTAAAAATGGTAACAAAGAAAAAAATCGCCCAGAGCTGAAGCCATTCTGAAAGAGTAAAGCCAAGTCGATCGACAAACAACATAGGCATGATAATAGCGAAACCAAAAAGAGATATCGTATTAATAATGCGTATAAGACATGCATAAAATATATGCTGGTTTGTGAAAACAATTGTGACCGCACGAGACATTTCATTCATCTTGTCACGCAGAGGTATATTGATCCTGGAGCGATCCACCGGAACATTGCAGAGGCTGAAATAAGCCAGAATCCCGCCGCAAGCGACCCAGGCCATAGCGAGCCAGAGCGTGCCGGTTTCGCCAAATGAAGGAATGATAAGGCTCGGAAGATAACTTCCAATTACGCCAATGCCTACTGAATACATTGCCCAGAACCAGCCCGTTGCGGCTGCAAGCTTTTCACGTGGCAGCACTTGTACCAGCATCATCATAAAGGAATAGATAAACAGCGGGTAAGCTAATCCTCTGATCCCATAGAAAATAACCATTAAAGAATAATTCCGCATGCTCAAACCTAGCAGCATGAATAATGTGTGCATCACTATCCATAGTACTAAGCCAATCATCATTGCACGCAGAGGCGTAATCAATTCCGCGACCACACCAGAAGCCCAGGCCGCTAATGCAGCTGACAGTCCATAAAATGTAAATACAACAGCTGACTGTGTCGGGGAAAAACCAAGGTCGGTAATATGCCGGGAGAGAAATGCCATTTCAAACCCATCACCTGCCATAAAAATGGCAATAGCAATAAACCCCCAAAACATTTTTTTAGGCAGACCAAACCAGTAATTTTCAGATTGCATCACGTTTATCCTGCTGTATTAAATCAATCTTACGATAACAACTTACGAATCTGCTTTTGCTGCTCGTAAAGCTGCCGGAATACGCATAGACGCTGCTGAAGCATAATGCCGCGAGACGTGTCGGGTTGATAATGAGCTTTAACAGGTGGTTTCAGACATATTTCACTCTCCACGCCGCCATCACATAGCCAGGCAAGCCGTGCTGCGCCCAGCGCTCCTGATGCACTTACAGGATGGGTAACAACAGGTTTTTGAAAGAGATCAGCAAGGAGCTGTGCCCATAAAGTACTGCGAGCGCCACCGCCTGTAAGGCTGTACTGGCTGATCTGATGTTGCGTATCACCAAAGACAGAAAGGCCATCGGCCAAACCAAAAGAGACACCTTCAATGACTGCGTAGCCGAGCAACGAACGAGGTGTTTCATGACGGAGATTAAAAAAACTTCCCGTCGCGTCAGGATCGTTGTGAGGAGTCCGTTCGCCCGATAGATAAGGCAGGAAAATAGGTGCGTTTCGACGCTGCTCGCTTGTCAGCTGGGCCATTTCATCCATAAGCTGATTTTCACTGACTGAAAGAAGCCTGCATAACCAGCGCAAACAACTTGCAGCACTGAGCATTACGCTCATTTGGTGCCAGCGGCCTGGAAGGGCATGACAAAAAGCATGTACACCTGATTGCGGATTAGGTTGACAATGATCGTTAACAACAAAAATAACGCCAGAAGTCCCCAGCGAAATAAAAGCATCACCCGGGTTTACTGCACCAACCCCGATGGCTGAAGCTGCATTATCGCCGCCGCCCCCTGCCACCTTCACTGAATGTGATAATGACCAGCTATCGGCCACGCAGGGTTTTATCATGCCACTGAACGCGTTCCCTTCTATCAGTTCAGGCATGTTCTGGCGGGTCAGGCCGGTTATTTCAAGTAATTTATCCGACCAATCACGTTTAGCGACATCCAGCCATAAAGTGCCTGCAGCGTCAGAAGGTTCACTCACAAAATTACCCGTCATGCGCCAGCGAAGGTAATCCTTGGGAAGAAGAACCTTATCAATACGGCTGAATATTTCAGGTTCATTTTCCTCTATCCAGCGTAATTTGGGTGCGGTAAAGCCTGGCATAATCATGTTTGCGCTGATGTCCGGTATTTCCGGATGCTCAGCACGTAATACATTGCACTGCGCTGAACTGCGGGTATCGTTCCAAAGAATGCAGGGGCGCAGCACATTACCTTCACTATCAAGCAGAACGGCTCCATGCATCTGCCCGGACAGACCGATAGCACAAATAGCTTTCCACTTATCAGGCACGGAGAGTCGTAATTCCTGCATAACCTGATTGCAGGCTTCCCACCATGCTTCGGGATCCTGCTCCGCCCAATGTGAAAAAGGACGCTGAACGTCAAGTGAAACGTGATGAGACGCGATAATTTCGCCACATGTATTGATAATAAGTCCTTTAAGTTCAGACGTACCAATGTCGATGCCCAGATACATTATTCGTTCTCCTTATACCGCAGTCATCGATTCTTCAGGTTGCTCAAGCCACAGCTGCAATTTTTCAATGCTGCATTTCACTAACGCATGAAAATCTGCACGTTGCGATAGCTCACCAAATAAAGCGCTGTCGTTTAAAAATGCTGCTAAGGGATCTTTGCCAGCAAACTGCTCACGTAATGCTGTCTCCTGTAAAACACCATCCTGATATTTATAGGGCAGTTGCTCATCAGCCCAGCGTTGCAGGAATAGAAAGAACAGGGCAGGTAACATTGCTGTAGCATGAGGTTCCTTCCCTTTTTTAAAGCATTCAGCCAGCGTAGGTGTGACCATGCCAGGTATCTTTGACAAACCATCAGCGCCAACACGCTGATTGGTATCTTTGATATAAGGATTGCTAAAGCGTGACAGAACCTTGTCGCGATAATCAGCTAAGTCGAGCGGGCTGGGAGAAAGTGCAGGGATAACGTCCTGGGTAATATAATTCCATGCAATCTGGTAGATCGTTTGTTGACATGTACTTTCGTCAATGTAGGTAAAGCCAGCCAGCGTTCCTGCCCAGGCGATAGCTGCATGCGTAGCGTTAAGAATACGAATTTTAGCTTCTTCCCAGGGAAGGACAGAGCTAACCAGTTCTACGCCTACATTTTCAAGAGCAGGGCGACCCGCAATAAAATTATCCTCTATCACCCACTGAATGAAAGATTCGGCCATGATCGCCGCACCATCATTAGCGCCCGTTGCCAGCTTCACGCGTTCAGCCACGTCAGATGTAGGGCGCGGCGTAATGCGATCAACCATGGTGTTTGGTGAGGTGGTATTTTCCTGAACCCATTGTGCTAATGCGGTTTCGCCTTTAGCACACAAAAATGTGAGGAAACTGTTTCGAAAGCGTTCGCCATTGTGTCTCAAGTTGTCGCAATTCAGCAGCGTAACCGGTGCGTCACATTGATTCACGCGCGCCGAAAGAATACGCGCCAGCGTACCATAGAGAGTACGGGCCTCTCCTTTCAGATCAGCCTGGATGTCAGGAGCGCTTAAATCAATTTCATGAGCCGGAGTGAGGTAGTATCCGGATTCGGTAACCGTAAAACTAATCACCCGGGTTTCAGCGTTAGCACCCTGTTCAATCAGTGAGGAGAGGTGACTGTCCCAGGGTAAGATTTTGCGTATAGACGTAATAGTCTCATAGCGCCTCTCCCCATACGGCGTCACAGTCTCAAGAACATATTTACCATCCTGGGCTTTAAGCTGGTTCAGTAAAGGAACTGCATCTTCACGGATATTACCCATCGCGATGCTCCAGCTTGTATCGCCCTGTTCGCGCAATTTATGCATGTACCAGGCCTGATGCGCCCGGTGGAATGAACCGGCGCCAATATGCATCCAAACAGATTGATTACTCATAGCTCTTCCTTAATAAACATTTGACACTTTAAAGGGCATTTGCCCAAACGCAGACAGGATAGCCGTTCTGAAGCAGGGCGATCTGAGACAAAAGTCACATTTAATACATTTGCCCACAAAGAGGGCTTATGCTCAGTTAGGAGTATAGAGGCTTTGCGCGGTAAAATGCTTTATCCTTAAAAGGAGATGGTTTAATGAGCAGAGAAGAGAAGAAGCAGGAGATTGCAGCACGTGCTGCATGGATGTATTACGTTGCCGGAATGACTCAGCAAGAAATTGCCCGCGAATTAGGCTTGTCACGACAGGTTGCGCAGCGGCTTCTGTCAGGCGCCCGTGAAATGGGGATGATTCATGTAAAAATTGAACACCCTGTGACGTATTGTCTTGAGCTTGCTCATCAGTTAAAGAAAAGATTTAACCTCACTCTCTGCCGAATAGTTCCTTCAGCAAACCTGAATGATGATGCGGTCTCGCAAATGTTGACAGTTGAAGGGGCATCATTGATGGCGCAATTTATTAGCGAAGATGCGCCCCAGGTATTCGGAATAGGATCGGGTAAAACATTAAGATCAATTATTGATGCATTACCCTGGGTCGAGCGCCCGCAACATCAATGCGTATCGATGATAGGCGCTATCGCACGTGATGATTCAGGGACGCGTTATGATGTGCCATTGAAGATGGCTGAAAAAATGCAGGGTAAGTATTTTTTTATTCCCGCGCCATTATATGCAGACTCACCTGAGGATAAAACGCTTTGGGTGCAGCATCAGGTCTATCAGCGTGTAACTCAGCGTGCACTACAAGCAGATGTGTCTTTTGTCGGTATTGGCGAGGTCAGTCAGGGTTGTCCCCTGAATGCCGAAGGCTTTATTACTGATGAACAAGTGGAAGCGCTGAATGCAAAGGGCGTAGTAGGCGAAATGTTAGGCCATTTTTTCAATCAGGAAGGTGAACGCATTTTCGGTGAGACCGATGAGTTGCTGACAAGCGTATCACTTGAGCCGCATACTAAACGCAGAATCATCGGTTTTGCCGGAGGCCAGCACAAGTTTTCTGCTATTCGCGCTGCTTTAAAGGGCGGCTGGGTGTCAGACCTTGTAACCGATGAAGAAACAGCAATTTACTTATTAAATAATTAACGCTATCTGGTCATTAGAGACCCGCATTCGCGGGTTTTTCAGCCCTCAGTCAACCTGTTGCGGCTCTGATAAACGCATTTGCCTTATTACTCAAGCGATAAAAAGTGGGCTGCGGGTCCATTATCAAAGAGGACGTTCTTACGTTAAAGGCCGCAGATCCTTGCGACCTGGCGTGAGTTTTTTGCACGCCAAATCGCTTAATAAGCTGAATAACTACACTTTTCTTATGACTGAGCCGCTGTCGATCCAGTATTGCGCGTTGGCATTGCCGCTGCCGGAAAGGGTATTGAGTTTCAGGCTCAGCTGCTCCGGCGGCACCCGCGTGCCATCATCCAGCCGCGCGTCGCTGAGGATCAGCCGCTCCGGCCCGTTATTGTCCGGGCCTGGCTGTACCGCCAGCTTGATACGCAGCACGCTTTCACCCGCGACTTTGCGCGCCAGCTGCGGGTCGGTGATGCTCAGGCTATAGAGCGGTGACGCCGGCCAGCGGTCGTTCTCCAGCTGACGAAAACCCAGGCAGACGTTGCCGCGAATGCGAAAGCTGCTTTTGCGATCCAGTGCAAAACTGCTGCTATCGAGATCGATATCGCTGTAACAGAGATTATCATCGGTGAGCGTCGCATTTTCATCCAGTACGCCAAGATAGCGAATGGTGGAATAGGGCTCAAAATCACCGGCGCGGAACCAGAAGCTGCTGAGACGCAGATCGAGCGCCAGCAGACAGAGCATCGCGCCCACCGCCGCGGTTGATTTCGGATTATCGATGCGTCCCTGTTTATTAAACGGATACCAGTCGCTGGTGTGATACCCCTCCAGCGACAGAATACGACTGCCCGGCAGCGGCTGCAGATGACGCACCAGCGCCTGAATGCCGGGGAAACGCGACGGCCGGCCGGTAAGCAGCAGCACATCACACTGATAGAGTGACACCACTTCGCACATGGCGCGCAGCGCCGGAATGATAGCCATACGGTGCTGCAGAAATTCGCCGTGCAGCTGCGCCATACTGACAACCAGCGGCACCTGCAGCAGATCAAACCGGCTGTCGCTGCCCAGCGTGCGCTGAATTTCGCCATTGACGAACGCCAGCACCGGGCCTGCCGGCTGCTGCGGCACCAGTTCGCCAAACAGCGCGTTGATTTCGCTGTGGCTGTCGAGCGGATCCCAGTTTTCATACCGCTCCAGCACCGCCTGCGCCAGCGGGATAAACAGCTGCAGCGTGACCTGCTGGCGCAGCGTCGCCTGTCCATCCATCCGGCTGTCGTGGCCAAACAGTTTCTGCATCAGCGGTTCGGGCAGGGTGACGCCTGCTTTCTGCAGGCTCTGCTGCAGCGCCGGCAGGATCCAGAGCTGGATCACATCCAGCAGAATGTCATCGCCGGCAACCTTAAAGCCTTCGCGAAACAGCAGGCGCGGCGTAATTTTCACATTATTGCCCTGGCCATCATCCAGCCGGTACTGGGTAATCGCGAGGTCGGTGGTGCCGCCGCCGATATCGATCGAGGCGATGCGCAGGCTTTTGCCCGGCAGTTCATCGCTCTCACGCGGGCGATCGGGGCGCGCCATACTGCTGAAGAAATCTTCTGCGCGTCCGGCAAAATTCACCTGCGTTTCATTGAACAGCCACACCATCTGGCCGCAGGTAGCTTCGTCCCACTCCATCTGCACATCCGGCAGCGGGCGCGGCGCGGGCGCGGCGGCATGCCAGCCCTCTGCCTGCCATACCAGGGCGATCGCTTCCTGCATGCGGCGGCGGAAAATTTCCCGCTCCGGCTTTGGCATGGCAGAAGGCAGCGTCAGGATCACATGCCGCAGCTGGCGCGGCGCCTGACTCTGCGGCATGCGCTGGCGCTGTGCGACGCTGTTCATCTGCATCATCGCCTGCGCCAGCAGCTCGCAGAGCATAAAGGTCATCAGCGCGCTGCGGCTGTAGCTGGCAGAAAATACCGGCAGGCGATCCTCTTCCGGCAGCGACTGCAGCGGCTCTCCCTCATCGTTGATCAGCAGCGTAAAGGGCAGCGCAATAGCCTGCGCCTCTTCGCTCTGACCGCCCGCGTTAAAGCGCCAGCCTGGCTGATAGCGCGCCTCATCCCACAGATAGCGACGCGGGCTGGAGATACCGGTGCTGCCTTCCGTGCCGGCGCGCTGCAGCGCCAGACGGCTCGCCTCGCGCCCCACGCGGGTCAGCGAGGGCCACATAAATGCGTTATCGCGCCCGCTCTGCAGTGAGAAACTCGCTTTACCAAAGCGCGCCTCAGCGAACTCCAGCCGGCTGTCGAACAGCTCATTATAAACGCGGTGCGGCTGTGATAAATCGCGCAGCTGCATCTCATAGGTCTGACGCAGACCGTTGCTCTCTTCCGGGTGATCTTCCACCAGAATGCCGCAGGTATGCGAGTTGCCGACGTCGAGAATGATATCGACATTCACCGCCGGGGTTTGCAGCGACACCGCCTGAATAGCGATCTCAGCCAGATCGAGCTGCTCACCCAGCAGCTCCAGCAGATTGAGGTAGTGCGCCTGATACTCAAATTCACGCAGCGCCTGCGTCAGTGCCAGCTCCCCGCGTGACTCCAGCGCGATCGCCTGCTGCACAAAAGTTTCACGCAGCCAGCCATCAACCCAGGTAAGGTCGAGGAACTCGCCCAGCTCATAGTTGTGCCACGCCAGTGCAAAACTCACGCCGTTCTGCGCATCGGCCGCGCTCAGTCCGAGCTGTTCACCACCTTCAGCCTCCGGCACCAGTCGGGTGTCAAAAGCCAGGGTAATACGGTGCGTATGGCCAGCCGCATCCGGCTCGCTGAGCGGCGCGAGGCAGACGCGCGCCCAGTTGTCGGGGCCGCCGATAAAGCGACGGCCGCTGGTGCAGCGCAGTACCGGCAGCGGCAGCCACTGGTTAGCCAGCAGGGCAAGGGAGTCGGCGAGAGCGACATCCGATTCCGGGCGCACCACTTCAGCCGCGCCTCCCTCTTCCGGGTAGAGCAGAAATTTACCGTTATTGCCGTCCACGTGCAGACGCAGCAGCGGGCCATTAGCGGTCTGGCGCACAAACTGGCGACGTGCCTGTGCAGAGGGCAGACGCAGGCCGAAGTCGAGAAACTGTACGCCGCTCGCTTCAATCAGCGTGATTTTCTGTTTGTCATCAATCAGAGGAGCCAACATGGTTACTTACTCTCACGCTTAATCGTCAACGGAAAGGCCTGTTCGGCCCCATACTGTGCATTACAGCTGGCAATGCCGTCGCCCGCTTTACATATCAGCTCCGGCATACGATAGCGCGACTTATCGCTGCAGCTGGCCGTATAGCGGCTGCGCACCACCATGGTTCCGGCACTGGTCATCGCGGCGGTGATGTCAGCTTTACAGCGAATATTATCGCCCTGGCTGATCCAGGCGGTGCCTTTGCCGTTGCGGATTTTATAACGCAGGCTGGGTGGTTTGCCGGTGGGCAGGTTGGTCTGGCGCAGCGTCACGCGCCAGGTGCCGTCGATAAATTTCACCGATCCGAGGCGGGCATCGTCCGTGGTCATGATCAGGTCGTCCGCCTTTGCCGCTTCAGTATGTTCCGCCACAATCTCAGGCGGAGCGGCGTTCGCCGGTGCCGGTATGGCCGCAGCGGCGTGCTGTGGCAGCGTCGCGGAGAGCGTCGCGGCTTTGACCAGCACGCCGGGCAGAACCGGTGCGCTAACCGGCGCAGGGGCTACGGCTGCAGTCAGGTCAGCCGCGGGCGCAGGCGTTTCGCTGCGCTGTATCCACAGCGTTACCCCGGCTGCCACCGCTGCAGCCGGCAGCAGCAGGGCGAGCGGACGCAGCCGTGACGGGCGGCGGGCCGGGACAGCCGCTGCCGGTTCTGCCACCGGCGGTGCTTCAGGCGATACCGGCTCAGACGCCGCAACGGCTTCAGGTTCAGGTTTAGTGTCGGGCTCGGGCTCAGGCTCAGCAACCGGTTCAGCCGCCAGCGGCGGCGTGACGGGCAGTTCAGGTTCCGCGACCAGCGCCGGCAGCGTCAGCTCCAGCGTGTCGCGCAGGCAGGCAAGCGCGTCATCGCGCGTGCGCGCCAGCGGATCAACAAACCCCCAGAAGGTGATCACCGGTTTAGCGTCAACCAGATAGACATATTGCTGATCGGGAAACTGAAAGCTTTTGCTCAGCAGCGCACCAAACAGGCGCAGCGCCGGCTTGTCCGCCGCGCGCGCGCGTTCGCTCAGCGCCTGCAGCGCCTGCTGATACTGCGTCAGCAGCTCCAGCGCCCGGCGGCGCTCGCTGTCGCTGGCGGCGAGCCAGGATTTGACTTTACCCGCGTGCGGGGCGTACCAGTCAAGGCGATCGCCGCTGTCGCTGGCTTGCGGAATAGCGAGACAGCTGGCGAGCGCATCCTGACGACGCAGCCGCAGCGTTTCGCGAATTTGCAGCGCGGAGATCCACACCGGCTGGCCGCTCTCACCCAGAGCCAGTACCGAATCCAGCTTGCCGCTGCGCAGAAAAGTTTTTGCCACTCGTTGGCCCTTATCGATGGAGGTCACGTGCAAAATATCGTGTATTAATGGCGTAAAAGTGATCTTAAGCCAAATACGGAAAATCAAAGGCGCGAAAAGAGGGGGTAAACGGGCTGTTTTTCCCCGGCTCCTGCACGAAGTGGTTACTAATTAACCGTGGCGACGGGCGGTCAGCAGGAGATGGGCCAGCACGCCGCCCGCCATGCCCCAGAAGGCGGAGCCGATACCGGCCAGGGAGATACCGCTGGCGGTGATCATCACGGTGATGATGGCGCTGTCGCGCTGATCCGGCTCCTGCAGCGCGCGCTGCAAACTGCCGGCGAGGGTAGTGAGCAGCGCAAGCCCCGCCAGCGTCGCAATCAGCACGGCGGGCAGCGCGCCGAGCAGCGCCGCGATCAGCGCGCCGCACAGCCCGGCCAGCAGGTAGAACCCCCCGGCACAGACGGCGGCGATCCAGCGACGCGCCGGATCCGGGTCAGCTTCATCGCTCATACAGATAGCCGCTGAGATCGCGCCCACGCAGACCGAAAAGCCGCCAAACGGCGAGCAGAGCAGCGCGATGGCACCGGTCCAGCTGGTCAGCATCGAGACCGGCGGCTGATAGCCGTGCGCCTGCAGCGTGGCAATACCGGGCGCATTCTGCGAGGCCATGGTAATGAGAAAACAGGGCAGCGCCACGCCGGTCAGGGCGGCAAGCGTAAAGTGCGGCATCACAAATGCCGGCAGGGTGAAGCTGAAGGCGTCCGGCGGCAGGGTCACGCTCTGCTGAAGCAGCGTCACGCCTGTCCCGGCGCTCAGCGCCAGAATGATGGCGTAGCGCGGCAGCCAGCGGCGACAGAGCAGCCAGACCAGGCACATGGTGCCGCACAGTGCGGCGTTGCCCTCCAGACCGGTAAACGTGCCGATACCGTAGCGCAGTAAAATGCCCGCCAGCATCGCTGCCGCGAGCGAGGGTGGAATAAAGCGCATCAGCCGGGCAAACACCCCGGTCACGCCGCTCAGCAGGATCAGCAGGTTAACCGCCACAAACACGCCCGTGACCTCATTCAGACTCAGCCCCTCCACGCTGGTCGCCAGCAGCGCCGCGCCCGGCGTTGACCAGGCCGCAATCACCGGCAGGCGGGTACGCAGCGACAGCGTCAGCGTGGCCACCCCCATCGCCAGCCCCAGCATGGTAAACCAGCCGCCGATCTGCGCCGGTGTGGCTCCCGCCGCCTGTGCCGCCTGCCAGATAATGGCGGCGCTGCTGCTGTAGCCGACCAGAACGGCGACAAATCCTGCGACCAGCAGCGGAATAAACGGGAGAGAGCGGGTGTCGGCCGGATGCATAGAAAACGTCCTGTTGTGCGTTATAACGCACATTGTGGCACGCGTGTCCCGCTGCGACAAGTGATACACTGGAGGGTACGCTTTCAGGAGACGATATGGATAATCTGCAACACGAGTTAGGCCAGACGCTGAAGCAGCTGCGTCAGGAGCGCGGCTGGAGCCTGACGCTGGCGGCCGCCCGTACCGGCGTCAGTAAAGCGATGCTGGGACAGATTGAGCGCGGTGAATCGAGCCCCACGGTGGCTACGCTGTGGAAGATCGTGACCGGCTTTAACGTGCCTTTCTCCCGCTTTATCCACGGCAGCGTGCCCCATTCAGCCAGCACCACGGTATTCAGCGAGGCCAGCGCGCAGATGCAGGTCCGCCCGCTGCTGCCGTTTGATACCCGGGTGGGTGTTGATCTGCTTGAGGTAACGCTCGCCGGCGGCGCCCGGAGCCACTCCTCTGCCCATGAGGCAGGGGTCATTGAACAGGTGGTGGTGCTGGAGGGCGAGCTGCTGCTGGGTCTGGAGCAGGGCGCGCAGCGGCTGCGGGCGGGCGAGGCGTATCAGTTTGCCGCCGATAAACCGCACAGTTACTGCAATCCGCTCGCCACGCCGCTGCGTTTCCACAGTCTGATACACTATCTCTCTGCTAACGAATTTATGAGGAGTCCCCATGGCACTAACCACGCTTGATGCACACACCGCCCTGATCGTCATTGACCTGCAGCACGGCATTGTCCGTCTGCCGGTGGCACCGCTGAGCGCTGACGACGTGATTGCGCGCGCCAGCGAACTGGTCACCGCATTTCACGCGCGTCATCTGCCGGTCGTACGGGTTAACGTCGCGGGCGGTGCGCCGGGGCGCAATGAGATGCCGCGCCACGACGGTGAACTGCCCGCTGACTGGGCAGATCTGGTGCCGGAGATGCAGCCGGAAACGGATGATATCTGCATTACGAAAAAAACCTGGGGTGCATTTCATCAGACCGATCTGCACGCTCAGCTGCAGCAGCGCGGCGTCACGCAGGTCGTGGTGTGCGGCATTGCTACCAGTATTGGCGTGGAGTCGACCGCGCGCGAGGCGTATGCGCTCGGCTATAACGTGACGCTGGCCACCGACGCCATGACCTGCCTTGATGCGCACACGCATGAAAACAGCGTCGCGCGCATTTTCCCGCGGCTGGGTGAAACCGGCAGCACCGCGGAGGTGCTGGCGCTGCTGGCGCAGTAAGGCCTGCCGGTGCCTGATTGGGTCAGGCACCGGGCGGTCAGTTAAAGGCGTAGCTCACGTTAAGGCCGGCGCTGTAGTTACGACCCGGCGCCGGTTCGTAGTAGCGGCCGTTACTTTCGTTCACAATCACCGAGCCAATATAGTGGCGATCCAGCAGGTTATCCACGCGGCCAAACAGATCCAGCGTCCAGTTGCTGATCTGCCACTTGTAACCGCTGTTCAGGCCCGCCAGCGTGTAAGCGGGCGCCCGCACGCTGTTCTCGTCATTGGCCGCAATATCGCTCAGATACCGCACATCGGCGCCGGCGTAAAAGCCCTGTTCCGGCGCATACGCCACGCCCGCATAGGCCATGTTACGCGCAATCCCCGGAATACGATGGCCGCGACAGCTCTCGTCACCGCAGGCGTTAGTGCGGTAACGGGCGTCCAGCAGCGTCCATGCCGCTTTCAGCTGCCAGTCATAGCCAATCTGCTGGTCGAACGCCAGCTCCAGGCCGCGGCGGCGCGTCTCACCGGCGTTTTTATAGGTTGAGCGTCCTTCATCGCTGCCGGCTGAAACAATCTCATTGCGGGTGTCAGTCTGAAACAGCGCGGCGCTGAGCAGGCCGTTGCCGAGGCGCTTTTTCGTGCCGAGTTCCAGCGTCTCGCTGGTGGCGGGCTGCAGACCCAGGTTCAGGCCGCTGGTGCCGCGGGTGCGGTAAGAGAGCTCATTCAGCGTAGGGGTCTCGAAGCCGCGGCCGGCGGAGAGGTAAGCGTTCCAGCCCGGATCGATAGCGTAATTCAGCGCGGCGGCCGGCAGCCAGCGATGATAGCGACGGCTGCCGCTGTCGTCCGGATCGCTGGCGGTAACGTAGCGATCGTCCGAGGTAAAGTTCACCGTGCTGAAGCGCACGCCCGCATCCAGCGACCACGCGTCCGTCAGCTGCCAGGCGCTCTGCAGATAGGGATCGAGGTTCCAGATCCGGTTGCGTTCATCACGGCGCCGCTCACCCTGCACGCCCAGGGCGCCATCCGGGGTAAAGTTGCGGTAGCCCTTGCGTTTTTCCGTCATGGTCTCGTAGTCGAGACCGCCGGTCAGCGTCACCGGCACGCTGAACAGCGCGTCGCGATGGGTCCAGCGCGTATCGATGCCCTGATAGTGGCGCGTCAGCGCAATCACGCCGCCGGGATGACCGAGTTGGTCTGGGCGGGTCTGCGCCACAACCGGAATGGACTGATACTGCGTGGTTTCACGCTCACCGGCCCAGAGCATCAGGCTCAGATCGTCATGCTCGCCCATCTCGCGCTGATAGCGCACGCCCGCCTGGGTCTGATCCACGCTTTTACGGGCGTTATAGAGAGAGACGTTGCTGGCGACCTGACGCGGATTGTCGCGCCACTGCGCGGCCGTCAGGCCGCCCGGATCCTGCGCCTCCAGATGCACGCTGTTAAACAGCAGCGTCAGGGTGCTCACCTCATCAATGCGCACGCCGAGCTTTGCGTTACCGAGGTTTTTCTGTGCGGCGCTGTGGTCGCGATAACCGTGGGTGGTAAACCGCGAAGCGGAAAGGGTGTAGCTGACATCGCCCGGCTGCGTGCCGTCGCCCGTTGCGCCGCTGGCTTTTACACTGTTGCGCCAGCTGCCAAAGCTGCCGTACCAGCTGCCCGCCTCCAGTACGGGAGGCTGTTCACCGCTGGCGGTTTCAACGTTAATCACGCCGCCTGATGCATTGCCATACAGCGCCGAGAAAGGGCCGCGCAGGACGTCAACGTGCGCCACCGAGCCGATATCGATATTGGATGTCTGCCCCTGGCCGTCGGGCATGGTGGCGGGAATACCGTCGACGTAAAGGCGCACGCCGCGTACGCCAAACGTTGAGCGCGAGCCAAAGCCGCGTACAGAGAGCTGCAGATCCTGGGCGTAGTTCTGCCGGTTGAGTATCTGCAGGCCAGGCACGCTGGCGAGATTCTCTGACAGATTGACGCGCGGGGCAGCATGGCGCATAGCTTCGCCGCTGACGACGCTTACCGCAGCGGGCGTATCGAGTTCAGAGAGGCCGCTGGCCGCGGGTGCCGCGCTGACCACCAGCGTACGCTCCGCGTTATCTGCGGCGAGCAGCGGCAGCGGCAGCAGCGCCGGCAGCAGCAGTGCCCGGCGCAGTAAAGCAATGTTCATAATGAAAACCGTCAGAAAAAGGAATGAACCAAAAGGATCTCAGTGGCAGGTATGTTACCGGTTATGTCATTTGATTGAAAAGCGTAAAAAATAGTGCGGACCGTTGCCGGCAGGATGAAAACGTTACCGTATTGCACCACACCCCTGGTGGCGTACTACGCTTTCTGTCACTGTAAAGAACAGTGCTCACATCATCAGGAGAGAAAATGCATCAGCAACCGGTTGTAGCCGTACTGGGTCTGGGGGCGATGGGCCACGCGTTCGCCGCCAGCTTACTGAAAAAAGGGTTTCGCGTGCAGGGCTGGAACCGCACCCGGGCTAAAGGGGAAGATCTGGAGGCGGCGGGCCTGCAGCTGAGTGACAGCGCGGAAGACGCCGCAGCGCAGGCGGATGTGGTCATTACCATGCTGGCCGATGGAGATACCACCCGCGACGTGGCGGCGCGCATCGCGCCGGTGCTGAAGCAGAATGCCACTCTGGTACAGATGGGCACCATCGGCGTCGCGGCAACCGACGCGCTGATCGCGCAGATCGCCGCGGCGCGTCCCGATATCAACGTTATCGATGCGCCGGTCTCCGGCACCAAAGCGCCGGCAGAAAACGCCCAGATTCTGGTGCTGGCCAGCGGCGACCGCGCGCGGGCTGAGAACGCCGAACAGGTCTTTGCCGCAATCGGCAAAGGCACGCAGTGGCTGGGCGAGGCGGGTGCCAGCTCGCGCATGAAGCTGGTGGTGAACAGCTGGCTGATTGGCCTGATGCAGAGCCTGGCAGAGAGCACGCGACTGGCAGAGCAGTTTGGTTTCAGCACGGACGATCTGTGGCAGGTGCTGGAGGGCGGTCCGCTGGCGGCGCCTTACGCTAAGGTCAAGCTTGGTGCCATTGCCAGCGAGGACTACACCCCGCAGATGCAGCTTACCTGGGCGCTTAAAGATGCAAAACTGGCGCTGGAGGCGGCGGGAGAGACCCGGCTGCCGGCGCTGGAGAACATTGCGCAGCTCTGGCAGCAGGCGGTGGAGGCGGGCTACGGCGATCAGGATCTGGCATCTGTCTACGCCTGGCTGAAACGCGGGGATGAGTAAACAGATAAGCTTCGATTTTTCCCGGCGCCCGCTGATACCGTTTGCGCACGATTACGCACACGGCGCCCGCGAGCCGTGGCACCATCACACCTGCGCGCAGCTGATCCACACCCTGAGCGGCGTGATACGGGTTGAGACGGCGCACGGCAGCTGGATGGTGCCGCCCAGCCGCGGGGTCTGGCTGCCCGCCGGCACGCAGCACGCGCTGCAGACGGGCGGTCAGGTCGCTGCACGCACGCTGTTTATCGATCCGCTGGCGCGCGCTGACCTGCCGGCCAGCTGTCAGGTGGTGCAGATCTCCGCGCTGCTGCGTGAGCTGATCGTAAGCGCGCTGTCGCTGCCGGACGACTACTCCCCCGGCAGCCGCAGCGAACGCATTTATGAGCTGATCCTTGATGAGATCAGGGTAATGAATGTGCTGCCGTTTGACCTGCCGATGCCGCAAAGTCCGCGCCTGCTGGCGCTCTGTACCCGTATCCGGCAGAGCGCAGGAGAGCCGTGGACGCTGGCGCAGGCGGCGGCCGAACTCTGCGTGGCGGAACGCACGCTCTCGCGTCATTTCAGCCACGAAACCGGACTGCGCTTTGGCGACTGGCTGCGGCGCGCCCGGCTGAGCCAGGCGCTGATGCGGCTGGCGCAGGGCGAAAGCGTATTGCGGGTGGCGCTTGACCTCGGCTATGAGAGTCCGGGCGCGTTCAGCGCGATGTTTCGTCGCGTGCTGGGCGTCTCACCGGCGGGCTACTTTCCGCCGGCAGAAAGGCGTCCGCCGCATTGAGCAGCGCCTGCAGCGAGGCGCGCGTCACGTCGCTGTCGATTCCCACACCCCAGGCGCGTCCGCCGTTTGCGTCGGTACAGCAGATATAGGCGACCGAGCGGCTGTCGCTGCGTTTGCCCAGCGTGTGTTCGTGGTAATCCTCAATAGCGAGCGCGCGTCCGTAGTGCTGCTGCAGCGCGCTGACGGCAGCCGAAAGCAGGCCGTTGCCGCTGCCATTCAGCGTGCGTGTACCTGATGCTGTCGTAAACTGCAGGCGGAGACGCGTTGCCCGTTCATCGCTCTGGCTCTCTGCCGTTTCAAGCTGGCGCGCCGGCTGTGTCAGGCCGTAGTGGTGGCAAAACAGCTGCCAGAGCGCGTGATGCGTCATTTCGCCGCCTTGCGTATCGGTCTGCTGCTGCACCCGCTGACTGAAATTCTGCTGCAGCGCGCGCGGCAGCTGCAGCCCGTGATTCTGCTCCAGCAGCCAGGCGCTGCCGCCTTTACCCGACTGGCTGTTGACCCGGATCACCGCCTCATAGCTGCAGCCGATGTCGCGCGGATCGAGCGGCAGGTAGGGGATCTGCCAGCGGGTTTCCTGTCGCGCCGTGCGTTCGGCAAAGCCTTTGCGGATGGCGTCCTGATGAGAGCCTGAAAAAGCGGTGAAAACCAGCTCACCGGCATAAGGATGACGCGGATGCA
Source organism: Pantoea sp. SIMBA_079 (assembly GCF_046940275.1). Taxonomy (NCBI): domain Bacteria; kingdom Pseudomonadati; phylum Pseudomonadota; class Gammaproteobacteria; order Enterobacterales; family Erwiniaceae; genus Pantoea; species Pantoea sp. SIMBA_079. The sequence continues at coordinate 15,384 of NZ_JAWRYR010000004.1, read as the reverse complement.
GCGGCAGCTGATTGCAGGTGGTTACCGTCTCCACCACCTGTTGCATGTCGCTGAAATCAAGCCCCGGCGCCACGCCCTGGGTATAGAGATTCAGCGCCAGCGTCACCAGGTCAACGTTGCCGGTGCGTTCGCCGTTGCCAAACAGGCAGCCCTCGACGCGATCGGCGCCCGCCAGCAGCGCCAGCTCGGCGCAGGCGGTGCCGGTGCCGCGGTCGTTGTGCGGATGTACGCTGATCGTCACCGCTGCACGCTGGCTGAAGTGGCGACAGAAGTATTCAATCTGATCGGCATAGACGTTGGGGGTATTGACCTCCACCGTGGCAGGCAGATTGATGATCATCGGTCGCTGCGGGCCAGGCTGCCAGATCGCCGCCACCGCTTCGCAGATTTCCAGCGCAAAGTCCGGCTCGGTAAAGCAGAACGTTTCCGGCGAATACTGAAATGTCCACGCCGTGTCAGGCTGCGCGGCACAGCGATCGCGGATCTGGCGGGCGGCGCTGCACGCCAGGGCGACAATTTCCGCTTTGCTCTGACAGAACACGCGCTCGCGAAACAGCGGGGCGGTGGCGTTGTAAAGATGAACAATCGCCTGCCGGACCCCCGTCAGCGCCTCAAACGTGCGATCGATCAGATCGCTGCGCGCCTGGGTGAGCACCTGAATGGTGACGTGGGGCGGAATGCGATCTTCCTCGATCAGCTCCCGCACAAACGCATAGTCGGTCTGCGACGCAGCGGGAAAGGCCACTTCAATTTCACTGAAGCCGCAGCGCAGCAGCAGCTGCCAGAACGCCAGCTTGCGGGCGCTGTCCATCGGCACCGCCAGCGCCTGGTTGCCGTCGCGCAGGTCTGTTGAGAGCCAGCGCGGCGCGTGAGTGAGCTGGCGCGACGGCCACTGGCGATCGGCCAGCGGCAGCACGGCGGCAGGGTAATATTTATCAGCAGGGTAAGTCAGCATAGTCGTCTCCTTTGGCAGAGCCTGTAGTGTGGCGCAGGCAAACGGCCGTCTGCCTGCGCGTAGCGGACAACCACGGGTGCGAAACGGACAGGTTGGCGAAAGCGGTACGGACGCGTAGCATAGCGCCACACTTTCCGGTTCAGGCAGACTATGTCATTTCTTACGTTCGACGGTCACAACGACCTGTTACTGCGGCTCTGGCTGCACCATCGCGACGATCCGGCGCGCGCGTTTTTTTCCGGTACAGAAACCGGGCATCTCGACTTTCCGCGTATGCAGCAGGGCGGCTTTGGCGGCGGGCTGTTTGCGCTGTTTGTGCCGCCGGCAGGCTATCTCAGCGAGGTGGCACCTGAGCGTGCGCGGGAACAGCTTCCGCCGCTCACCATTCTCTGGCAGCAGCTTGCGATCCTGAAAACGCTGGCGGCGGAATCCGCCGGGCGCGCCCGGCTCTGCCTGAACGCGGAGGAGATCGCCGCCTGCCGTCGCGACGGCGTGCTGGCGCTGGTAGCCCACATCGAAGGGGCCGACGGTTTCGACGGCGCCGGAGCGGATCTGCAGGCGTTTTATCAGGCCGGCGTGCGCAGCATCGGGCCATTCTGGAACCTCGCTAACCGCTTTGGTCACGGCGTTACCGGCGCGTTTCCTGGTTCGCCCGACAGCGGCGACGGACTGACGGAAGAGGGCCGGCAGCTGATTGCGCTGGCCTGTGAGCAGCGCATGGTCATTGATGTCTCGCACATGAATGAAAAAGCGTTCTGGCAGACGGCGCGGCTCAGCACGCTGCCGCTGGTGGCCACGCACTCTAACGCGCACGCGCTCTGTGCGCAGCCGCGTAATCTGACCGACGATCAGCTGCGCGCCATTCGCGACAGCGGCGGCGTGGTGGGGATAAATTTCGGTAACGCCTTCCTGCGCGGTGACGGAAAGCGCGATGACAGCACGGCTCTGACGGAAATTGTTAAACACGCCGCGCATCTGATCGCTATTATGGGCCGCGATCATGTGGCGCTGGGATCGGATTTTGACGGCATCAGCGTACCGGCGGCGTTAAAAGATGTCACCGGATTACCGCGGCTCTATGCGCTATTGCAAAGTCTCGGCTATGATCAGGCATTGACTGAACAGCTCGCGTGGGGCAACTGGCAGCGCGTGCTGCGCCAGATCTGGCAGGCCTGAACCGCGTTTCCCTGATGAATCAGGGTTGATCTCCGCGCGACATTGGCGCAACATCGCCGCGCCTGGTGTACTGCCCGCAGTCGCCAGCGGCATTTATGGCAGAGCCTGCTCTGCGTTTTCATCGATGAGGAAGAACACTATGTGGAAAAAACCTGAGTTTGTTGACCTGCGTCTGGGCCTGGAAGTGACTCTGTACATCTCCAACCGCTAAGACTCTCTGCCCGCCGCTCGTGCGGGCATTCTCTTTTTCTGCTTCGGTCTTTCACATGTTTATTAAAGTTCTCGGTTCAGCGGCAGGCGGTGGCTTTCCGCAGTGGAACTGTAACTGCGCCAACTGCAGCGGCCTGCGTAACGGCACAATCCAGGCGCAGGCGCGCACCCAGTCCTCTATTATTGTCAGTGATGACGGGGAAGAGTGGGTGCTATGCAACGCCTCTCCCGACATCAGCCAGCAGATTGCGCAGACGCCTGAGCTGGTAAAAAAAGGGGTGCTGCGCGGCACCGCTATCGGCAGTATTATTCTGACGGACAGCCAGATTGACCACACCACCGGGCTACTCAGCCTGCGTGAAGGCTGCCCGCATCAGGTTTGGTGCACGCCTGAAGTTCATGCCGATCTCACCAGCGGTTTTCCTGTTTTTACGATGCTGCAGCACTGGAACGGCGGCCTGACGCATCACGGAGTGACGCCGCTTGAGCCGTTCAGCGTGGCGGTGTGTCCCGATCTGCAGTTTACCGCGATCCCGATCCTCAGCAACGCTCCCCCTTATTCCCCGTACCGCGACCGGCCGCTGCCGGGGCACAACGTGGCGCTGTTTATTGAAAACCGCGCCAGCGGACAGACGCTGCTCTACGCGCCGGGTCTGGGCGAGCCGGATGCGGTGATCATGCCGTGGCTGCAGAAAGCGGACTGCCTGCTGATTGACGGCACCGTCTGGCAGGATGATGAACTGCTGACCACCGGCGTTGGCAAAAATACCGGACGGGCGATGGGCCATCTGGCGCTGGCCGAAGAGCAGGGTCTGATGGCGCTGCTGGCCGCGCTGCCGGCAAAGCGCAAAATCCTTATTCATATTAATAACACCAATCCGATCCTTGACGAACACTCGCCGCAGCGCCAGTTTCTGACGCAGCAGGGCATTGAAGTGAGCCAGGACGGGATGGCGATCCATCTGCAGGAGTCCGCATCGTGATCACCGACGCTCTGACCCCCGAGGCGTTTGAACAGGCGCTGCGCGCCAAAGGCGCTTACTACCATATTCATCACCCTTACCATAAAGCGATGCATAACGGTGAGGCAACGCGCGAGCAGATCCAGGGCTGGGTCGCGAACCGTTTCTATTACCAGACCACCATTCCGCTGAAAGATGCCGCGATCATGGCCAACTGCCCCGATCCGGCCACGCGGCGCAAGTGGGTGCAGCGTATTCTCGATCATGACGGCAGCCACGATCGTGAGGGCGGCATTGAAGCCTGGCTGCAGCTGGGTGAGGCGGTGGGCCTGACGCGCGAGGCGCTGCTGTCGGAACAGCACGTGCTGCCCGGCGTGCGGTTTGCCGTTGACGCCTATGTCAATTTTGCCCGCCGCGCTAACTGGCAGGAAGCGGCGTGCAGTTCGCTGACCGAGCTGTTTGCGCCGCAGATCCATCAGTCACGCCTCGACAGCTGGCCGCAGCACTATCCGTGGATCAAAGAGGAAGGGTACTTTTACTTCCGCAGCCGACTGAGCCAGGCAAACCGCGACGTTGAGCACGGGCTGGCGCTGGCACTGGAGGTCTTTACCACCGCGGAACAGCAGAACCGCATGCTGGAGATCCTGCAGTTTAAACTCGACATTCTCTGGACAATGCTGGACGCCATGACAATGGCCTACGTGCTGCAGCGTCCGCCTTATCATACGGTCACCGATCGGGCGGCCTGGCATACAACAAGACTGGTGTAAGCGCATGAAAGATACCCTGATCCCCGCGTTCCGGCGCGGCTATCGTCTGCAGTGGGAAGCCGCGCAGGAGAGTCACGTCGTGCTCTACCCGGAAGGCATGGCGAAACTGAATGAAACAGCAGCGGCCATTCTGGAGCTGGTGACCGGTAAGCAGGACGTGGCAGCGATCGTCCGCACGCTTGACGCCCGTTTTCCCGAAGCCGGCGGCGTCGGTGACGACGTGAAAGATTTCCTGCAGTCAGCCGTTGAACAGAAATGGATCCAGTGTCGTGAACCCGAATAAACCCGCCGTTAATGCGCCGCTCTGGCTGCTGGCTGAGCTGACCTATCGCTGCCCGCTGCAGTGCCCGTACTGCTCTAATCCGCTCGATTTTGCGCAGCAGGAGAAAGAGCTGACCACCGAACAGTGGATTGAGGTCTTCCGGCAGGCGCGCGCTATGGGTAGCGTACAGCTCGGCTTCTCCGGCGGCGAGCCGCTGGTACGCAAAGATCTGCCTGAGCTGATCCGCGCCGCGCGCGATCTCGGCTTTTACACCAACCTGATCACCTCCGGCATTGGCCTGACCGGGAAAAAGCTCGACGCCTTTGCGGACGCCGGTCTGGACCATATCCAGATCAGCTTTCAGGCCAGCGATGAGACGCTCAACGCCGCGCTGGCGGGCTCGCAAAAAGCGTTTCAGCAAAAGCTTGAGATGGCGCGGGCAGTGAAAAAGCATGGCTACCCGATGGTGCTGAACTTTGTGCTGCATCGCCACAACATCGATCAGATCGATAAAATTATCGATCTCTGCATTGAGCTGGATGCCGATGATGTTGAGCTGGCAACCTGCCAGTTTTACGGCTGGGCACACCTGAACCGCGAGGGGCTGCTGCCCACGCGGGAGCAGATCGCCCGTGCTGAAGAGACGGTGGCACGCTACCGGGCTCGCATGAGTGAGAGCGGCAACCTGACCAATCTGCTGTTTGTGACGCCGGATTATTATGAAGAGCGTCCTAAACCCTGTATGGGTGGGTGGGGCTCCATCTTCCTCAGCGTAACCCCGGAAGGCACCGCGTTACCCTGTCACAGCGCGCGCCAGCTGCCGGTTGAATTTCCTTCCGTGCTGACGCAGAGCCTGCAGTCAATCTGGTATGACTCCTTTGGTTTTAACCGCTATCGCGGCTTTGACTGGATGCCGGAGCCGTGCCGCTCCTGTGATGAAAAAGAGAAAGATTTTGGCGGCTGCCGCTGTCAGGCATATATGCTGACCGGTAATGCTGACAATACCGATCCGGTCTGCAGTAAATCACCGCATCACGGGCAGATCCTGGAGGCGCGGCGCGAGGCAAACTGCAGCGATATCAAAATTGCCCAGCTGCAGTTCCGTAACCGGGCCAACTCCACGCTGATTGTCAAACAGCGTCTCTGATGATGCAGCGTACCCTGACGCTGGCCAGCGGCTTGCGCTGCCACCTGTATCACCAGCCTGACGCCCGCGAAGCTGCGGCGCTGATGCAGGTCGGGGCCGGCAGCCTGCATGAGCCCGATCGCTGGCCGGGACTGGCGCATCTGCTCGAGCATCTGCTGTTCTGCGACAGTGCGCGCTTCAGTGGCAGCCAGCGTCTGATGCCGTGGGTACAGCAGCAGGGCGGCGAGGTCAACGCCACCACCCGGCTCAGCCGCAGCGCGTGGTTTTTTCAGCTGCCGGCCCCGGCGCTGGAAGGCGGCGTCACGCGGCTGGCGGACATGCTGCTCGCTCCGAAGCTCACGCCTGACGTCATTCGCCAGGAGTGCGCCGTTATCGATGCGGAGTATCAGCTGCTGCAGAGCCACAGCGAAGCGCTGAGCGAAGCGGCGCTGCTGCATCCGCTGGGAGAACGCTTCAGGCGTTTCCGCGCCGGCAGCAGGGCGGCTTTTGGTGACAACGTCACTGATTTGCAGCGCGCGCTGCGCCGGTTTCACCAGACCCGCTTTACGGCACCTGCAATGCAGCTCTGGCTTTCCGGACCGCAGTCGCTGGACGAACTGGAGAGTCTGGCCGCAGCGTTCAGCGGCCTGCCGGGCGACAGCGTTCCGGCGCTGCCGGTTGTGCCACAGCAGCCCGACGACAATGCGATCACGCTGCTGGAGCTGCCGGGTGATAACGCTTTCTGGCTGACGCTGCTGACGCCTTACTCTCACAATTTTAGTGACAGTGTCACTCTGCTGCGCAGCTACTGGCTGGATGAAGCCGAAGGCGGTCTGCTGCATCAGCTGCGCGGCGAGAAGCTGTGTGACACCCTGCAGGTCAGCTGGCTGTGGCAGGATACCCGGCACGCATTACTTGCGCTGCGCTTCAGCGCGCCAGCGATCTCATCCGCGCAGGCCTGGCGTATAGAGCAGCGTGTCTGGCAGCACCTGCAGGCCGTGCAGCACACTACGCTGCGCCAGCAGCAGCACTACCTGCAGCTGGCGCAGCGCGACTTCCGCGCGGAGACGCCGCTGCGTCAGCTGCGGCTGCGGGCAGCGGCAGAGGCGCCTGCAGCGCATCTGCCATCGGACCTTGCATCGGCTATCCTGCAGCTGACGCAGGCCCGGCGGATGCGCCTGCTGACCCGGCAGCCGCTGAGCAACGCCCTGACCTGCATCACGCAGGGATTTACGCTGCGCTGCAGCCGCGGGGCGTTTTCCGCAGACGTACCGGCGGCAGCTGTCCGCTGGCAGTTTCCGCCACGTGCGATACGGGCTGATGCCACAGGCTCCGGCGGTACCGCTGCCGCATTACCTCAGGCGCTGCCGGTTGAACCAGCTGAGACGCTGCTGCTGCGCCCGGCGTGCTATCAGCCGCTTGCCGACCGCGCCGGCATGGCGTACCAGCGGCGTCTGCGGCCGCTGCTGGCAGAGCTGCGCCATCTGGGTGGCCGTGGCGTCTGGCAGCAGCAGCAGGGGATCTGGCAGCTGCTGCTGGATATTCCGGCAGACGCCGCCGTGGCCTGGCAGCTGCTGCCGGCCATCACGGCGCAGCTGAGCGCAGCGGATGAGGCGGGCGACCCGCCTGAGCCCGCGGCCATTGTTATCCGCCAGCTGCTGCAGACGCTGCCCTCTCAGCTGCTGCATCCGGCGTCAGCCCGGCGCTGGCAGGCGGCGTGGTGCGGGCATGACCGGCATCTGAATCACTACGCCGCGCAGAGCCTGGCGAGGCTCAGGCGGCAGGCTACGCCGTCTGCATCGCCTCCGCTGCGGCGTGGCATTACGCCCGTTGCCTGTCAGGGCCGCGACCAGGCGCTGCTGCTGTTTATTCCCCTGACGGCACCGGATGACATCAGCCTGGCGGCGCTGCAGGCGCTGGGGCTGTTTCTGGCACCGCGCTTTTTTCAGCGGCTGCGCGTGGAGCAACAGACAGGCTATGTGGTCACGGCCCGCTATGAGCGCTGCGCCGATGTGGACGGGCTGCTGTTTGCGCTGCAGTCGCCGGATATTTCCTGGGTACGCCTGCTGATCCACTGCCGGCGCTTTCTGCTGGATATGCAGACGGTGCTGAGCCAGAGTGACGACGAAACGCTGCGCGCGTGGCAGCAGACGCTGCAGGAACGCTGCCAGCCGCACGCTAACCGGCAGGTGGCGCAGGATCTGCTGCGGCGCGAAGCGGGCGGGCCGTGTCTGACGCCTGAGGCGGTCGCCGCCCTGACGCTGCCGCATATGCTGCAGCTTTTCCGGCAGCTGGTGCGCCAGCGGCGGCGCTGGCGGGTGCTGATTAACCGGCCCTGAACCGGCACAAACGTGCGCCGCTGCCTCACCCGACAAAAGTTTACACGGCAAAACTTGGCGTTTGCGGCGGCGTTACATAAAATGCCCGCACTTTTCTCTGAGGCTGCGGCATGATGATATCGCCCCAACGCGCAACGTGGATCCTGGCACTCGCTTGTCTGGTGCTGGCGTTTTGCCTTGTACAGCGCAGCTTCAATTTGCCCGCCCAGCCGGTGAACGCCGCTGCTGTTTTCGCTGAGATCGGCGCGCATGATACGTCCGCCAGCAGTGATAAGCCCTGTGCACTGAGCGCTAAATCCCTCAGCGGCAGTACACCGGTGTTTGATGCCGTACTGCCGCTGCTGATGCTTGTTATGGCACTGCTATCAGCGCTTGCTGCACCGCAACATCTCTCTTTCTTCTGGCGTCATAAAACGCATCGTCCGCCGCTGCGACGGCGACATCTTACGCTCTGCGTCTTCCGGGAATAACACTTCGCGCTGTTTCGCGTATCCCCTGTTATTTACCGGAGAATTTATCATGACTGTTTTACTCAGGAGCCTGCTGCTCCTGCTGGCAGGCTGCGTACTGAGTGCGCAGGCTGCGGATACCGGCTGGCTGCGCAACGCGCAAAACAGCCACGCTGAGGTGCGCCTGCGCGCCGCGCCGCAGGCGGGCGACACCCGGCTGCTGCTTGATATTCATCTGCAGCCAGGCTGGAAAACCTACTGGCGCACGCCGGGAGAAGGCGGCGTGGCACCGGCCATCGCCTGGCAGACGCCCGGCATCAGCGCTCAGTGGTTCTGGCCTGTACCGGCACGCTTTGATGTCAGCGGACTGACCACGCAGGGCTATAAGGGAAATGTCACGCTGCCGATCGCACTGCAGCGTCAGCCGGACAGCCGTACGCTTACCGGCACGCTGACGCTGTCTACGTGCAGCGACGTCTGTATCCTGACGGATTTTCCGTTCAGCCTCGATCTGGCCCGGCCGCCAGCGGCGGAATTTGATCGCGATTTTGCCCGTGCGATGGGGCTGGTTCCGCCCGGTGCCGGGCTGACTGATGAGCTGAACGCCAGCTTTGTGAACGGTGAGCTGCAGATCCGCGCGGTACGCCAGGCGGGCTGGCGCACGCCCGAACTCTTCTTTGACTATCCGGCGGGCAGCATGCTGGCAGCACCGGCGATCAGCGTGCAGGGCAACACGCTCAGCGCACGCGTGACCGTGACCGACGAGTGGGGCGATGCGGCACCCGACCTGCGCGTCCGCCAGCTGTCGCTGGTGATCAGCGATAACGGGCTGGCGCAGCAGAGCCAGGTGACGATTGAGGCGGAGCCGCTGCTGAGCAGCGAGGCGCGCAGTACGCTATGGTCGGTGCTGCTGCTGGCGCTGCTTGGCGGTCTGGTGCTGAATCTGATGCCCTGTGTGCTGCCGGTTATGGCGCTCAAGCTGAGCGGTCTGGTGCAGCAGCAGGCACAGACCCGTCACCAGACGCGCCTGCAGTTTCTGGCATCCAGCGCCGGGATCCTCTTCTCCTTTCTGCTGCTGGCCCTCCTGATGAGCGTGCTGCGCCTGAGCGGTCAGGCGCTGGGCTGGGGCATACAGTTCCAGAACAGCGGATTCCTGCTGCTGATGACCGGCGTCATGTTTCTGTTCAGCGCCAGTCTGTTTGATCTGCTGCATTTCCGTCTGCCCTCAGCCTTTAACACCCGGCTGGCCACGCATCAGGGGAACGGACTAACGGGACACTTTGCGCAGGGCGCGTTTGCCACACTGCTGGCAACGCCGTGCAGCGCGCCGTTTCTCGGCACGGCGGTGGCCTATGCGCTGACCGCGCCGCTGCCCCAGCTCTGGCTGCTGTTTACGGCGCTCGGTATCGGCATGAGCGTGCCGTGGCTGCTGGTGGCCGCGCTGCCGGGCGTTGCGCGCTGGCTGCCGCGTCCGGGACGCTGGATGGTTCATCTGCGCACGCTGCTGGGCATACTGATGCTGCTGGCAGCGCTCTGGCTGGTTACGCTGCTGATCCCGCACTGGGGCAGTCGCGCAGCAGGCCTGCTGGCCGCCGCGCTGCTGCTGATGCTGCTGATCTGGCTGCTGCGCCGTCGCGCACTGCAGCAGGCGGGTGCGGTGGCTGTCGTGCTGATGGTAGCAGGGGCACTGTTCCTGCTGACGCGTCCGGCAGAGGATGCCGGTGAACTCCGCTGGCAGCCGCTGTCAGAGCACGCCATCGCCGCGGCGCTGCAGCAGAACCGGCGTGTGTTTGTCGATATCACCGCTGACTGGTGCATTACCTGCAAGGTTAATAAGTCCCGGGTGCTGAATCAGCCTGACGTTCGCGCCGCGCTGAGTGCAGAGGACGTCGTGCTGCTGCGCGGCGACTGGACACAGCCGGATCCCGCCATTGGCGACTTTCTGCGCCAGCGCGATCGGGCGGCCATTCCGTTTAATCAGATTTATGGCCCGGCGCTGCCGCAGGGTCAGATTTTGTCACCGCTGCTGAACCGTGACGCGGTGCTCTCCACACTGAATAAGGCAAAAAAATGATGAAAAATATCCTGTTTGCTGTGCTGCTGCTGAGCGCACCGGTACTGGCTGCTGCCCCTTTTACGCCGGAGCAGGAGGCGCGTATCAAAGTGCTGATCCGCGAAACGCTGGTACAAAACCCCGCCATACTGGCTGAGGCCGCCGATGCCTTTGATAAGGAAGCTGCGCGACAGCAGCAGAATGTGGTGGCGCAAATGGTTGAAAAAAACCGTGATATGCTGTTCAGCGATGCCGGATCGCCGCGTATCGGCGCTGAAAAGCCGGCGCTGACGCTGGTCTATTTCACCGATTACAACTGCGTATTTTGCAAAAAATTTGAGGCCGATATTACGACGCTGCTGAAAGCGTATCCGCAGGTGGCGGTGGTGATTAAACCGCTGCCTTATCGTGCCGAAAGCTCGCTGAGTTCAGCGCGACTGGCGCTGACGGTCTGGAATCAGCAGCCGAAAAACTTCCTGAAGCTGCATGAAATGCTGATGACCAAAAAAGGCAATCACGATGAGGCCAGCATCAGCGCCGCGCTGAAAAAAACCGGTATTACCCTGGCGGCACCGGATAAAGCGAGCCTGGATACCATTAATCACAACCTGACCCTGGCGCAGCAGCTGGGCGTGCAGGGCACCCCGGCCACGCTGGTGGGTAATCAGCTGATCAGCGGTGCGGTGCCGTATGCACAGCTGGAGGCGGCGGTGAAAGATGCGCTGAAGGCGGCACCGTGAGCCGGCTGAAGCGCTGGCTGCGTGAAGCGCTCTGGCTGCTGCTGGCAGGCGTGCTGATTATGCTGGCGGCTGACTGGCTGCGCGCGCCGCAGCTGCCTGCCGATCTGGCACAGCAGCCGCTCACCACGCTGCAGGGTGAGCAGAGCTTGGCCGGGCTGAGCGTATCAAAACCGGTGCTGGTTTACGTCTGGGCCAGCTGGTGCGGCGTTTGCAAACTGACCACGCCGGTTGTGGCGAGGCTCAGCCAGCAGGGTGTGCCGGTGGTAAGCGTGGCGCTGCGATCGGGTTCAGATGCGCAGGTGACACAACAGCTGACAAAAAAAGGGCTGCAGGGCATAGCCGTTAATGACGCGCGCGGTGAACTGGGGCAGCGCTGGCACATTGCGGCTACGCCAACCTTTATCGTGCTTTATCAGGGCCGGGTAACCAGTACCACCAGCGGCTGGAGCAGCCGCTGGGGACTGATGCTGCGTTTATGGTGGGCTGCACAGTTCAGCGGATAATAACGGGCGCCTGCGGGCGCCTTTTTTAATAATACGTGGCTCAATTTTACTTGTTTAATAATCTCCAAAAGAAGTCATTTATAATTATCCGGCAAACTCACTACGCGCTGCGGTTATTTTGTTATTTGCAACTGGCTTATTTAATTCAGTCATTAATTTTTTTTGCAATAATGCCGCAACTGATGCATACCTGAATAACAGACTAATTTCTGATTATAGCGGCGGAATATTTTTATGCGCCGCAGGGAGAGAGAGGATGCGTATTCATCATCTGAACTGTGGTTGCATGTGCCCGCTGGGCGGGGCGCTGTTTGATGGCTTCAGCCGTGGCCCCTTTGCTGAACTGGTGTGTCATTGTCTGTTAATTGAAAGCGATCGGCACGGCCTGATTCTGGTGGATACCGGACTGGGAATTAATGATATGCGCTATCCGGAACGCCGGCTTTCCGGTTTTTTTCGTCTGCTGAATAATATTCATTACAGTGAACGGATGAGTGCACTGAGACAAATTCAGCTGCTGGGTTTTCAGGCCGAAGATGTCCGGCATATTATTCTGACCCATCTCGATTTTGATCATGCAGGCGGCATCAGTGATTTTCCGGCGGCGCGGATCCATCTCCTGCAGCGCGAGCTTGATACGGTACGCAGCGGACGTGAGCAGAGCTGGCTGGCGCGTCAGCGCTTCCGGCCACAGCAGTGGACCGCGCACGATGGCTGGCGCGGCTACGCCAGTGAGGGTGAACGCTGGTTCGGGTTTGATGCGGTCAGAGCCATAGACGATCTCAGTGATGAGATCCTGCTGGTGCCGCTGCCGGGACACACCGCCGGACACGCAGGCGTGGCGATCCGCCACGGCGATGGCTGGCTGCTGCATGGCGGCGATGCCTGGTTTTATCGTGGAGAGATGCATCACACCCGACGCCACTGCACGCCGGGTCTGCGCGCTTATCAGCGCCTCATGTGCAGCGATCGCGAGGCGTGGCGCATCAATCAGCAGCGGCTGCGTGAACTTTCGCTGCAGCCCCAGAGCGGCGTTGCGCTGTTTTGCAGCCACGATGCGCGCGAACTGGCCCACTACCGGCCGCACTGCTAGCTTTTTTGCCGGTTTTCTGCGCATTACCCTTTATCTTTACTAATATTTCTCTGGCGGCGTGGCGAAGCCTGTCGGCTCGCCGCCGTCTGAAAACTCTAAAGGGAGCGTGCCATGTTTCATACCTCGGGAAAGTCGGCGTTCGGCATTACGCTGTATGCCTTGCTGGAGCCACTGCCGCTGGGCTTTTTTTTTGCCGCCTGGCTGTTTGATATCCTCTATCTGCAGACCTTCGTGGTGATGTGGACCAAAGCCGCCAGCTGGCTGATTGTGTTTGGTCTGCTGCTGGCTATTCTGCCGCGAATTATCAGCCTGATTCATCTGTTTCGCGGCGTCACCGCCGGTGAGAAAACCCACTTCTGGCTCTCGCTGCTGGCCATACTGGTGGCCATTGTTAACGCCTTTATTCATAGCCGTGATGCGTATGCGGTGGTACCTGTGGGCGTTACGCTGTCGACCATAGTGGTGGCGCTGCTGCTGATCGCCAACGTACAGCTGGCGCTGCGCGCGCGTCGTATCCCGGGAGGTCGTCCATGAAACTGCGCATTCTGAGTGCTGTCAGTCTTGCTGCGCTGCTGAGCGCCTGCGACAGCGGATCCTCTCTCGATCCGCAAAAACAGATCGGACCGAATCCCGAGCTGCCAAAAGCGCAGAATTTTTTCATGCCGCCTATGCAGGTGCCGGAGGGGACGCCGTGGAAAACCGGTGAAACGCCAAAAGTGGCGGACGGGCTGAAGATAGAGCGGATCCCGGCGAAGCTGATGCACCCGCGCCAGCTCTATGTTTTGCCAAACGGCGATGTGCTGGTGGCCGAGGCCAACGGGGTGAAAAATCCGGTAACGGCCCCGAAGCAGCTCATCATGGGCATTGTGCAGAAATCCTCAGGCAAAGGTGCGCCGGGCGGCAACCGTATCTCGCTGCTGCGTAACGTCAACGGTAAATGGGAGCAGCATCTCTTTATCGAAAACCTGAACGCGCCTTTTGGTATGCAGCTGATTGGCAACACGCTTTACGTGGCTAATGCCGACAGCCTGGTGAAGTTCCCTTATCAGACCGGGCAAACGGAAATCCGTACCGCGCCGGAAGAGGTAACGGCGCTGCCGGGGGGTGAGCTTAACCACCACTGGACCAAAGCACTGCTTGCCAGCCAGGACGGCAGTAAACTCTATGTCGGTGTCGGCTCTAACAGCAATATCACCGAAAATGGACTGGGTGCCGAGTATCAGCGTGCGGCGGTGTGGGAAGTGGATGCAGCCAGCGGCGCGAGCCGCATCTACGCCAGCGGCATCCGCAATCCCACCGGGCTGCAGTGGGAGCCGCAGAGCGGTAAGCTATGGGCCATTGCAAATGAACGCGATGAAATTGGTTCCGATCTGGTTCCTGACTATCTGACCTCAGTGCAGGACAACGGCTTCTACGGCTGGCCCTGGAGCTATTTTGGCCAGCACGTGGATGATCGGGTCCGCCCGCAGCGGCCTGATCTGGTAGCGAAAGCGATCAAGCCGGACTACGCCCTGAGTTCGCATGTTGCACCGCTCGGATTGCTGTTCTACGGCGCAGACAATATGCCGCAATATCGCGGTGGTGCGTTTATCAGCGAGCACGGCAGCTGGAACCGGACGCCGCTTAATGGCTACAAAGTGGTGTGGGTTAAATTTGAAAACGGCATGCCGGTGGGTGAACCACAGCCGGTGGTCACCGGATTCCTCACGGACGATCAGAAAAACGTGCGCGGTTTGCCGGTGGGGCTGGCAACGGATAATCAGGGCGGGGTACTGATCGCGGACGATGCGGGTGATGCGATCTGGCGCATCAGCGCGGCGCAGTAGTTTTTACCGGTAAAAATAGAAAAGGATTTGGCTGGTCAGCCAAATCCTTTTTTTTGGTTCGCTTAAGCGGCGGGTAACCGCGCGGCGAACGGGGTGCTCAGCACTCCTCACACAGCGAATCATAAAATGTGACGGGAAATATTTCAAGTTTCAGGAAATTACTGTATGGTTATACAGTGTTGAGTGCGGGCGGAGTATCGTTGCTTTCTGATGACTCTCAGGGGCGCGGATAGTCAAATCCCGGCAGGTTTCAGGTGGTGCTGGCCTGTGGCTTTAGCAATGAGTGCCGCTCAGCGCTCCTCACAGATGTGCTCAGGCGGCCGGCGGGTAGGGTCAGGGCCCCGGCCGCTGAATGGCGCGCGCTCCTGTCAGAGGAGAAGGAAAGTGATGGAACTTGTGCGATTGCTCCTGGACATTGTCCGGATTATCCTGCAAATCATCGTTGCCCTTTTGCAACTGACCGGTCAGGCGCACTGACCGGAACTTGAAACAAGGCGGAGCTCACCCCTCCGCCTTTTTTCGTGGCCGCTCAGGCTGTCTGCATGCGGCCCTGGCGTATCCATTTAACACCGGATTTTACATGCAACCAGGGCGCCATAAATGGTGCCCCTACGGAATGACGTAGAGAACGGTAAATGCATCTCCGCAGGGGCCGCATTCATGCGGCCCGTGGAGGCAGATGTCTATTCCGGACCAGAGCGCCATAAATGGTGCCCCTGCGGAATGACGTAGAGAACGGTAAATGTATCTCCGCAGGAGCCGCATTCATGCGGCCCGTGGAGGCAGATGTCTATTCCGGGCCAGGGCGCCATAAATGGCGTCCCTGCGGAATGACCCTGGTGTCGGTAAATGCATCTCCGCAGGGGCCGCATTCATGCGGCCCGTGGAGGCAGATGTCTATTCCGGACCAGAGCGCCATA